>NZ_JBEZGX010000003.1:49733-282661 GCF_040650235.1 Kitasatospora sp. NPDC048722
GGTGCCGGGCCTCGTTCGCTTTTCCGGGGTTTTCCGGTGGTGCGGGGCGGTTTCGTGGTGGGGGTTCCGGGCTGCTAGTGTTCTTCTCGTCGCGAGGGGGATGATTCCTCGTCAGGCGTCAGTGGTGCTACCAGAGCACGTCCTACTTTCAGTAGGGAGAGTCCGTGCGACCCGGGCCTGGCGCTCTATTGTCGGGCGAGGTCCGGTACCTATTCGGGTGCCGGGCCTCGTTCGCTTTTCCGGCGCATTCGCCCCGGTCACGCCGGCTGGCGGTCGGAGCCCAGTTCGCGGGAGATCCGCAGGCCGGTCTGGGCGACGACCGGGCCGAGGGCGCGGACGCGGGCGGCGGTCATCCGGGACGTCAGGCCGGAGACGGACAGGGCGGCGGTGACCTCGCCGGTGTGGTCGAAGATGGGCGCGGCGACGCAGCGGACCTCGGGTTCGTTCTCGCGGTCGTCGATGGAGTAGCCGCGGGCCCGGACCCGGGCGAGGTCGGCGCGCAGCCGGGTCTCGTCGGAGATGGTCCAGGCGGTGACCGGGCGCAGGCCGGCGGCGACGACCTCGGTGACGGCCTCGTCGGGCAGCCAGGCGAGGATCGCCTTTCCGGTGGCGGTGCAGTAGGCGGGGGCACGGCTGCCGACACGGGAGGCCATCCGCACGTTGGTCTCGTCCTCGACCTTGTCGAGGTAGACGATGCCCGGCGCCTGCCAGACGGTCAGGTGGACGGTCTCGCCGGCCTCGCGCTGGAGGCGGCGCAGGTGTTCGGCGGCGACGCTGCGCAGGTCGAGGGTGGAGAGGTAGGCCTGGCCGAGCCGCAGTGAGCCGTGGCCGAGGCGGAACCAGCCGGTCTCGCGGTCGCGTTCCAGCAGGTGCTCGTCGAGCAGCGGGCCGGCCAGGCGCAGCACGGTGCTCTTGTTGAGGTCGAGCGCCTCGGCGAGCTGGGCGAGCGGGACGCCGCGCCCGTCGCCGTGGTCGCGGACGTGGCCGAGGACGGCGAGGGCGCGGCGCAGCGACGAGGACTGGTTGCGTTCGGGCGCGGGCTTCCTGGGCCCTGCTCCTGGGTCCGTCATGGCTCAGAACGTACCCGTTCGCGCGCGGATCGCCGCGTTCTCGACACAACGTTGTGCAGTGCAAAACTTCGTGAACCGCCTCTTGTTGGCCGCGAGCGCCCGCGCCTAACGTCCCTGCCATCGAGCAGGCGACGGCATCCCCCGCCCGTCGGAACCCGCCCTGCCGTACCCCGCAACCCACCCACCACCGGCCCCGGTCAGGGCCTGCTTCGACGTGCCCGTCCCCAGCGGCGCACGTCCCGGCGGCAGCTGTCGGGAGGGGAGGTCTCCACCATGCGACTCATCGGACGGACGGCCGCGGCGGCCGTGCTCACGGCCGGATGCCTGGCCGCGGCGGCCTGCGCGCCGGGCACCTCGGCGCCGGCCGGTGCCGGGGCCGACGACCGGACGGGCGCCTTGCAGGTCTGGTTGTTCAACGAGGCCGGCAACGCCGCGAAGGAGGCCGTGGTCGGCAAGGCCGTGGCCGAGTTCCAGGCCTCCCACCAGGGCGTCACCGTCAACGTCAGCTACATCGACACCGACGCCTCGGCCCGCGCCGCGAAGATGAAGGGCGCCTTCAACGACCCCCAAAGCGCCCCCGACCTGGTCGAGTTCGGCAACACCGACCTGCCGGGCTACGTCGCCGCGGGCGGTCTCGCCGACATCGGCGCCGACCTGGACAGGTGGCAGAGCAAGGGCGACCTCGACCCGGTGATCGCGAAGACGGCCGTCGTGGACGGGAGGACGTACGGCGTCCCGTGGTGGGTCGCGGTGCGCTCGCTGTACTACCGCACCGACCTGTTCACCGAGGCCGGGCTCGCCCCGCCGACGTCGTACGCCGAACTCGTCGCCGCCACGCGGAAGATCCACGCCGCGCACCCGGACACCTACGGCATCGCGGTCGGCGGCAAGTACACGTACGCCGTGCTGCCGTTCGTCTGGGACGCGGGCGGCGACATCGCCGCCAAGGACGGTGCGCGCTTCAGGGGGGCGATCGACTCGCCCGCCGCGCAGGCCGGGATCAGGCGCTACACCGACCTGTTCGGCGCCGACGGCTGCCCGGCCCAGCAGTGCGCGGACCTCACCGGCGGCAGGACCGTCGACCTGTTCGCGGCGGGCAAGGCGGCGATGGCGATCCTGCCCAACTCCAGTCGCAGCAAGGTGGATGCGGGCGCGGTGCGGGGCAGGTACGGCGTCGTGCCGTTGCCGGGCGAGAAGCCGGGGTCGATCGCGCCGGCGTTCGCGGGCGGCAACAACTTCGGCGTCATGAAGGCTGCCAGACACCGCTCGCTCGCGGTCGAGTTCGCGCAGCTGCTGGCCGGACCGGCCTACCAGGAGCAGATGTACGACGCGATGGGGAACCTGCCGACGCTCACGCCGGTCAGCGCCAAGGTCGCGGCGAAGGACCCCTTCCTGAAGCCGTTCACCGACACCATCGCGGCCGGGACCCGGTTCGTCCCGCTCGACCGGGCCTGGACGCAGATCGACGCCCAGGCGGTGATCCCGACGATGGTCCAGCAGGTCGTCACCGGCAAGGCGGACGTGGCGAAGGCCTCCGGCGACGCCGCCACCCAGATCACCTCGGCCTTCGCGGCGCACTGACGCCGGTCCGCAGCCCCTTCAGGCCAGAGAGCAGGTCACGTGTCCGCATCCACCACGACCGCCCCGGCGCCGCCGTCCTCCGCGCGAGGCCGCCGCCGGGGCCCGGCGCCGGCCGTGTCCCCGGGCGGCCGGCGGCGCCGACCCCCACTGCTGCTGCTCCTGCCGGCGGCGGTCGTCATGATCCCGCTGGTCGCCTACCCGATCTACCAGCTGGGCCTGCTGTCCGTGCTGGACTTCGGGCAGGCGCAGGCCTCCGGCGGGGCGCCGACCTCCTTCGTGGGGCTCGGCAACTACGAGAAGGTCCTCGGCGACGGCCGGTTCTGGACGGTGCTGCTGCAGACGGTCGGCTTCGCCACGTTCTGCGTGGCCGCCACGATCGCCGTCGGCGCCACGTTCGCCGTTCTGCTCACCCGGGTCGGCCGGTGGCCGCGGCTGGTGCTGACCACCGCCGCGACGGCGGCCTGGGCGGCGCCCGCGATGACCGGTTCGACGGTGTGGAGCTTCCTGTTCGACACCAACCTCGGCCTGGTCAACCACACCCTGGTGCGGCTGGGGCTCACCGGCTTCCACGAGTACAACTGGTTCTACGACAGGTGGTCGGCGTTCCTGATCGTCGGCGCGGTCGTGGTCTGGCACTCCTACCCGTTCGTCATGGTCACCCTCTACGCGGGCATCCGGGCGATCCCGGCGGAGGTGCTCGAGGCCGCCGCCCTGGACGGCGCCACCACCTGGACCACGTTCCGCCGGATCACCGCCCCGATGCTGCGGCCGATCCTGACGATCGTGGTGATCCAGTCGGTGATCTGGGACTTCAAGTGCTTCACGCAGATCTACGTGATGACCGAGGGCGGCGGCATCGCCGGCCAGAACCTCGTGCTCAACGTCTACGCCTACCAGAAGGCCTTCGCCTCCTCCCAGTACGGGCTGGGCGCGGCCATCGGCGTGATCATGCTGCTGGTCCTGGTGGTTCCGACGGCCTTCTACATCCGCACCCTGCGACGGACGGGGAACGAACTGTGAACTGCCTCGCAGACAGGCGTGGTTGGCGGCTGCTCGCGAACGGGGGCGCGATCGCGGCGGCCGTCGTCACGGCGTTCCCGATCTTCTGGATGGTGCTCTCGGCGGTCAAGCCGAAGGGCGAGGTGCAGTCGCTGGACCCGAGGCCGTGGACGGCGCACCCGACTCTGGACGGCTTCCGGAGGGTGCTGGGCGTGGACGGGTTCGGGCGGTACTTCGCCAACAGCGCGGTCGTCGCGCTGTCGGTGGTGGTGCTGTCGGCGGTGGTCGTCTTCCTGGCGGCGGTCGCGGTGACGAGGTTCCGCTTCCGGTTCCGCACGACGGTCATGGTGATGTTCCTGATCGCGCAGATGATCCCGGTCGAGGCGCTGACCATCCCGCTGTTCTTCATGTTCCGCGACGCCGGCCGCCACGTCCCGGGGCTCGGGCTGAACACCCTGGTGTCGCTGGTGCTGGTGCAGCTGGCGTTCTCGCTGCCGTTCGGGATCTGGATGATGCGCGGCTTCGTCGCCGCCGTGCCGGAGTCCATCGAGGAAGCCGCGCAGATCGACGGCGCGAGCCGGGCCCGCATCCTGTGGCGGATCCTGCTGCCGCTGGTGTCGCCGGGCCTCGCGGCGACGAGCGTGTTCTCGTTCATCGCGGCCTGGAACGACTTCGTGTTCGCGAAGACGTTCATCATCAGCGCCACGCGGAACCAGACCCTGCCGTCCGCCCTGCTGGTCTTCTTCAAGCCGGACGAGAACGACTGGGGCGGCATCATGGCGGCGTCGACGCTGATGACCGTGCCGGTGCTGGTCTTCTTCATCGCGGTGCAGCGCAAACTGGTGTCCGGCCTCGCGGGTGCGGTCAAGGACTGAGCGGACCAAGAGGGAGGACCGAGGGGACCGACGGGCGCCGAAGGCCTCAGGCCGCCTCCGCGGACTCGTCGGGTGGGACGGCGACCAGGGTGAACACCGCGCCGCCGTCGTCCCGCACCAGCACCGAGCGGCCGAAGGGCGTCGGCTCCGGGCCGGTGAGGACGGTCCCGCCGAGGGCGCGCACCCGGGCGGCGGCGCGGTCCGCGTCGTCGGTGGCGAACGAGGTCAGCCACGCGGCGCGGGCGTCGCCCGAGGGCCCGATCCCGCCGGCCGGGAGGCCCTGGGCGCGGAACACGGTGTAGCCGTCCCGCGGGTGGTCGTGGGTGAGGCCGAACACCTGCCGGTAGAAGGCGCGGGCGGCGTCCGGGTCGGGGGACAGGTGCTCGTTCCAGGTGAACGTGCCCGGCTCGTTGACCAGCCCTGCGCCCGGGACCGGCCCGCCCTGCCAGAGCCCGAAGCGCGCGCCCTGCGGATCGGCGGCGAGCGCCGCCCGGCCCTGGTCGGGCACGTCGTACGGCTCGCGCAGGAGCCGCCCGCCCGCCGCGCGGACGGCGGCGGCGCTGCGGCGGACGTCGGGGGTGGCGAGGCAGGTGAGCCAGGCGGGCGGTTCGGACGGCGGCCCGAGGGCCGCGACCTGGGCGCCGTGCAGCGTGGCGACGGCCTCGGCCGGGCCGGTCGGGACGAAGTCCCAGCCGAACAGCCCGCGGTAGAAGCGCCGCGCCCGCTCGACGTCCGGCACCGCGAGCGCCACCCAGCAGGGGACGCCCTCGCGGTACCTGCCCGCCTTCGGCATGCCGCCTCCTGCGCTCGGCCCGCGTCGGGGACCGTCCCCTCCGGCCAGCCTCCACGCCCGGTCCGCCGACGGCAACCGGGGTTCAGGCCACGCCGCGCGGCCGGAACTGGACGCTGATCCGCGGGCCCACCGGCCGTGCCGTCTTCGGGATCGCGTGCTCCCAGGTCCGCTGGCACGAGCCGCCCATCACGACGAGGTCCCCGTGCCCGACCAGGTGCCGCACCACGGCGCCCCCGCCGTACCGGGGCCGCAGGAGGAGGGCGCGCGGCTCGCCGACGGAAAGGATCGCGACCATGGTGTCCTCGCGGTTCCCGCGCCCGATCCGGTCGCCGTGCCAGGCGACGCTGTCCCGCCCGTCGCGGTAGTAGCACAGGCCCAGCGTGCGGAACGGCTCGCCGAGCTCCTCGGCGTAGTGCGCGCTCAGCCTCTCGCGCGCCTCGGCCAGCACCGGGTGCGGGGCCTCGGCGCCCTCGGGGTAGGACGCGAGAAGTCGCGGGACGTCCACCATGCGCTCGTACATCTCGCGGCGCTCCGCCCGCCAGGGCACCTCCGCCGCCAGCTGTTCGAACACCCGGTCGGCCCCGCGCAGCCACCCCGGCAGCACGTCGAGCCACGCCCCGTCCCCGAGCACCACCCGCCGCACTCCCCGCAGCGGCCCGAGGCGGACGTCGTCGCCGGGGTCGTCGAACAGCGAGGGCTGGAGGTGAACGGTGCCGGGCATGGCACCAGCGTACGCTCCTATTCGAACGCTTGCCCGAATATGGGGGTCGGTGGGGTCAGCCGTTGCGGTGGAGGTCGCACTGCTGCTGGATCGCGCTGGGGGCGTCGCTGCTCACGATGGAGACGTGGGGCGTCGGGCCGGCGGCGGGGGCGTCCTCGGTGGTGCAGACGAGCTGCTGGATGGCGGTGGTGCTGAGCGAGGTGGTCGGCCAGGACAGGCGCAGCGTGACGGCGCCGGGGGTGGCGGTGGCCTGGACCTTGCCGGTGGCGGGCAGGTCGCTGTAGAGGCCGGTGCGCCGTTCGGCCTGGTCGGGGCCGGTGAGCAGGCTGTCGAGGGTCTGCTGGAGGTCCTCGCGCCGGCCGCCGGGGCGGATGGCGAGCCGGATGCCCTGCGGACCGGGGAAGTAGAGCCGGGTGCCCGGTTCGATGCCGGTGGCGGGCAGGCCGCTGCGGACCGGACCGGTGCTCGGGATCGAGCAGCCGCACGTGAGCAGGAGCAGCGCGGTGGCGGCGGCGAGGCGGCGGGGGGCCTGGTGGCGGGGGGCCTGGCGGCGGGGGGTCGTCACTGGTCCTCCGAAGGGGTGCCGAGGGGCAGGACGAGGGTGAACACCGCTCCGCCCGCCGGGGAGTTGGCGGCCTCGATGATGCCGCCGTGCAGGCGCGCGTTCTCCTGGGCGATGGCGAGGCCGAGCCCGCTGCCCTCGGAGCGGGCGCGGGACTTGTCGGCCTTGTAGAACCGGTCGAACAGGTGCGGGAGTTCGGCGGGCGGGATGCCCGGGCCGCGGTCGGTGACGGTGAGCACGAGCACGCCGTCGGCCTCCCGCAGGCCGAGGCGCACCGGTGGGCGGCCGTGGCGCAGCGCGTTGCCGGCGAGGTTGGCGACGATGACGTCGAAGCGGCGCGGGTCGAGCCGCACCGGCAGGGCGGCGGGCAGGTCGGTCTCGATCCGCTCGGACCAGCCGCGCAGGTCGAGGGTCTCGCGCACCGCCGAGGCCGCGTCGACGTCCTCGGCGCGCAGCGGGGCGGCGCCGGCGTCGAGGCGGGAGATCTCGATGAGGTCGTTGACGAGGCGGGTGAGCCGCTGGGTCTCGTTGCTGATCATGCGCAGTGCGGTGCCGGTGTCGGGCGGGAGCTGTTCGGCGTCCTCGTCGAGGATGTCGGTGACGGCGAGCATGGCCGCGAGCGGGGTGCGCAGTTCGTGGGAGACGTCGGCGGCGAACCGGCGGCCCTGGCTCTCGACGGCGCGCAGTTCCTCGATGGTGCCCTGGAGGGTGCGGGCGGTGTGGTTGAACGTCTTGGAGAGCTGGGCGAGTTCGTCGTGGCCGGTGACGGTGAGCCGGGTGTCGAGCCGGCCCTGGGCGAGGGCGCGGGCGGCGTCGCCGAGGGCCCGGACCGGTCGCAGGACCTGCCGGGCGGCCAACAGGGCGAGTCCGGCGGCGAGGACGGCGGCGAACACGCCGGCGCCGGCGGCACCGGCGAGGACCTCGTTGGCGGTGGCCTGTTCGCGGTCGAGGGGGAGGACCGCGTAGACGGTGAGGCCGGAGGGGGTGCCGGAGCCGGGCGGCGTCCTGGCGGGGACGCCGGTGGTCACGCCGGACGGGGCGTAGGTGACGGGCACCCCGGCCGCGAGCCACGGGTGGCCGTCGGCGGCGAAGCGCTGGAACGCGGCGCGGCCGGAGCCGACGGTGGCCTGCAGGCTGGGCGGGACGGCGACGGGCTGGGTCCACTCGGAGTGGATCGTCCCGTAGGAGGCCAGGATGCGCCAGTCGCGGAAGCCGTTGGTGCCGGACAACTGCCCTGCGAGGCGGTCGAGTTCGGCCTGGGTCGGCGGGAACGGCAGGGCGGGGGAGAGGACGTCGATGCGTCGGCGCAACTCGTCGAGGGTGGTGTCCTGGGTGAGGTCGAGGGTGGAGTTGGTCGCGGCCCGGTAGGTGAGGGCGGCGGTGGCGAGCGCGCTGATGGCGGCGACGGCCAGGAACGCGGCGAGCATGCGCGGGCGCAGCCCGGCGACGGCGCGGCGCAGGCGCAGCAGCCGGTGCCGGCCGGGCCGGGACGGCCGTCCGGTGGCGGGGTGCCCGGCGGCGGCTCTGCCGGAGGGGTCGTCGGCCGGGGGGTTCCGGCGGGCGCGGTTCACAGCGGTCCGAAGCGGTAGCCGAAACCGCGGACAGTCCGGACGTAGCGGGGCGCGGCCGGGCTGTCCTCGATCTTGGCGCGCAGCCGGTTCACCCCGGCGTCGACGAGCCGGATGTCGTCCTGGCGGCCGAGGCCCCACACCGACTCCAGGAGCTGCTCGCGGCTGAACACGCGGCCGGGCGCGGCGGCGAGCTCCAGCAGCAGGCGCAGATCGCCCGGGGCGAGGACCAGCGGGACGCCGTGCTTGGTGACGGTGAGCGCGGCGCGGTCCAGGACGAGGTCGCCGAGCGCCTCGCGGACGGGCTCGGGACCGGGGCCGCCGGTGCGGCGCAGCACGGCGCGGATCCGGGCGTCCAGGACGCGGGACTGCGCGGGCTTGACCACGTAGTCGTCGGCGCCGGCCTCCAGGCCGAGGACGGTGTCGACGTCGTCCCCGAGGGCGGTCAGCATGATCACCGGGGTGGGGCCGTCGGCGCGCAGACGGCGGCACACCTCCAGGCCGTCGATGCCCGGCAGCATCAGGTCGAGCACCACGATCTCGGGCGGCTCCCGGTGGGCCTCGGCAAGCCCCTCCTCGCCGGACGCGGCGGTGCGCACGGCGTGGCCCTGGCGGCGCAGGCCCAGCGCGAGCGCGTCGCGCACCGACGGGTCGTCCTCGATCAGTAGTACTCGTGGCATGTCTGCCAGTATCGGCGCTGGTCAGGCGTGCTCCGGACCATGGCGCCGGGCGGGCGGCCAGTTGTTGCGAAACCTGTCGCACGTTGTTGCGAAACGGTCATACGCGGCTCACCGGGCCCGCACGTGCGCGGCCGAGGGTGGTGGTCGTCCACCCCCTGACGAGGAGCAGCACCGTGCGCCACCACGACGAACCACGGACCCCCGAGACCATCCGAGCAGCTGGTACCCGCGCCCTCCGCCACCGCGCCGGACGCCTCCCGCCCGCCCCGACGGTGGACATGAGCATCACGCGCAAGTCCGAGGACGAGGGGACGACCGTCCACCTCACCGTCGACGACGGGCCCGACCCGCAGTGGACCCCGCGCGTCCTCGACGTCCTCGCCCGCAACGGCGCCAAGGCCGTGTTCTGCATGCTCGGCCCGAGCGCCACCGCTCACCCGGATCTCGCCCGGCAGGTCGTCGCGGCCGGCCACCGCCTCTGCGACCACAGCGTGAGCCACGACACCGCGATGGACGGCAAGGAGGTCGCCTACCAGGAGAAGGAGATCGTGGACGGCCTGCGCATGATCCAGGACGCCACCGGCGGCGCCCCGTCCCCTCCTACCGGGCGCCCGGCGGCGCGTTCACGCCCGAGAGCCGCCAGATCGCCGCCGCCCACGGTATGCGGCCGCTCGGCTGGAACGTCGACACCCGGGACTTCGAACGCCCCGGGGTCGAGCGGATCGTCGAGACCGCGAAGGAGCAGCTGCGGCGCGGCCCGACCGTCCTCCTGCACGACGGCGGGGGGAACCGGGCGCAGACGGTGGAGGCGCTGGAGCGGTTCCTGCCGTGGCTGCGGGCCAACGGGTACGCCTTCAGCTTCCCCGGGCGGTGAGCGGGAGGGGAGCCGAACGGGGGTCAGGCCTTGGAGCCGGGCGCGGCGGCGTCGGGCGTCCGGCCGTCCTGCGCCTGCTGGGCGCGGGTGGCGAGGAGCCGGGCGAAGGCGGTGAGGGCGGGCGTGTCGGCCGTGGTCGCGTCGGCGCCGGAGTCGCCGACGTACAGGAGCGTCGTGCCGACCCGGACCAGGGCCTCCATGCCGTCCGAGCCGTGTGACCTGGCGGCGCTCTGGTCGCCGATCGACGGGAGCGGCACGGCCGCGGCGGCACCGGCGCCGCCCACCCGCTCCAGCATCGCGTCGAAGGCCCGGCCGGCCGTCGCGGCGGTCGCGAACGTGACCACGACGAACTTCGCGCTGTGCCGCTCGCCGGCGCGGAACGTCACGGTGGCGTAGGCGAGTTGCTGGTCGCAGGCGTCCTGGACGAAGCACGGGACGCCGTCGCCCGCGCTCGTCCCGGACTGCGGGGCGGTCTCGATCCGCCAGCCGCTCGGCATCGCCGCGGGGCCGGGCAGGACGCCCTGCGCCTGGACGGGGTCTCGCAGCGCCGTCGCGGCGTGGTCGAAGCCGTGGACACCGGGCTGGAGGAGCGGCCGGTTGCCGAGGTCGATCCCGAGGGCGACCAGGGACGCGACCACCACGAGGGCGAGCGTCACCAGGATCCCGCCGGTGGCCCGTCGGCCGGACGTGGGCTTCAGCCGGAGCTGGACCGTCCCGGCGTCGCCCGGTCCGGCCTGGAGGTGGACGGTCGGCGGGTCCGCCGGTCTCGTCCGGAGCTGGACCGTCGCGGGGTTCGCGGGCGGGCCCAGCTCCGTCGAGAGCAGGTAGCGGGCGAACGCCGGGTCCTCGGCGAGCAGCCGGCCGACGGCGAAGGTGAGCGCGGCCCGCGCCCGCGGGTCCGCCGGATCCGCCCCGGCCGAGGCCGCCGCCTCCTCGCCGCCCGGCACCGCCCGCAGCCGCGTGCGCACGAGCTCCGCCACCGCCGAGCCGGGCGCGCGGACCAGCGCGTCGACGGTCGCGGTCACCAGTTCCTGGCCGTTCCCCATGACAACTCCCCCAGCGCACGAGTCGTTGACACCACCATCCCGGAATCCGGGCGATTGCGGACCCCGGTCGACGAGAACCGGGACGGAACCGCGACGGGTTTCGGACGTGCCCGCGACGTGCCAGGGACCCGCCCGGGACGTGCGCGCTACGTGCTCCGGCGGCCGAGGCCGGGAAGCGGGCGGGAACCGGTCAGGAATCAGTCAGGAATCGAGAAGCGCGGTCCACCGGCCGCCCCTAGCATCGTCGGCATGGACCTCACCATTCACACCACCGTCCTCCCGCACGTCGACCCGGACGCGTCCGTGGCCTTCTACCGCGACGTCCTCGGCTTCGAGGTCCGCAGCGACGTCGGCCAGGGCACGATGCGCTGGATCACCGTGGGACCGGCCGGCGGGTCCGGCACCTCCATCCTGCTCGCGCCCCCGGCCGCCGACCCCAACGTCACCGAGGACGAGCGCCGCACCATCAACGAGATGATGGCCAAGGGCACGTACGGCTGGATCCTGCTGGCCACCCGCGACCTCGACGCCACCTTCGAGAAGGTGCAGGCCGGCGACGCCGAGGTCGTGCAGGAGCCGACCCGGCAGCCGTACGGCGTCCGCGACTGCGCGTTCCGCGACCCGGCGGGCAACCTCGTCCGCATCCAGGAACTCCGCTGAGCCGTCCGCCCGGACGGCTCGTTCGCGGCCACTGACGAGAGTCGACGGACGCACGGACGCCGTCGGCGAAGGGGGTTCTTCCATGTGCCATCCCGGATGGGCGCGCGCCCGCATCGCGGCACAGCGCCTGAGCGACTTCGCGCGACTGCGCCGCGTTCGCGACCGGATCGACCGGGAGTACGCGCGCCCGTTGGACGTCGAGGCGCTCGCCCGCGCCGCCCGGATGCCCGCCGGGCAGCTCAGCCGCGAGTTCGAGCTCGCGTACGGGGCCTCGCCGTACGGGTACCTGACGGCCCGCCGCGTCGAGCGCGCGGCCGCGCTCCTACTGGGCGGCGGCGACCCGGCCGGGGTGTGGTCCGCGGTCGGCTGCGCCACGCCGGGGGTCCTCCGCGACCGCTTCACCGGGCCCGTCGGTGCGGCGCCCGCGGAGTTCGCCGCCGGCCGGGCCCGCGCCGGCGGTCCCGTGGCCGGGTGACCGGCCGCGCGGGCCGCTACCCCACGGGCATCGACATGTAGACGGCCCGCCTGCCGTACGAGGCCGGGACGACGACCTCGCGGTGGGCGCGGTAGCCGAGCAGCCGCAGGATGATGTCGGTGCCGCGCACCGCGACCATGGAGATCTGCTCGAATCCCTGTTCCCGCGCGCGGTCCTGGAAGTGGCGCATGAAGCGCAGCGCGACGTCCCGTCCGCGCAGGTCCTCGGCGATGACGAGGTCGTGCACGTGCAGGTTGCGGGACCGGTGGGCGGTGCCCTCCGGCCGGGCGAGGTCCGGACAGCGCAGCGGCGGGTAGGGCAGGCTCAGCAGGTAGCCGCGGACCTTCCCGCCGCTCTCCAGGACGAGGCAGGTGCCGGGCGAGCTGCGGCCCCGGGACTCCAGGGCCTCCCGGCCCTCGGAGAGGCCGTCGGCCGCGTAGGCGTCGTGCTCCAGGGCGACGACGGTGTCCCAGTCGTCCTCGGCGAGCGGGCGGATGAGCAGGTCGTCGTCGCTCATCCGGCCGCCCCGGTTTCCCCGGTCGCCGCGGCCCGTTCGGCGTGTGCCGCGGCGACCAGCGCGCCCCACGCGTCGATGAGCAGCGCGAAGCGTTCGGCGTCGGCCCGCGCCTCGGCGAGGAGCCGCTCGCGCAGTGGCGCCAGGTGGTCGGCGAAGTCCGCGTACTTGCCGCCGAGCCGGCGGTAGGAGCGGTCGAGGACGTCCAGCCGGCGGACGTTCTCCGCGGGGTCCCAGTCGGCGCTGCGGCGGACGGAGTCGAGGATCGGCGCGGTGCGGACCTCGTGCCGCTCGTCGAGCAGGTCCTCGCCGAGCGCCGTCATCTCGCCGTAGACCGGGTGCAGGTACAGCATCGAGAGCAGGAACTTGGCGAACCGCACCTGGTAGGCGGTGAATCCGGGCCCGGTGCGGCGCTCGGGCGTGTAGTAGTTGACGATGTGCCGGTTGTGGACGACGCCCGGCAGGCCCGTGTCGAGGACCACGTGCAGGAGGAAGTAGTCGCTGCCGATGGTGTCGGTCGCGGGCGGCAGCGGCAGCCGCTCGTAGACGCGGTGGTCCAGGCCGAGGTTGCACATGTCGACCCGCCAGATGTCGGGCGGCCCGAGGACCGTCTCGTCCGCGCGGAACGGCTCGGTGCCGCCGCCGGTGAACGACGCCTCGACCAGCTCGCGCTTCTCCTCCTCGGACCAGACCGGCGGTGCCCAGAGGCCGACCACGTCGTGGTAGACGGCGGGGTCGAGTTCCCGGATCTCGCCGACGTCGACGGACAGTTCGCCGATGAACGAGCCGCCGACCAGGACCACGGGACGGTCGCCGTGGGCAGGGTCCAGCTCGTTCCTGGTGACGGCGGTGGCGTCCGCCGCGACGTCGCCCGCCCGCCGCCCGAGCGCGCGCAGCTCGTGGTCGATCGGGAACACCTTGCGCCCGTCCAGGAGCTGGTAGTCGCCGTCGGAGTCCCGGCGGTGGACGGACGTGCACCCGAGCGCGGCGGCGACGAGGAAGATCCGGTTGGTGCAGGCGCCGTAGGAGACGGCGTCGGGGAGCATCAGGTCGAGCAGCAGCCCGGGGCCGGGGACGCCGGAACGCCGGATCACCCGCTCCAGGAAGGCGCGCTGCCACGCCTCGTCGAGGTGGTGCACGACCACGCGCGGGGCGGGGGCCAGGGCGGCGACGGCCGCCGCGTTCCGCGCGAACGGAGTGGCCCCGGTGTCCTCGGCGGCCTCCGGCGCCCCCGCGGCGTCGGAGGTGCCGGAGCTGTCGGAGGTGTCGAGGATCAGCAGGTGCACCTCGACGTCGAAGTGCGCGGCGGCGTGGGCGGCCTCCTCGGCGAGCGCGGTGATGGTGCCGGCGCAGGCCCGGTTGGTGGGCAGGGCGAGGCAGACTCGTCTCATACAGGTTCTCCGTCGGTCGAACTCGACTGTTTTCGCGGCCAGTTGACCTCTTCCTCCGGTCGGTCCGGCCTCGCGAACACCGTGGACTAGACCAATGTCGAAGTCAACGATTGACAGGACGGGCCGTGAGGAGGTGGGATTCGCCGCGCACGTCACAGGGGGCGTGCAATCCGCACGGACCTGCGATTGCTCATCGGATATCCGAATGGGCGAGCGGCCCCCGGGGGTTCAGCGGACCTCCGTCCCGTGCCGGAGTCATTCGGAGGCATGGACCTGCCGATAACGGCAACGATGTCCGTGCCCCGTCACTCCGTACTCCCCCCACTCCGTCCGGAGGACACGCCATGCCCGAGCTGTGGCTGCCCGGTGCCGAGGTCCACGACCTCGGCGATCACGCCCCCACCGACCAGCAGTACCCGCCGAAGGCCATCGCGCACATCACCTGGGACCGCGACGCCAGCGCCGCCGCCCCGCAGGACTGGTGCACGTTCGACGACCTGGTCACCTACTTCACCACCAGCGGCGCCGGTGACGCCCCGCACCTCGTCTGGGACCCGTTCAGCGGCCGGACGGCCCAGCTGTTCCCCGCCGACTCCCGCTCCAGGAGCCTGCTCAGCCCACCCGGGATCCCGACCCGCACCAACCGCGCGGGACGGGTCGTCATCCAGATCGAGGCGGTCTTCTTCCCCTACTGCCGCCACCAGGGCACGGTCTACCCGCGCCTCGTCGACACCCCGTGCGCCGGCTGGGGCCCCCTGCACGCCTGGATCGCCTCGTGGGGCGTGCCCGACGTCTGGCCGATGGGCCGGCCCACCGACTTCGGCAGCCGGCGCGACGAGCGGGTGTGGGAGACCCGCGGCGGCTGGTACGCCCATGCCCACGTCCCCGACAACGACCACACCGACCCGGGCTCCTGGCCGGACTTCACCGGCGGCCCGTCCCTCCCGCCCCCGCCGCCGGACGGCCCCACCCCGCCCGCCGAACCCGTCCCGGCCCGCTACCAGGCCACCGTCAACGGCCTCCGGTACGGCTACGGCGCCCACGGCTACCAGGTCACCGCCGTCGGCCGGGCGCTCGTGGCCCAGGGCTTCGGCGGCCACTACCGGTCCGGCCCCGGCCCGGACTGGACGGACGCCGACACCCTCAACTACGCCGACTACCAGCGGAGCCTGGGCTACTCGGGCCCGGCGGCTGACGGTGTCCCCGGCCCGACCTCGCTGCTGCGCCTGCTCGGCTACCTGCCCGGCCCGCGCACCGTCTCGCTCGCCCACGTCGTCGCGGCGGCCGGCACCGACCCGGGCGCCGAGCAGGGCCACCGGACGTACGGCGCCGAGGTCGCGATCGTCGAACAGGCGCTGGCGGACGAGGGGCTGCTCGAACAGCGCTGGGTCGACGGTTCGTTCGGCAGCCTGACGGTCACCGCCTACGCCGGCTGGCAGCGCCGCTGCGGCTACTCCGACGCCGACGCGGACGGTGTCCCCGGGCGCGGCTCGCTCCAACGGCTCGGCGCGGCGCACGACTTCACCGTGACGGGGTGAGGCGGGCGGGCGTCCTCGTGCCGTCCGCCGTACTCGGCGGGGAGTAGTCGGAGTTACTCCCACCGGCAGATGTCCGATGAGAGGAGGGCGGGGGAGGCTGAGCGCGTTCTGATGGCCCCTATCGAAGGAGGTACGGATGCGCTCGCTCCCGGAGTCCTCGGCAGCCGGGGAGGCTTCGCCGTCGCCCCCGCGCTCAGCCGCTTCTCCGGCACCTCCGCGCCGCCGGCTCTCCCCGGCCGCGCGGAAGCGGCTGGTGGTCGTACACCTGGTGGCGTCGGTGGGCTGGCTGGCGCTGATGCTCTGCCTGCTCACCCTCGCCGCGGCGGCGCTCGCGACGGACGACGCCGATCGGGTGCGCGCGGCCTACCGGGCGATGGGACTGCTCGGGGACGTCCTGGTCCTGCCGCTGAGCCTGCTGACCTTCGCCAGCGGAGTGGTGCTGGGGCTGGGCACCACGTGGGGACTGTTCCGCCACTACTGGGTGAGCACGAAGTTCTGGCTCACGCTCGCGGCGCTGGGCGCGTCGGCGTTCGCGCTCCCGGACCGCCTGCACGACGCGGTGCGGGCGGTGGAGGCACACCCCGTCGGGCCGATCACCGCGGCGGACCTCGGCTTCGTCCGGTACAACGTGGTGATCGTCCCGTCCGTGGCGCTGTCGCTCTACCTGTTCCTGGTGGTGCTGTCCGTCCACAAGCCCTGGGGCCGACGGACGCCGCGAATACCTCAGCGGTAGCCGGCTGGGGGAAATACCCGGGCGCCGTGCCCGTGTTGTCCCCGGACGTGACCACTGCACAGCCCGCGCTCCGACTCTCCGTGCTGGACCGCTCCCGCACCAGGCGAGGGGAGGAGTCCGCGCAGGCCTTGCGGAGCACGGTCGGGTTCGCCCGGCAGGCGGAGGCCTTCGGCTACCACCGGTTCTGGGTCTCGGAGCACCACGGCGTGCCGGGGGTGGCCGGTTCGGCACCGACGGTGCTCGCGGCGGCGGTGGCGGCGGCCACGTCCCGGATCCGGGTCGGGACGGGCGGCGTGATGCTGCCCAACCACCAGCCGATGGTGGTGGCGGAGCAGTTCGGCGTGCTGGCCTCGCTCTTCCCCGGCCGGATCGACATGGGCCTCGGAAGGTCGGTGGGTTTCACCGACGGCGTCCGGCGGGCGCTGGGGCGGGAGAAGGACGCCGCCGACGACTTCGGCGCTCAGCTGGCCGAGCTGCTCGGCTGGTTCGACGGCACCCAGCGGGCGCACCGCGGCGTCCACGCCCGTCCGGCCGAGGGCCTGCGGGTGCCGGCATTCGTCCTTGCCACCGGTGCGGGCGCCGATCTTGCGGCCGAGGCCGGGCTGCCGCTGGTGATCGCCGCCCCGCGCGGGGAGGAGCGGATGCTGGAGGCCATCGACCGCTACCGCGCGCGCTTCCGCCCCTCCGTCCGCGCCGCCGAGCCGTACGTGGTGGTCTCCGGCACCGTCGCGGTGGCCGACACGGTCGAGCGGGCGCGCGAGCTGCTCGTCCCCGAGGCCTGGTCGGGCGCGTACTCCCGGACGCACGGCGAGTTCCCGCCGCTCCTCCCGGCAGCCGAGGTCCTCGCCCGGTCGATGACGGCGCGCGAGCGGGCCGCGTACGAGCAGTCGCTCGCGGGCCACATCGCCGGCACCCCGGCGCAGGCCGCCGCCGAGGTCTCCGCGCTGGTGGCCCGTGCGGGCGCCGACGAGTTCCTGGTCACCACGAGCACCTACGACCGGGCCGCGATGGCGGAGTCCTACCGGTTGCTGGCGGAGGCGGCCGGTCTCTCCGCCCGGCCCCCGGGCTCCCCTGACGCGATTTCTGAACAGGGGCGCTGACCTGCTACTGTTCTTCTCGTCGGGAGGAAATGATCTCCCGGACAGGCGTCAGCGGTGCTACCAGAGCACGCCCCACTTTCAGTGGGGAGAGTCCGTGCGACCCGGGCCTGGCGCTCCACCCGAAGGGGCTCGTTCCGTCCAGCGGAACGAGCCCCTTCGCCGTTCCCGAGCCGTTCCCGGACCATCCTGGTCGTCCCCGGACCCGCCCCGGACCCACCCTGAGCCGCTGCCCGGTGCCGTCGCTCGTGCCCGCTTTCGCGGCCGTTCCCGCTGCCGCCTCCCGGCGTCCACCGCCCGTTCCGGCCGTCCGGTTCCTCTATCGCATTCGGTGGCCGAAACCCTCCGGTACGGCCGACTATCGGCCAAGGTCCCGTTCCAGGTGGCCGGTGAGCGGCGGGCGACGGCGAGGCCACGGCCAGCGGGTTTCGATGGCGACGCAGCGTTGATGCTCCGTCACAGCATGGCCGGAATTCACTGCTACTGGTGTGAATATGCCATTGGAATGTTCGTCATACGGAATCCGGCAGTAGCCTTCCGTGTCGAACCCGCCACTCGTCGTGGCGGTCCGGCCGGCGCCGCGCTGCGCGCCCGGCCGCGCAGCATTCCCCCGTGCGATGGACGACCCCCCCACGAAGGAGCCGGTGTGCCGGGTATCGACGAATGCCTCTCCGGAGCGATGGCGATCACCGGCGCCCGCTCCGCGAGCCTGGTCGACTGGAGCAGCGGGCTCGCGCTCGGCAGCCTGGGCGAGAGCCCGGCCGGAGAGCACGAGACCACGGCGGCCGAGGCAACCGACCTGGTACGGGCGGCCGTTGAGAGCCAGACCTTCACCGCGTCGGAGGACCGTCGGGCACCGCTGCAGGACATCATCGTCACTGCGGGCCGCAGTTACCACCTGATCTGCTTCATCGACACCGTTTTCGACAGCCGGCTCGTCCTGCACCTGTGGCTGGACCGCGAGGAGGGCAACCTCGCCGGGGCCCGCTATCGCCTCCAGGCGCTCGCCGAGGAGCTGGTGCTCGGGTGAGCGCGCACGCGGCCCCGACGGCCCTGCTGCCACCGACGGTTCCGCGGACGCCGGGCGAGGCGGTCGGCCTGCTCGCCGCCCGCGAGGCCACCGGCGCGCTGCGCGGTCCGCTCGGCAGCGTCTACCTCACCGACGGCCTGGTGACCCACGCCGAGTCCGACCGTGCTCCCGACCTGGGCGACCTCCTCACCGGCTGCGGCCGGCTCGCGCCGGGGGAGTGGCGCGAGCTCGTCGAGGTCCACGGTCCGCACGCCCGTGTCGCGGCAGCCCTGGTCGACCAGGGCCGGATCACCCGCGGGGAGCTCGAACTCGGCCACCTGGAAACCCTGTTCGACGCCGCCTTCTTCGTCCTCGCCGACACCGGCGGCGGCCTCTGGCGGTTCGAGACCGGTGCCCGGCACTGGCTCGGCCCGGTGGCGGCGGTCGACGCGGCACGGGTCTGCCGGGAGTCCGAGCGCCGCCGGCACCTGCTGGACGGCATCTGGCCCTGGCCACAGCTCGACACCGCGCCGGTCCGCCCGGCCGAGGCCGCCCGGCGGCCGTCCCGCCGGCCGCCCGGCCGCCGCCGGCGGGAGCTGCTCGACCACGCGGACGGCCGAAGAACCCCGGCCGAACTGGCCCGGCTGCTCGGCCGGTCCGGGTTCGGCGTGACGGCGGACGTCCGTCGACTGGCCGCGGCCGGGCTGCTCGACTCCGCTCCGGCGGTGGTGCCGGGACCGGTCTCCGTACCCGGCCCGGCCGCCGCATCCGCCCCGGCGCCGGCCGCCGTCCCCGTGTCGGTGCCCGAGCCCGTGCCCGTCGCCGCGCCCGTCCCCGCGCAGCCGCCACCGCCAGCGGCCGCCGAACCGGCACCAGCACCCGAAGTCCCGCGCTCCGGCGGCCTGCACCGCCGGGTCCCCGGCGCCACCCTCACCGGCGCCGGGGCGCCCGGAGCCGTCGCAGCCGGAGCCGTCACGAGCGTCCCGGCGGCCGGATCCACCGCCTACGGGCCCCGTCCGCTCGGCGCCCACGCACTCGGCGCCCACGCAGCCGGGGCTCCGGAGCGCGGTGCCCCGGCACCCGGCGCCGCCCCCCGTTCCGACCGCCCGCCGATCCCGGCGGCGGCCCATCCGCTGACCGTGCCCGACCCGGACATCGCGCTGCTGACCCGGGTCCTGACCCTCCTGGAGGCCCGACTTTGAGCCACTCTCCGCCCGCGACCCCGCCGTACCGGCCATGAGGCGGGCGCTCAAGCAGCGTGTCGGAAGGAGACAACTGATCGCCTTGGAGACCGAGCTGCTCGCCGAGCTCCGCGCCGTCAAACACCGCATCCCGCACCTCGCCGGTGGTCTGGTGGCCAGCGTGGATGGCCTGTTGGTCGCCCACGACACCCACGGGACCGAGCCGTCCGGCCTGGCCGCGATGACGGCGGCCTCCCTCTCCCTCGCCCAGCGGCTCGCGGACACGACGGGCCAGGGCGAGTTCCGGGAGTCCCTGGTGCGCGGCGAACACGGCTACGTCGCCACGTACGCGGCCGGCGGCAGCTGCGTGCTGACGCTGCTGGCGCACCCGGACGTCAACGTCGGCCGCCTGCACCTGGAGGCCCGCCGATCGGCCCGGCGGATCGCCGGACTGCTCACCGACGCCCTGGTACCCAAGGACCCGCGCGAAGCCGGCTGACCGACCGTCCGCCCGTCCTGCCCCCTACCCCTGTTCGACCATCCCATCACCGAACCACCGAAACGGAGTCACCGACATGACCGACGCAGCCGGCGCCCTCAAGCAGGCCATGACCTCCATCGAGGGCGCCATCGGCGCCGCGCTCGTCGACTACAACAGCGGCATGGCGCTCGCCACCCTCGACGGCCCCGGCGGCCTGGACCTCAACGTGGCCGCCGCCGGGAACACCGACGTGGTCCGCGCCAAGATGCGCACCATGGACATGCTGGGCCTGCAGGACGGCATCGAGGACATCCTGATCACCCTCAGCAGCCAGTACCACCTGATCCGCCCACTCACCAGCCGCACCGGCAAGGGTCTGTTCCTCTACCTCGCGCTGGACAAGGGCCGCGCCAACCTGGCGATGGCCCGCCACCAGCTCGTCAAGATCGAGGCGGACATGGAGGTCTGACCGGGCGTGAGGGCCGCGGGGCTCGGCGGGCCGCCGTCCGCCGGACCCGTCTCGCCCCGGCTCACTCCGTCCAGCTGACCTCGCCGCCCGGCAGCCCCGCGCACAGCTCGCCCTCCGGCGTCACCACGCTCCACGGCGCCAGCACCGCGTGCGGCGGGACGGACAGCGCGCCGCCACCGGTGAAGTCCAGCTCCAGGCCGCCGGCCGGGGTGACCCGGGCCGAGCCGACGGTCCGGCCGACGAGCGCGAGCAGCGTCGCCGTCGGGCGGACCGTCAGGGCCGGGAAGAAGTGCTCCACCTCGGCGGGCGCGGTGAAGGACGGCGCCGCGAACCGGAACTCGTGCGCCACCCGGACGGTCACCGGGCCGTCCAGCGTGAGGTCCAGCCGGCCGCCGCCGCTGACCGACGCCACGCGGCGACCGGCCAGCACCTCTCCGATCACGTTCTGCATGCCTCCCAGTGTGGATCACAGCACCGCCCGGCTGCTATCCCACCGGCCGTCCGTCGACCAGTTCGAGCGGGCCGCCGCCTTCCCGGGCGGCCAGCGCGGCGGCCGTCCGGCCCCACGACGGCGCGGACAGCAGGGCTCGGGCCTCGGCCGGTTCGCACAGGCGCCAGTCCATCAACTCGTCCTCGGCGAGGGCGATCGCGGCGAGCATCCGGTCCGTCACCGTGCCGCCGTCGTAGACGTAGACGAGGACGGCGGTGTCCCGGTCGAGCGCCGGATCGGCGGCGGAGGACGGCAGCCAGTCCAGGACGAGCAGCCGCCCCGGCTCGACCTCCCACCCCAACTCCTCGCGGACCTCCCGCCGGGCCGCGGCCCGGGGCAGCTCGCGGTCCGCCTCGATGCCGCCGCCCGGGAGCGTCCAGTACGGCACCCGCCCGCGCGGCCCGTCCCACGGCTTCAGCCGGACGAGCAGAACGCGCCCGGCGTCGTCGGTGAACACCGCGCGCGCCTTGGCCCGGATCCGGGGGCGGGAGGCGATGAAGGCGGCCCGGTCCAGCGGCGGTGCCGGGTCCGCCGCACCGTGGCCCTGGAGCTCCGGGATCCCGGCCGGCCCGGTGTACGCGGGCGGCGGCGGTGCGGCCGGGAGGTGTTCGAGCGTGTGACCGGCCGGCCAACCGTCCTCCAGTTCCAGCGGAGCGGCCGTGCGGGGTGCCCGCAGGCACGCCGTCACCCGGCGCGACAGCCTGGGCGGCAGCGCGTGCCCGGCCGCCTCCGGCGACAGCCACACCCAGCCGCCGATCTCCGCCGCGTCCGCCCGGATCGCCGCCGCCTGCTCCGGGCCGATCGGCTCGGCCCAGTACAGGTGGGCGGCGATCGGCGGACGGTGGTCGTCGAGCGTCCAGTCGATGCAGGCCAGCGGCCCGAGCCGGGGCGTGAACCCCAGCTCCTCGGCGATCTCGCGCAGCGCGGTCTCACGCGGGGAGAGGTCCGTCGGCTCCCAGCCGCCGCCGGGGATCGCCACCGGATGCCTGCGGTCGTACGGCAGCCGCACCACCAGCACCCGCCCGTGCTCGTCCGGGAACAGCACTCCCGCCGCCGCCAGCAGCTCCCGCCCGCTCGTCGACGACGCCCCCACCCTCGATGACGCCTCCACCCGACACTCCCTCCGGTCCTGTGATCACGTCCCTCCGGACGACACCGCCGGATACCTGCCCGGTTCCACGCGTGCGTCACCGGTGATCACCCGTCAGTGGACGCCTGATCCGAAAGGCACGCCCGAGCGCCCTCGGCCCGGGGAGCCGCCCTCATCCCAGGGCGGCCAGGGCCCGGGCCGCCGCCCGGGCCATCTGTTCGTCGTGCCGGCCGGTCGCGCCGCGGAGGCGGGCGAGGCCCTCGGCCGTCGCGAGGGCCAGGAGCCCCGGGAGGAGGTCGGTGCTGCGGGCGGCGACCCAGCGGGTGCCCCGGGTGGCCATCCACCACACGTCGGCGGCCCGGCCGGGCGGGCGTTCGGCGGGTTCGCCGCCCGGGGCGGGGCCGAGGTCGCGGCCGTCGGCGGCCAGCAGTGCGTGGAAGCGGCGGGCGATCAGCCGGTGTCCCTCGGCGCTGGGGTGCAGGCGGTCGACGCTGAGCAGCCGCCGCTCCTCGCGCCAGGGCAGATCGGCGATGTGCAGGTGCACGGCGCGGTGGCGCGTGGTGAGGGCGTGCACGACGGTGTTGACCGCCCGCATCCGCCGGGCCAGCGGCCGGGCGAGCGGAGCCGGCAGCCGCAGCAGCGTCCCGGGGTCCGGCAGACAGGCGGTGAGCAACCGGGCACCGTGGCTTGACAGTTCGCCGAGGGTGGCGTCCAGCTCCAGGGCGGTGCGGCGGATGTCGAAGCCGGCCCGCAGGGTGTCGTTCCCGCCGACCACCACCGCCGCCAGCTCCGGCCTGCGCTCCAGCGCCTCCGGAAGTTGGCTTACCGTCAGGTCGGTCGTCAGGGCACCGCTCCGGGCGAGGTTCGTGAACTCGACGGCCGTCCCCGCCGGTGCCAGTGACCTGGCCAGCACGGCGGCCCACCCTCGCCAGCCGTCCCCGACGGGATCGCCGACGCCCTCGGTGAGCGAGTCGCCGAGCGCGACGAACCGCACCGGCTCGCCCGCGGGACGCCGCCCGTCCGCCGTCCACTCATGCGCCGCGTCGAGCACGCTCATCCCGAACCCCTTCCCGGCGCCGGAGCGGGGGCACCCCGTGCGCCGCCAGGAACGCGGCCACCGCCGCCGGCCACGCGTACCGCTCCGCCCGCGCCCGGGCTGCCGCCCGCCGGGCGTCCTCCGGCCGCGCCAGCAACCGCCCCACCGCGGCGGCGAATCCCTCGCCGGTGTCGGCGGCGGCCGCTCCCGCGAGACCCACCAGCCCCGGCAGCGCCGAGGAGCGGCTGGCCACCACCGGTGTCCCGCACGCGAGCGCCTCCATGGCGGCCAGCCCGAAGGTCTCCACGGGGCCGGGCGCGAGCGCGGCGTCCGCGCAGCCCAGCAGTCGGGCCAGCGCCTCCCGGCGGCTCACGTGCCCGAGGAAGCGCACCGGGAGCCGCAACCGGTCGGCCCGCGCCGCGAGCCGTTCCCGCAGCGGACCGGTGCCCGCGACCACGAGCACCGCGGGCACCCGCCGCGTCCGCAGTTCGGCGAGCGCCTCGATCGCGCGCTCGGGCCGCTTCTCCTGCGAGAGCCGCGAGCACAGCACCAGCAGCGTTTGGTCCGGGTCGGCGTACCGGGCCCGCTCGTGCGCCCGCGCGGGTGCCGACAGGGGGCGCATGGTGTCCAGGTCCACGCCGAGCGGGGCGTGCGCGAGGTTGGGCACACCGAGGCGACGGAACTCGGCCGCCGCCCAGTCGGTCGTGCAGACGACGGTGTCGTAGGCGCGCGCCGTCGCCGCGTTGAGCCGGTCGGCGGCCAGGGCGGCGAGCGGACCGGGCACTCCCCACGTGCCGAGCACCCCGGCGGCGCTCTCGTGGGACACCATCACCGAGCGGACCCCGTGCCGCCGGGCCCAGTCGCCGGTCCAGCGCAGGGTGGTGCGGTCGGAGACCTCCAGCCGGTCGGGGCAGAGCCGGGTGAGCTCGGCGGCCACCGCCCGGCGGTCGGTGAGCAGCCGGTAGCCGCCGCTACCCGGCAGCACCGGCCCGGGCAGCGTGACCACGAGGCCCTGCTCGGTCTCCTCCTCGGAGCGCCGCTCGCCGGGCACGACGAGCACCGGCCGGTGCCCGGCCGCGCGGTACCCGGCGCCGAGGTGTCGCAGCGCCGTCCGGAGCCCGCCCGACACCGGGGTGACGAAGTTCGCGAGCCGCACGATCCGCAGCGACCCGTCCGTGTTCCTGTCCGCGGTCCCGTCCGTGTTCCTGCCCGTGGTCCCGTCCGTGATGCCGTCCGCGTCCCTGCCCGCGGTCCCGTTCATGCCGGCAGTTCCTCGGTGACGGCTGCCGGCCCGGTCTGCGGCACGTCCACCATCGGGGGAGCGGCGGGTGACGGGACCGCGACCCCGCGGTGCTCCGTGAGCACCTCCGCGTAGTGCCGCAGCAGCAGGTCCCCGACCGCCTCCCAGGTGCGGGCGGTCACGTCGGCGCGCCCGGCCCGTCCGTAAGCGGCCCGCAGCTCCGGGTCGGCAGCCAGCCCGGCCACCGCGCGGGCGACGGCCGCGCCGTCCCGGGGCGGCACGAGCAGGCCCGTCCGGTGGTGGGCGACGAGGTCCAGCGGGCCGCCGGCGGCCGGTCCGACCACCGGCACGCCGCTCGCCATCGCCTCCTGGATGGTCTGGCAGAAGGTCTCCAGCGGGCCGGTGTGCACGAAGACGTCCAGCGTGGCGAAACACCGCGCCAGTTCCTCGCCGGTCCGCCGCCCGAGGAACACCGCGCCGGGCATCGAGGACTTCAGGCCGGGGGCGGACGGCCCGTCCCCGATGACCACCACCCGCACCCCGGGCAGCGCCGAGGCGGCGGCCAGCAGGTCGACCCGCTTCTCGGGTGCCAGCCGGCCCACGTACCCGACCAGCACCTCCCCGCCCGGGGCGAGCGCCCGGTGCAGGGCCTCGTCGCGGTGCCGGGGGTGGAACCGCACCGAGTCCACCCCGCGCGGCCAGAGCTGCACCCGGGGCACCCCGTGCGCGGTGAGGTCCTGGACGGCGGGCGTCGACGGCGCCAGCGTCCGGACGGCGGCGCGGTGGACGCTCCGGATCCGGTGCCAGGCGGCAGCCTCCCCGAGCCCGCGCCCCGCCCGGTAGGCGTGCGCGTACCCGGCGAGGTCGGTCTGGTAGACGGCGACGGCGGGCACCCCGAGCCGTGCCGCGACCTGCATCCCGCGCGCCCCGAGGACGAATGGGCTGGCCAGGTGCACGAGGTCCGGCCGGTGCGCCGCGATCGCGGCGGTCAGCCGCCGGCTCGGCAGTGCGACCCGCACCTGCGGGTAGCCGGGCAGCGGCACAGACGGTACCCGCACCACCGGCAGCTGCGCCGCGTCCGTGCCGGCGCCGAACGTGTGCGGCGGGCACTCGGCACCGCGCGCGGGAGCGGGAGTGACGACGAGGGGGTGGTGGCCCCGGCGGACCAGATGCTCGGCCGTCCGCAGCACGCTGTGGGCGACTCCGTTGACCTCGGGCGGAAACGACTCGGTGACGATGACGACGCGCATGCCAGTGTTGTGACCGCGCCCGGCATGTATTCGGCCAAAGGGATCTGTCGTACAAACGAACGCGGGTCGGCGATTTGCACCGCCGACCCGCACACGGGGGTCCGCTATCCGGCGGCCGCCTCCTTGAGCTCCGCGTACGGCGCGAGCTTGCGGATCGACTCGATGCTCCGGATGCAGTCGTCCCGGCTCTCCTGCGGGTCGCCCGTCACGACGATCGACCCGTTGCTCGCCTTGAGCCGGAACCGGTGCATCCCGGTCTCGTCGGTGTACAGCTCGAACTTGCCGGCCATGAAACCCACTCGCCTTTCGCTCGGTGACCCCCTCGCACCGCACCGTAGTCACAACCCCTGCCCCCCGCCCGTCGACCGGACCCGTCCGAGTGGCGCCCGTCGCCGCGCCGTCCGGCATGATCGGGCGGTTGCCGATCCCCGGACCGTGGAGTCCCGTGAAGCGCACCACCGCCGAAGTCGTCCTGAGCGCCCTGGTGCCCGCCGCCGTGTCCGGCAGTCGCGCCGCGCCGGCCCGTGCCCGGTCGAAGCCGGCCGCGGGGCCGAACCCCGTTCGCGGCGGGGTCTGGCAGGTGACTTCCCCGGGTTCGGAACTGACCGATGGAGGCGTGCGTGGGGCGTGGCCGATCAAGGAGCCTGGGGCGTCGCCGACTTGAGGTCCGTCGACGATCCGTCGGTGTCGGGCGGCGGCGGGTCGGCGCTCCAAGTCGCCCACGGGGCCGGCTCGTCCGCGAACCGGTGCGCCGACTGCCCGAATCCCGGGGGCGGGCCGACTTCTCGCTCGCGGCCACCGCGCAGCACTGACGGCCGTTCGGGTGAGGCCCGGGGTCCGCCTTCACCCGGGCGAGGGAGATCGGTCACCCGGTTGCCCCAGCGGGGTTGCGGCGTGGGCGGGTTCGTGCGGGTTCGTGTGCAAATCTGTGCTGGTGCCCGCGGGGCGGCCGGGTGTGCGTCTGGCCGGCCCCGGGGCACTTCTTCAAGCCAGAGACCAGAGACCACCCAAAGGACATCTGATGTCGCTTCGTGGAAACATCCGCAAGTTCGCCGTGATCGCGGCCGTGACGGGTGCCGCCGCCTTCGCGGCGCCGGCGCCGGCGATGGCGCACTGGCACGCGTCGGACTCGTCGTCCGGCCAGAGCCTGGAGTCGGGTTCGGCCGGTGTCGGCCTCTTCGGCCCGCACGCCAACTGGCTCAACGTCCACGAGCACAGCGAGGACGCCTGCATCGGGGACTGCTGATCCAGCTGATCCGGCGGGTGGGCCCGGGGAGTGTTCGGCGCTCCCCGGGCTCACGCGTGTGCGCTCGGCTCCACCTCCCGGACCTCGGACGGCCGGGAGAGCGGGCTCGGCCACCAGATGTGCCGGTCGAGGTCGACGGTGAGCGCGGTGACCAGCACCGACCGCACCACCAGGGTGTCGATGAGCACGCCGAGCGCGACGGCGAAGCCGATCTCGGCGAGTGCCACGACGGGCAGGGTGCCGAGCACGGCGAAGGTGCTGGCGAGGATCAGCCCCGCCGAGGTGATGACGCCGCCGGTGGCGGCGAGGCCCGCGACCGCCCCGTGGCGGGTGCCGTGGTGCGCGGACTCCTCGCGGACGCGGGTCATCAGGAAGATGTTGTAGTCGATGCCCAGGGCGACCAGGAAGACGAAGACGAACAGTGGGAACGCGTTGTCCTCGCCCTGGAACCCGAAGACGTGCTCGAAGAAGAACACGCTGATGCCGAGCGTCGCCGCGTACGACAGCACGACGGTCGCGATCAGCACGAGCGGCGCGGTGACGGCCCGCAGCAGCAGCGCCAGGATGACCAGGACGACGACGAGGACGAGCGGGATGATCGCCCGGTTGTCGTTGCCGGCGGCCCGGCCGGCGTCCAGGATCACCGCCGTGTTGCCACCGACCTTGGCGTCGGCGCCCGGGACGGCGTGGACGGCGGTGCGGACCCGGTCCACGGTGTCCTTCGCCGCCTGACTGTCCGGCGGGTCCGTGAGCGTGGCCTGGAAGAGGGCCTGCCCGGCGTGCGTCACGGGCACGGACGTCCCGGCGACGCCGGGCGTCGACTGGGCGGCGGCCCGTACGGCGCCGGCGTCCGCCGCCGTCGAGATCACGGTGAGCGGTGAGCCCGTGCCGCCCGGGAAGTGCTGCTCCAGCACCTGCTGGCCGACGACGGAGTCCGGCGTGCCGGTGAACGAGGCGGCGGTGCCGAGCCCGTTGGCGTCGAGGGACACCAGCCCCACGCAGCAGGCCGCGAGCGCGAGCGCCGTCCCGACCCAGACCTTGCGCGGGCGGCGGGCGATCCACGTGCCGATGTGCGCCCAGCGGCCCGTCCTCGTCGGCTCGGGCGTGCCGTAGGCGGGCTTGACCGGCCAGAACACCCACCGTCCCGTGATCACCAGCAGCGCCGGCAGCAGCGTGAGCATGGCCGCCAGTGCGACCAGCACCCCGATGGCGCACACCGGTCCGAGGCCGCGGGTGGAGTTCATCTCGGCGATCAGCAGGCACAGCATCGACACGACGACCGTCGCCGAGGACGCCAGGATGGCGGGCCCGGCCCGGTGCAGGGCGAACGCCATCGCCTCGTGGCGGTCCTCGTGGCGGCGCAGCTCCTCGCGGTAGCGGGCGGTGAGCAGGAGGGCGTAGTCGGTGCCCGCGCCGAGGACGAGGACGACCAGGATGCCGGCGCTCTGCGCGTTGACGGTGAGTCCGGCGTGCTCGGCCAGCAGGTAGATGACGGCCTCGGAGACGGTGAGCGCGCCGGCGGCGGAGATCAGCGGGAGGGTCCAGAGCACCGGGCTGCGGTAGGTGAGCAGCAGCAGGACGATCACGACGCTGACGGTGGCGGCGAGCAGGGAGCTGTCGATGCCGGCGAACGCCTTGGCCTGGTCGGCGCCGACCCCGGCCGGGCCGGTGACGTGGGTGGTCATGCCGTGACTGTCGGCGGCGGCGGTGGCGCGCAGGCTGTCGACGGCGGGGCTCAGGTCGTTCCAGCCGTTGGTGCCGACGTCGATCGGGACGATCGTCTGCATGGCCTGTCCGTCGCCGGAGACCACCGGTCCGATGACCGGCCCGAGGACGTGCGGGGCGGTCGCGAACGTGACGGCGTCCCGGGCGCCCTGGGCGCGGTCGGCGGGGGTGAGCCCGCCGGGGCGGTCGTAGACGACGACGGCCTGGGCGGTCTCGATCGGCTGGAAGGCGCGCTGCTCGTTCAGGACCTTCGTCGACTCGGCGTTGCCGGGCAGCCAGCTGGACGCCTGGTTGTCCTCGGCGCCCATGAGCTTCCCGGCGAGCGGGCCGGCGGCGACCAGCAGGATCAGCCAGATCGCCAGCACCACCCATTTGCCGCGGCGGCCGCACGGCAGCGCGGCGAGTCGGGTGGCGATCGTCGTCGCGGTGGTCCGCGCGGTCGGTCGGGGCGCGGTCATGGCGGGACCCCCAGGGGCCGGTGGCGGTGATGTCGTTCCACAGCCTCGCACCGCCGGTGCCGACCGGCAGCCCGAGCAGGGCCCCGCTACGGCACCCGGGCGGCTACACCCGGACGGCGGCCCGCTCGCGCAGCTCCTTGAGGGCGGTGATGTCCATCGCGTGCCCGGTGCCGTCCCCGCCGTGCTTGCGGTCGGGCGTCTCGACCACCAGTGGCACGCCGGCCGTCGCCGGGTGCTCGAACAGTTCGCGGAACGGCTCCGCGCCGATCATCCCCGCACCGATGTTGGCGTGCCGGTCCTTGCGCGCGCCGACGACGTCCTCGGAGTCGTTGGCGTGGATCAGCCGCAGCCGGCCGGGACCGGCGGCGGCGACCAGCGCGTCCAGCGCCGCGGTGACGCCGCCCGGTGCGGCGAGGTCGTGCCCGGCCGCGAAGGCGTGGCAGGTGTCGAGGCAGACGCCGACCTTGGGGTGGCCTTCCAACGCCTCCACGTACCCGGCGAGGTCCTCCATGCGGGAGCAGAGCGAGCTGCCCTGGCCGGCCGTCGGCTCCAGCAGCAGCCAGGGCGCGTCGTCGCCGAGCGCGTCGAGTTCGTCCAGCAGCGGCCGGACGTCCGCCCGCACCTGGGCCATCGCCTCGACCCGGCGGGATCCGCCGCCGGGGGCGGTGCCGACGGCGGAGCCGGTGTGCAGGACGACGCCGAGGGCGCCGATCGCGTGGCCGCGCAGCAGCGAGTGGCGCAGCGAGACGGCGGAACGCTCCCTCGTCGCGGGGTTGTCGGAGCCGAAGTTGATCAGGTAGGGCGCGTGCACCCAGGCCGGGACGCCCTGCTCGGCGCACGCGGCGCGGAACTCCTCGTCCTGCGCGGGGTTGCCCGGGGGCGTGGCCCAGCCGCGCGGATTCGCCACGAACACCTGGACCGTCTCGGCGCCGACCCGCCGCGCGTACGCGAGGCCGGTCCCGGCCAGCCCGCGGGCGGCGACCGGCACGTGGGCGCCGATCGGGTTGCGGGTGGTGGCGGCTGGCGGTACGAGAGCGGTGCTGTTCACGGCCCCGAGCATGCCACGCGGCCGGGCGTGTCCCGAAAACGGGCCCGCACACCTCGGGGGCGGCGTCCGCCCGCCCGGCCGACGTCCCGTCAGTCCCGCAGCCCAGCCCTGGTGGCGGGCCCACCCGGGCACCCATAGCGTCGGTTCGGTCATCCCCACCGACCGTCACGAGTCCCGCACACCGCGTGAGAGCCGCCCGCGCCCACGGCCCGGACCTTGCGCGGAGGAAGAGAACAGGTCACCACACATGCCCACGCGACGGGTCCACCACCTCGCCGCGGCCACCGCCGCGGTCTGCTCCCTGACCACCGCCCTGACCACCGTCCTCGCCGCCACCCCCGCCCACGCGGACGAAGGCGCCCTGCTCCTCGTCCACCCGGGCGAATCGATCCAGCGGGCCGTCGACGCCGCCCGGCCCGGCGACACCGTCCAGGTCCTGCCCGGCACGTACCGCGGCAGCGTCCGCATCACCACCCCCGGCCTCACCCTGCGCGGCGCCGGCCCGGCCAGCATGATCGTGCCCGGCACCGGCACCGAGAACGCGTGCGCCGCCGCCGGGCACGGCGTCTGTGTGGACGGCACCGAGGCGGCCCCGCTGTCCGACGTCACCATCGAGGCCCTCGCCGTCACCGGCTTCGCCAAGAACGGCATCGACGCCAGCGGCACCACCGGCCTGACCGTCCGCGCCACCTACGTCCACGACAACGGCCAGCAGGGCATCAGCCAGGAGATCTCCACCAGGGCCGTCATCCTCGGCAACCGCGCGACCGACAACGGCCAGTCCGGCGTCTTCCTCGCCAACTACGCCTACCGCGAGGGCGGCGCGCCCGACACCGGGGGCACCCGCGTCGAGGGCAACGAGCTCTCCGGCAACCGGGTCGGCGTCACCGTCCGCCGGCTGCGCGCGCTGACCGTCCAGGGCAACGAGATCAGCGGCAACTGCAGTGGGGTCTTCGTGGTCGGCGACGAGGGCGTGCCCCGAGCCGGGGACCTGGACATCAGGAAGAACCGGGTGGTCGCCAACAACAAGTTCTGCCCCGCCAATCCCCGCCTCGGCGCCATCCAGGGCGCCGGCATCGTGCTCACCGGCACCGAGGACGCCCGGGTCACCGACAACGAGGTCCACGACAACGTCGGCCGCACGGACTTCTCCGGCGGCATCGTGCTGTTCAAGAGCGTCGTCGGCATCCCCAACACCCGTGCGACCGTCATCGGCAACACGCTGAGCGGCAACGGCCCCGCGGACCTCGCCGACCGCGACACCGGCACCGGTAACACCTTCGCCCGCAACACCTGCGCCGTCTCCGAGCCCTCCGGCCGCTGCTGATACCGCCGCTTCCACCCGTAAGGACCGCCCATGACCACCGCACCCGCCCACACCAGCCCCCAGGCCGCGATGCGCCTGCGCGAGCTCGTCTTCGGCGCCGCCTGCGCCGCGGCCGTCCGGGCCGCCGCCCGGCTCGGTGTCGCCGACGCGCTCGGCGACACCCCGATGACCGTCACCGAGCTCGCCGCCGCGCTCGACACCGAACCCCGCCCGCTGCGCCGCCTGCTGCGCGCCCTCACCTGCTACGGCATCTTCGCCGAGACCACCGGGACCCCCGGGACCACCGCGACCACCGAGCGTGCCGAGCCCGCCGAGCCCGGTGAGGAACGCTTCGAGCACACCGAGATGTCCCGCCTGCTGCGCGAGGACGCCCCCAACTCGCTGCGCTACATCTCCCTGTGGTGCACCGAGCCGTGGACCTGGGAGGCCTGGCCGAAGCTGGACGAGGCGGTGCGCTCGGGCCGCAACGTCTTCCCCGAACTGTTCGGCAAGGAGTTCTTCGACTACCTGCACAGCGACGCGCACGACTCGGCGAAGGTTTTCGACAAGGCGATGACCACCTCCAGCCGGCAGTCCGCCCGGGACTTCGCCGACTACCTGGACCTCACCGGCGTCGACTCGGTGGCGGACATCGGCGGCGGCCAGGGCCACGTGCTCGCCAGCCTGCTGGAGAAGCACCCGGCGCTGCACGGCACCCTGCTCGACCTGCCCAAGGTGGTGGCCGGGGCGGACGCGCGGCTCCAGGACGGCGGCGCGTTCTCCGCGCGGGCCCGCCTGGTGCCCGGGGACTGCCGCAAGGACATCCCCGTCCGCGCCGACCTCTACATCATCAAGAACATCCTGGAGTGGGACGACGAGAGCACCCGCCGCACCCTCGGAAACGTCGTGGCCGTGGCCCGGCCGGGCGCGCGCGTCGTGGTCGTCGAGAACCTCGTCGACGACAGCCCGTCCATGCGCTTCACCACCGCGATGGACCTGATGCTGCTGCTCAACGTCGGCGGCGCCAAGCACTCCAAGGACAGCCTGGTCCGGCTGATGGAGGAAGCCGGCCTGGACGTCTCCGACGTCCGCCCGGTCAACCCCTACCTGCACGCCTTCGAGGCCACCGTCCGCGGCTGAGCCGCTCACCGCGCGCAACGGCCGCTGCTCCCCGACTCGCAGGGGAGCAGCGGCCGTTCGGCGTTCAAGCCCGGTGCGACGACTCCAGGTGTGCGAACACGACCACGTTGTCGAGGTAGTCCCGGCGCTTCTTGTCGTACACGCCGCCGCACGTGATCAGCCGCAGCTGCGCGTCCGGCGTCTTCCCGTACACCTTCTGGTCGGGGAAGGCGTTCTTGGCGAAGGTCTCGACGGAGTCCACCGAGAACACCGCGACGGTGCCGTCCGCGCGCGCCACCTCGACCTTGTTGCCCGGCAGCAGAAGGCTCAGCAGCAGGAACACCGCCGGGCCCTTGGTGGTGTCGACGTGGCCGGCGACGACGGCGCTGCCGCGCTCGCCCGGGGTCACGCCGCCTTTGTACCAGCCGACCAGGTTCTTGTCGTCCGGCGGCGGGGCGTTGAGCTGGCCCGCCGGACCGAGCGTCAGCTCGGTGAAAGGGGCGTCCACGGCGATCTGCGGGATCCGCAGCCGGGTCGGCTTGGACCGCTTCAGCGCCGGTGCGCCCGCGGCGGCCGTGGGGCCCGGCTTGGCCGCCGCGGCCGGCGGCGCCGACGGGCCGGGGGCGGCCGGTGCGGTGGCGGCCGGGGGAGCGGCCTCGGCGGACGAGGACTCGTCGGCGGTTCGGGAGTCCACCGAGTTGTACATCAGCAGCACGCCGACCGCCGCCGCGCTCATGCCGACGCGCAGCAGCCGGGACGTACCTGGGACGGGAAGCACCGAAGCCCACCTTTCCGGAACGGCGTCCGCTGGACGGCCCGCCGCCCCCGTGCGCCCCCCGCGGTGGCGGGGCGGCGCCCAGGGGCGGCGGAGGGGATCAGGCGACGGCGCCGGCCGTCCGGCGGCCGCGGCGCAGCGCGAGGGCGCCCGCGCCGAGCCCGCCGAGCAGCAGGACCGCGCCCGAGGCCAGACCGCCGCCGGACAGGGCCAGGCCGCCGCCGCCGGTGTGCACGCCGCCGTGCGGGGCCTTGTGCTCCTCGCCCTTGTCGCCGTAGGCGTCGTTGCCCTTGTGCTCGTCCGAGCCCTTGTGCTCGTCCGAGCCCTTGTGCTCGTCCGAGCCCTTGTGCTCCTCGGAGGCGGAGGAGCCCTTGTGGTCGCTCGTGCCCTTGTGGTCGTCGTTGCCCTTGTGCTCGTCGGAGCCGGTGCCCTTGTCGGGCTGCTTCTCCTGCCAGGTGAGGTTCTTGCCCTGGTCCGCGGATCCGTCCGCGAAGGCCAGGGGGGTGCCGACGGTCAGGACGGCGGCGACGGCCGCCCCGGCGAGCAGCGTGCGTGCAGAACGCATGAGGATGATCCTTCCGGCGCGCTGGCCCGCGACGCCCGGCGGGGGTGCCGGGCAAGGGGACTCGCGGGGAATGCGCCTGATCCACCGTCAACCACCGTGCCGCCGCCTGCCACCGGAGGCGTGCAGGCCCCGCGCGCCCGGTGCGCCTTTCGGATGGACTCCCGGGCGTGTTCACCCGAGTGCGCGGGCGGTACGGGTGAACCGGGATTACGGCGTCCACGAACCGTCGGCGCGGGCGGGCGGGTCCGGGCATGCGTGGGCCCGCCCCCGGCGGGTGGCCGGGAGCGGGCCCAAAGGGTCGCGGGGGCGCTGTGGAGCTCAGCGGTCCCAGCGGTAGAACTCGCGTGCCATCGCGTCCTTGGGTTCGTGCCACGTGGCGGGGTCGTACGCCTGGACGTAGGCGGTGAGGCGGTCGCTGACGGTCCGGAACTCCGGATGTCCGACGACCTTGGCGACGGCCGGGCCCGGCGGGCGGTCGGCCTCGATGAGGTGCAGGTAGACGTCGCCGAACTGGAAGAGGCTGCGGCCGGTCACGCCGATCAGGTGCGGCAGCTCGCCCCGGTCGGACTCGGCGAACACCTCGGCGATGTCGGGGGCCGCCTCCGGCTTCATCCGGGCGACGATCAGTGCGCGGTGCACGCCGCTCACCTCTCCCCGGCCCGCAGCTCGACCTTCTCGCGGATCAGCTGCATCTGGATCCGGGAGTTCTTGTTGATGTGGTTGACCATGCCGTCGTCGTCCACCGGGGCGGTGGGCTTCATCGCGAAGTCCTGGATCCAGCGCATCCTCGTCCCGGCCGGGACCTCCGCGTACTCCCAGCGGATCTCCATGAACTCGAAGGGGCCGGGCTCGACCCGGCGGGCGCGCACCGCGAGCGAGGACTTGTCGGTGGTGCGCTCGGAGACCCAGCTCCACACCTGGCCGTTCTCGTCCGGGTGCATGGTGAGCCGGAAGCGGACGCTGTCGCCGTCGCGCTCGAGGACGTCGACGGAGGCGTACTCGCTGAACAGGTCCGGCCAGTTCTCCAGGTCGTTGGTCATCTCCCAGACCAGGTCGAGCGGAGCGGCGATGACGATCTCGTTGTCGGTGTGTCCGGGCATGTCAGGCACCGGCCTTCGTCGCGAGGGAGGCGTTGACGAGCTGCACGAACTCGGCCGGGGTCTTGGCGGACTCGGCGCCCGAGGTGACCTTCAGGCCGTGCCGGTTCTCCAGCTCGCCGACGACGCCGAGCAGGCCGAGCGAGTCGACGCCGAAGTCGTCGAAGTAGGAGCCGGGGCGCTCCAGTTCGTCGGGTTCGACCGTGACGCCGGCCCGCGCCTGGAGCAGGGCGGCCAGTTCGGGGTAACTGAGGGTGTTGCTCACGGGGGTGTCCCTTCTCAGAACGGGGGTGGTTCAGGACCGCTCCCCGCGCCGGAGCACCAGCGCGGAGTTGGAGCCCATCAGCCCGCGGCTGAGCACCAGCGCGGTGCGCAGCTCGGCCGGCCGGGCGCGGCCGGTCACCAGGGCGAGGTCGTGGCAGACCTCGGTGACGTTGGGGGTGGGAGGGAGCACGCCGTCCTCCATGGCGAGGATGGCGGCGGCGACGTCCAGCAGCGGGGCGCCGCAGTAGGCGCGGCCGGTACCGGTCTTGGGGGCGGTGACCGGGACGCGTTCGGCGGCCGGGCCGAGGGCGTCGGCGAGGGCGAGGGCCTCGGCCCGGTCGGCGGCCGGGACGCCGAGCGCGTCCGCGAAGACCACGTCGACCTCCTCGGGTGCGATCCGGGCCTCGTCCAGCGCGGTCCGGATCGCGGCGGCCAGGCCCTCGCGGGACTCCTCCCACCGGGAGGCGCCGGTGAAGGTGGCTCCGTGCCCGGCCAGGTGGGCGCGGACGGCGGCGCCGCGGCGCCGCGCGGTCCGCTCGTCCTCCAGTAGCAGCATCGCGCCGCCCTCGGCGGGGGAGAAGCCGCAGGCCTGCGCGGTGAACGGCAGGTAGGCCCGGTCGGGCTGTTGGGCGAGGCTGAGCTCGGGGTAGCCGAGCTGGCAGACCATCGAGTACGGCGCGAGCGGGGCCTCGGCGGCGCCGGCCACCACCGCGTCGGCGCCGTGCTCGATCGAGCGGGCGGCGTGGGCGAGCGCGTCCAGGCCGCCGGCCTCGTCGCTGGCGACGACGCCGCAGGGCCCCTTGTAGCCGCCGCGGATGGAGATCTGTCCGGTGCTGGCCGCGTAGAACCAGGCGATGGACTGGTAGGGGCCGACGAACCGGGGCCCCTGGCCCCAGAGCTGCTGGAGCTCGCGTTGGCCGAACTCGCCGCCGCCGGAGCCGGCCGCGGTCACCACGCCGACGGCGTAGGGCTGTTCCGGGTCCGGCGTGAAGCGGGCGTCGGCCACGGCCAGGTCGGCGGCGGCCATCGCGTAGTGCGTGAAGCGGTCGGTCTGCACCAGGTAGCGGCTGTCGATGAGGGCCTGCGGGTCGAAGTCCCGCACCTGTCCGGCGACGCGCAGCGGCAGCGCGGTGCAGCCCTCGCGGGATATCCGGTCGAGGACGCTCACGCCCTGCCTGGTGGCCTTCCAGAAGGCGTCGGTCCCGACACCGTTCGGTGCGACCACGCCGATGCCGGTGACCACCGCCCGGCGGCCCTGCTGACGTGACGTCATGGATCTCACCCCGTTCTTCTGAGCACGACGGCGGACTGGAATCCGCCGAATCCGCTGCCGACCGAGAGGATGTGGCTCAGCGGCAGCTCGCGCGCGGTGCGCGGCACGTAGTCGAGGTCGCACTCCGGGTCGGGAGTCTCGTAGTTGGCGGTCGGCGGCACGACACCGTGGGCGAGCGCCAGCGTGCAGGCGACGACCTCGATGGCGCCGATCGCGCCGAGCGAGTGCCCGACCATCGACTTGATCGAGCTCATCGGCGTCCCGTAGGCGTGCCGGCCGAGCGAGCGCTTGACGGCGGCGGTCTCGTGCCGGTCGTTCTGCTTGGTGCCCGAGCCGTGCGCGTTGACGTAGTCGACGTCGGTGGTGTTCACCCGGGCGTGGGCGAGCGCGTCGTCGATCGCCCGGGACATCTCCAGCCCCTCCTGGGTGAGGCCGGTCATGTGGTAGGCGTTGCCGTAGGTGGCGAAGCCACCGACCTCGCCGTAGACGCGGGCGCCGCGGCGGCGGGCGTGCTCCAGTTCCTCCAGCACCAGGACGGCGCCGCCCTCGCCGAGGACGAAGCCGTCCCGGTGGGCGTCGAAGGGGCGGGAGGCGTGCGCCGGGTCGTCGTTGCGCTCGCTGGTGGCCTTGATGGCGTCGAAGCAGGCGACGGTGATCGGCGAGATCGGGGAGTCGGAGGCGCCGGCGACGCAGATGTCGGCGCGTCCCTCCTCGACGGCCCGGAAGCCGTAGCCGATCGCGTCCAGGCCGGAGGTGCAGCCGGTGGAGACCGTCTGCACCGGCCCGTGCGCGCCGATCCGTTCGGCGACCGCGGAGGCCAGCGTGCTGGGCGCGAACGCCCGGTGCAGTTGCGGCTCGGCCTGCCGGTGGTCGACGTCCCAGCGGGCGCCGGCCGAGCTGACCAGGGCGTAGTCGTGCTCCAGCCGGGTGGTCCCGCCGACGGCGGTGCCGAGCGAGACGGCGATCCGCCACGGGTCCTCGGCGGCGAGGTCCAGTCCCGCGTCGGCGACCGCCTCGTCGGCCGCCACCATCGCGAACTGCACGTAGCGGTCGGCCCGTTGGACGTCCTCGGGCCCGAGCCCGTGCGCGGCCGGGTCGAAGTCGCACTCGGCGGCGATCCGGGAGCGGAACCCGGTGGGGTCGAAGAGCGTGATGCCCCGGGTGGCGGTGCGGCCGGCGGTGAGGAGGTCCCAGAAGGCCGGGACCCCGACCCCTCCGGGCGCCACCACGCCGATCCCGGTGACGGCGACCCGCCGGGTCACGAGGCCACCTTGGCGTGTTCCGGCGGGCCGGACGCGGCGGACCCGTCCGTGCCGGCGTGCTCCTCGGTGCTCACGTGGCCGAGGTCGGGGCGCGGGGCGAGCGGCCCGAGGTGGAAGACCATCCGGGCCTCGGTGGTGCCGACGTTGCGGAAGCGGTGGCGCATGTTGATCGGGATCATCAGGCCGTGGTCGGGCTTGAGGACGCGGGTCTCGCCGTCCAGGTCCACCTCGAGGTCGCCGGAGACGACGAACACGAACTCCTCGGAGTACGGGTGGTAGTGCTCGGCGATCCGCTCCCCGGGCCGGACGATGGCCAGGCCCATGAAGCCGCTGGTCGCCCCGCAGGTGGTCGGGGTGAGCATGGTGCGCAGCTCGGCGCCGTGGCGGCGGTTCTCCGGAGCCTCGTCGACGTGGACGATCCGTGGGTACTGCGTGGACATGGTGTTTCCTCCGGAAAGATGACGGATCGTCAGTTCGCTTGCGAGCTGCGGTCGGTGATCGGGGTCATGCTGCGGGCGGCAAGGAACGCGCGCAGGCCGGCGGTGGTGCGCAGGTCGCCCTCCGCGCCGAGGTCGAGCAGCCGGGCGAGCGCCGCGGCCTCCGCGTCGCCGGCCACGCCGAGCGCGGCGCCCGGGTCGGCCTCGGCGGGCACCCGCAGGTCCACCAGGCGCACGACGACGTCGTCGCGCTGGAACACGGTGCTCGCCGCGACCGGGCCGGTCGGGTCTGCGGTGGCGAGGTCGTCGTGGTCGGCCAGCAGCTCGGTGACGGCCTTGCCGGAGCCCGGGCGGACCGGGTAGAGCACGGCGTGCCGGTGCAGCCGCCCGGACGAGGGCGCGGTGGCGATCGCCTGCTCCTTGGCCGGCAGCGCGGCGCGGGCGAAGAAGGCGCGCGCGGACTGCGGGTCGCCGAGCTGCCGGGCCTCCTCCAGGTACGGGTTGATGGCCTCCTCGACGGCCCGCACCTCGGGCTGCATCGCGACGTGGCGCAGCGCGTCGCCGAGGCTGCCGGTCACCTCGACGGCCCGTACGACCCGGTTGCCGTGCATGAAGAGCGAGGTGCGGCGCAGCCGGGTGTGCTCGTCGACGTCGGCCTTGGGGGAGGTGTAGCCGGCCAGGATCCGGGCCACCTCGGGCTCGCTGCCGGGCTTGACCGTGAAGGTCAGGGCGTGGCGGACGACCCCGTCGGGGCCGGGCTCGGCCTTGGGCGGGCCGACGTGGCCGGCGGGTTCGGTGCGCGGCAGGCCGGGCGGCACCTCCATCGGGGCCCGGGTGCCGGTGGCGCCGCCGGCGGCGGAGGTCTCGCGCAGGACGACGTAGCGCATCGAGCGGAAGTTGTCGCTGACGCAGCCGTGCATGGGCTTGACCATCTCCCGGTGGGCGTCGCTGTCGACCCACTGCAGGAACGTCTCCTGGTCCTCCCACTCGCTGGTGATCAGCCACTGCCGGGGGTCGTTGATCGACTGGCACAGCTGGTCGCTGACGTGGCCGGGCACCGCGGCCACCTGGTGGCGCAGTTGCTCGTAGACGTCCAGGAAGCGCTGCTGCGCGCCGTCCTGGATCTCCAGCATCAGGACGACCCGCAGCCGGGTCTCGGACTCGGCGTGCTGCGGCGCCTGCGGTTCGGACAGAGTTGTCATGATCCACTTTCTGCTCTGGGCCGCACGCTGCGGGCCGTACTCCGGCCGCGTCCGGCGGGGCGCTCCCGGCCCGGGGGAGGGCGGTGCGATGGCGGTCGGCCCGGGCCGTCGGCGCCAGGCCTGAGGTCGATCGTGCGCGGCCCGTCCAGGGGCGCGCGAGATTTGCGGGCCATCCGGGCGAAGGGGCTGCACAAGCCGGCTCCGGCGGGGGATGGAAGACCGGGGCGGCCGCCGCTGCGGGCCCCTTCGAGGGCGGCGCCGGGCCCACGTGCCGGGCCGCGGAATCCCCTTACAGGGTGGAGCAATTGATGAATCCGAAGGTAGACGACCGGGTGCCGGTCCTGATCGTGGGCGGCTCGCTGGTCGGGCTGTCGGCCTCGCTCTTCCTCGGCCGGCTGGGGGTCAGACACCTCCTGGTCGAGAAGCACGCCGACACCTCGCGTCACCCGCGTGGCCGAGGCAACAACGTCCGCACCATGGAGCTGTACCGGGTGGCCGGGATCGAGCCGGCGATCCGTGAGGCGGCCTCGGTGCTGGCCCCGAACCACGGCATCCTGCAGGCGCCCTCGCTGACCGGCGCCGAGCAGGAGTGGCTGTTCCGGGAGATCGACCCGGGCGGGCGGCTGGCCCGCTTCAGCCCCAGCTCGTGGTGCCTGTGCAGCCAGAACGACCTGGAGCCGGTGCTGCTGAGCGCGGCCCGCGACCTCGGCGGCGACATCCGCTTCGGCACCGAGCTGGTCTCCTTCGAGCAGGACGCCGACGGCGTCACCTCGGTGCTGCGCAGCCGGGAGACCGGCGAGGAGCGGGTGGTGCGCTCGGAGTACCTGGTGGCGGCGGACGGCCCGCGCAGCCCGGTGCGCGAGCGGCTGGGCATCGGGCAGACCGGCAAGGGCGAGCTGTTCCACAACGTCAGCATCACCTTCCGGGCCAAGCGGCTGGCCGAGGCCGTCGGCGACCGGCACTTCATCGCCTGCTACCTCACCAACCCGGAGGCGGACGGTGCGCTGCTGCCGGTGGACAACCGGGAGGAGTGGGTCTTCCACGCGCCGTGGCACCCCGAGCACGGCGAGCCGCTGGAGGCGTTCACCGACGAGCGGTGCGAGCGGCACATCCGCACCGCCGTCGGCATGCCGGAGCTGGACGTCGAGGTGACCGGCAGGGCGCCGTGGCACGCGGCCGAACGGGTCGCCGAGAGCTACGGCACCGGGCGGGTCTTCCTCGCCGGGGACTCGGCGCACGAGATGTCGCCGACCGGCGCGTTCGGCTCCAACACCGGCATCCAGGACGCGCACAACCTGGCCTGGAAGCTGGCAGCCGTGCTGTGCGGCTGGGCCGGGCCCGGTCTGCTGGAGACGTACGGGCGGGAGCGCCGCCCGGTGGCGCGGGTGACCAGCGAGCGGGCCTCGGCCCGTTCGGCCGAGCACAGCCACCCCGGGTACGCGGTCGTGCCGGGCGTCGGGCGGCAGGCCGGCGTGCTGGCGGTGGCGCTCGGGTACCGCTACCCGCAGGGCGCGGTGGCCGGCGCGGACCCGGAGGGCGAGGTCGTCCCGGAGAAGTTCGAGTCGGCCGGCGAGCCCGGCAGTCGGGCACCGCACCAGTGGCTGGTGTGCGCGGGCGTCCGGCTGTCCACGCTGGACCTGTACGAGCAGGCGATGGTGCTGCTCACCGGGGCGGACGGCGAGGCCTGGCGCGCGGGCGCCCGGCGGGCGGCGGACGAGCTGGCCGTTCCGATGGACGTGTACCGGATCGGCGACGACGCGGAGGACGACCTGGCTCCGGAGCCGGGCACGGACTTCGCCGAGCTGCACGGCATCGGCCCGGACGGCGCGGTGCTGGTGCGCCCGGACGGCTTCGTCGCGTGGCGCTCGCCGGGGGCGGTCGACGATCCGCAGGTGGCGGTGGCGGCGGCGCTGAAGGCCGTGCTCGACCTCTGACGCGCACGGGGACGTGCTCGGCCTCTGACGCGCACGGGGACGTGCTCGGCCTCTGACAGGCACGGATGACGCGCACGGGCGGGCCCGTCGGTCGCTGCTCGACCGGCGGGCCCGCCGTTGGGGTGCGTCAGGCTCGGTAGTTCAGGGGCGTTCGGTCAGGATCTCGTGGCCGGGATCCCGTGGCCGGGGCCTCGTGGTGGGGGCCTCGGGGCCGGGAGCGGCCGGCCGGGAGCGAGGAGTCAGCCTCGTCCCGCGGATCAGTGACCGCCCGCGTCGACCACCTCCACGTCGGCGACCTCGCGCTCGATCTCCTCGGCCGGCAGGGCGACGCGGATCGCCCAGTAGTAGATGCCGAGCGCGAAGACCGCGACGACGCCCATGTCGTACCACATCGGGATCCGGCCGGTGCCGTCCCCGAAACCGCCCTGCCAGGAGATGAGGCCCAGGCCGAGCAGGTAGACCGGCAGCCACTGCGCGGCCTTCCAGTTCAGGCGCGGGGCGTTCGGCAGGCCCTTCTTGATCGCGTAGGCCGCGTAGCTGCCGAGCAGGACGTAGCCGAGCACGATCGCGATGCCCAGGCGGGACAGGGTCTGCCAGCCGGACCAGTAGATGATGAGGCTGGCGACCACGAACGCGGCCGGCGAGACGACCCCGCCCGCCGGGAGGCGGTAGGAGCGCTCACGGTTCGGCAGGCGGCGGCGCAGGGCACCGAAGGCCAGCGGGGCACCGGCGTACATCAGCACGCTGGCGGAGGTGATGAAGCCGACCAGCTCCTGCCAGCTGGGGAAGGGCAGGAAGCAGATGACGCCGGTGACGAAGGAGATGATCAGGCCGAACCACGGCACGCCGTTCTTGTCCAGGCGCTCGAACCTCTGCGGGGCGTAGCCGTTGCGGCTCAGGCCGTAGGAGATGCGCGAGGTGGCGGTGGTGTAGATCAGGCCGGTGCCACCGGGGGAGATGATGGCGTCCATGTACAGCACCCAGGACAGCCAGCCGAGGCCGACCAGGGTGGCCAGGCCCGCGAAGGGGCCGTCGATGCCGGGGAAGTCGAGCTTGGCCCAGCCGTTGGCGAAGGCGCTGACCGGCAGGGCGCCGATGAAGACGACCTGCAGCAGGGTGTAGATCAGGGTGCCGATGGCGACCGACCCGAGCACGGCGCGGGGGATGTCGCGCCTGGGGTTGCGGCTCTCACCGGCGATCTGGATGGCCTGCTCGAAGCCGAGCAGCGCGAAGATGATGCCGCTGGTGCTGATCGCGGCGAGCACGCCCTTGGCACCGAACGGCGCGAAGCCGTGCGAGGTGAAGTTCGAGCTGTGGAAGCTGGTGATCGCGAGGACGAAGATCGTGAAAAGCGGGACGAAGATCTTCAGCCAGGTCGCCACGCTGTTCGTACGCGCAAGGACTCGAACGCCGAGGAAGTTGACCGCGACGAACACCGCCATCAGCGCGGTCGCGACGACGAAGCCGCTGGTGGTGAGGGTGCCGTTGGTGTTCTGGAGCCCGTCGGCGAAGGACCAGTGCTTGGCGTAGCCGATCATCGCCTCGACCTCGATCGGGGCGACGGTGGCGGCCTGGAGCCAGGAGAACCAGCCGAACGACATGCCCGCGAGCCCGCCGAAGGCGTAGTGCGGGTAGCGCGCGGTGCCGCCCGAGACCGGGAAGAGCCCGCCGAGTTCGGCGTGCACGAACGCCAGCAGGACGATCGCGACGGCGCCGATGCCCCAGGAGATGATCGCGGCCGGGCCAGCGGCGGTGACGGCGTTCTTGGCGCCGAACAGCCAGCCCGAGCCGATGATCGAGCCGACCGAGGCCCACATGAGGCCGATCAGACCGACGTTCCGGCGGAGCGTCCGGTGGGTGGTACCGGACCCGGAGCCGGTGCTCTGTCCCGGCGGGGACACCTGGTTGGTGGAGACCATGGGAATTCTCTCTGTGTGTGGGGGCCCCGGCAGGCGGAGCAGCTCTGGAGAGTTGCCACACAGTAGGGCTATTCATAGGCCTATGCACAGATTTCATTACTGAATGTTTACTTACTTTTCCGGACATTCTCGCTGGTAGGGGGTGTGAGGGTTTCGGGCACATTACGTGACTCGTCAGTAGGTTCACCATTTGAGCCGGAATTGAGCTTCGGGCAGTTGATCATGCATCATGGTCGACACGCCGTTTTATAGAAATGATGATCTATGCATAGTTATGCAGACGGGTGGTCGACTTCCTCCCGTTCGTGCGAACGCAGGGGTGGCGCCACATGATCGAACTCGCCGGTAGGTCGAGGCGCTGGTCGGCTGACGGACTCGGTCGGAGCCGGCGGCGGGTGCCCGGGGTGCGGGGGGTCTTCCCGAGCCGGCCGTGCCGCGGGCCGCTCCCGCGCCCACGCCCGTCAGGCTGTGAGGCCGGCCGTGAAGCTGCCGGCCGTGGAACTGTCGGCTGTGAAACCGTCGAGGAAGCGCAGCGACTCCTCGGCCGGGCTCCCGGGTGGCGCGGTGTAGACGACGAGCATGTGGTGCGCGGCGCCCGGGGCCTGGAGGGTCTCGTAGTCGAGCGTCACCTCGCCGACCAGGGGGTGCCGGAAGCGCTTGGGCCCGTGGCTCTTCTCGTGCACGTGATGCCCGGCCCACAGGGTGCGGAACTCGGCGCTTCCCAGTGAGAGTTGGCCGACCAGCCGGACGAGCCCGGGGTCGTGCGGGCGGCGCCCGGCGGCCATGCGGAGGATGCCGACGGTCGTGCGCGCGGCCTCCTCCCAGTCGAGGTGGACCTCGCGGGCGTTCGGGTCGAGGAAGATCCGTCGGGCCATGTTCCGCTCGCCCGGAGGGAGTCGGGGGAAGTCGGCGATCAGGGCGGCGGCCAGCCGGTTCCAGGCGAGGACGTCGCTGCGGTCGTTCATGATGACGGCCGGGGTGGCCGACATGGCTTCCACGACGCGTCGAAGTGCCGGGCGCAGCACGTCGGTTCGCGAAACCGGGGCATTTCGGCGGGGCGGTCGCGCCAGGTCGTACAGGTGGGCGCGCTCGGCGGTGCCGAGCCGGAGGGCGCGGCTCAGCGCGTCGAGGACCTCGTCGGACGGGCGGTCGGCGCGGCCCTGCTCCAGGCGCACGTAGTAGTCGGTGCTGAGGCCCACGAGTTCGGCGACCTCCTCGCGGCGCAGCCCCGGCACGCGCCGGCGGCCGGTGGGCGGCAGGCCCGCTTCGGCGGGGGACACCAGGGCGCGGCGGGCGCGGAGGTAGTCGCCGAGGCTGCCGGCGAGGGTGGTCGGGTCGGGCATGCGCTCCAGTATGGGCGCGGGGCGGCGGGGGTGCCTGGACCTGTCAGTCCCAGGGAACGGGGTTCCCTTCATCCACCGACCTTCCTGGCGAACGATCGACCCATGACTACCCCCAACTCCCGGAGCCGGGACGGTTACTGGGCGACGGTCGGCGCGGTCGGCTGCGCGAGCGCGATGCTGCCGTTCTCGGTGACCGGCGCCGCCGTCGCGCTGCCGACCATGGCCGCGCACCTGGACGCCTCGGTCGGTGCCGCCCAGTGGATGCTCAACGCCTTCAACATCACCTTCGCCGCCCTGCCGCTCGCCGCGGGCGCCCTCGCCGACCGGCTCGGCCGGCGCCGCGTGCTGCTCACCGGCATCGCGCTGGTCGGCGGGCTGTCGCTGCTGATCGCGCTCGCGCCGTCGATGGCGGTCGTCGACGGCGCGCGGGCGGTGCAGGGGTGCGGGGCCGCGGCCGTCCTGGCGTCGGGCGCGGCGGTGCTGGCCCACTCCACGGCCGGGCGGCGCCGGCAGCTGGCGTTCGGGATCCTGGGCACGTCCTTCGGGACGGGCCTGGCGGTGGGGCCGCCGGCGGCAGGCGCGCTGGTGGAGGCGGCCGGCTGGCGGGCGGTCTTCCTGCTCGTCGCCGCCGGGTCGGTTCCGGCCTGGCTGCTGGCGACCCGGGCGCCGGAATCGCGCAACCCCGAGCGCCCGCGGTTCGACCTCGCCGGGCTGCTCTGCTTCACCGTCGGGCTCGCCGCCCTGTCCTACGCGCTCGTCCGGGCGGGGGCGGCCGGCTGGACGGCGACGGGCACGCTGCTGCCGCTCGGCGGGGCCGTCCTGCTGGTGGTGCTGTTCGGGGTGGTGGAGTTGCGCCGGGCCGGGCGGGCGATGTTCGACGTCCGGCTGTTCCGGCGGCCCGAGTTCCTCGCCGTCGTGTGCCAGCCCTTCACCGTGACCCTCGGTTTCGTGGTGCTGCTGGTCCACCTCCCCGCCTACCTCCAGGGCGTGGGCGGCCGGAGCGTCCTGGCCAGCGGGCTCCTGCTGCTGCCGATGACGGCGCCCGTGCTGCTGCTGCCCCTCGTCGCGGGCCGGCTCGCGGCGGCGACCTCGGTACGGGCGGTGCTGACCGCCGCCTCCGCGCTGATCGCGGCGGGTGCGCTGCTGCTCGCGCTCGTGCGGTTCGAGGCGCTGTGGTCGGCGCTGTTGCCGTTCGGGGCCGGCGTCGGGCTGGCGTTCGGGGTGATGGACAACGCGGCCGTCGGCGCCGTCCCGGTCGAGCACGCGGGGGCCGCCGCCGGGATCTTCAACACCATGCGGATCGCCGGCGAGTCCGTCGCCGTCTCCGGGGCGGCGGCGCTCCTGACCACGCTGACCGCCGCCCGCCTGCCGGGCCTCCCGCCCGGCGAGGCGGCGCACCTCGCGGGTCGGGCCGTCCAGGGACAGGTGGACGCGGCCCGACGCGCGGCCCTGGCCGAGGGGTTCACCGGCGCGCTGCACGTCCTCGGCCTGCTGCTCGCCGTCTTGTCCGCGCTGGGCGCGGTGCTCACGTACGTCGCGCTGGACCCCCGGCGCAGGCCGCGGGCCGGGGGTTCGGCGGCGGTGCCGTCCTCGGCGAGGACGATGGAGCGGTTCGGGTCGGTGGGGGAGTGGTCCGCCGTCCAGGCCGACCCCGTGGCGGGGACGGGCCGACGGGTGCCCGGGTGAGGGTCCCGCTACGCCCGCTACGTCCGCTACGCCCGCTCGACCAGGTCGGACGGGTCGGTGTTGGCCCCGCACAGCAGGACGGCGACGCGCTCGCCCGTCACCCCGTCGAGCGCTGCCAGGGCCGTGGAGGCGGCGAACTCGACGGCGATCCGGCGCTCGTCCCACAGCCGCCGCCGGGCCCGGACGATCGCCTCGTCGGGCACCAGCACCGATCGCACGCCCTCGTGCGCGGCGGCCTCGACGGCGAGGGCGGTCGCCCGGCGGGCGCCGAGCGCGTCCTGGGCCACCGACGCCACCGGGACGTCCACCGGGCGGCCCGCCTCCAGCGCCGCGTTGAGCGCCCGGCTGCCCTCCGGCTCCACCGCCACCACGCGGACCCCGTGTTCGCGCGCCGCCACGGCCACCCCGGCGAACAGCCCGCCGCCGCCCACCGACACCACCACCGTGTCCAGCCCCGGCACCTGGGCGCGGATCTCCTCCAGCACGGTCCCGGCACCGGCGGCGATCAGCGGGTGGTCGTACGCGTGCGAGGCCAGCGCCCCGCTGCTCGCCGCGAACTCCTCGCACGCGGCGAGCGCCTCCGCGTACTCCCGCCCGACCAGCCGCACCTCGGCGCCGTACGAGCGGAGCCGGCCCAGCTTCACCGGCGAAGCCGTCTCGGGCAGGAACACCGTGGCCCGGACGCCCAGTTCACGGGCCGCCCAGGCGCAGGCGAGGCCGGCGTTGCCGCCCGACGCGATGGTCACGCCCGAGTCGGGGAGGGTGCCGGCCTCGGCGTGGGCGAGGAGGAAGTTCTGCGCGCCGCGCGCCTTGAAGCTCCCGGTGTGCTGCAGGAACTCCAGCGCCAGCCACGTCCGTTCGCCCTCGTCCCCGCGCGCCACGACCACCGGCCGCACCCGACCGGCGATCCGCTCCCCGGCCGCCTTCACCGCGTCGTACGTCAACTGCTCCATCGCGCCCGCTCCTCCGGTCCCGCCGCTTCGGTGACGACCGTACGTCGGAGCGGAGGGTGGAGGAAAGATCACGATGATCCGGATGCGGGGTGAGGCGTAGGCTCGGCCCCGTGCGTCTCGTGATCCTCCCGCCGCCCGTCCGCTAGCGGGCGGCCCTCTCCACTGAATCACCGCCCGGCGGCCTTCTGCTCGCAGCCGGGCGGGTCGGTGCCGCCCGCGTCATCCGCGGAATTCGACCGGCACCTCATCGTGGAGAAACGACGCATGACTTCGCATGCCGCCGTGCCGTTCCGGCACGGACTGCTGTCCATCTCGGCCGCCGCCGTCGCCTGGGGCGTGGGCGGGGCCGTGGCCGCGCTGCTGCTGCGCACCAGCGGCCTGGGCCCGGTGGCCGTCTCGTTCTGGCGCTTCGCCGTCGCGGCGCTCTGCCTGGTGGTACTGCCACGCGGTGAACGCCGGCGGACGCCCCGCCGGGCCGCCGTGCTGACCGGGATCGGGCTGGCGGTGAGCCAGTGCGCCTACTTCGGGTCGGTCCGCTTCGCGGGCCTCGGTCTCGGCACGCTGATCACCATCGGCGCCGGCCCGGTGCTGACGAGCCTCGGCGCGCACGTCCTGCTGGGCGAGCGCCTGACCCGGCGGGCCGCCGTCGCCGTCGTGCCGGCGCTCGGCGGGCTGGCCCTGCTGGTGGCCGCGCCGGCGGCGGGGCCGCGACCGGCGCTGGGCGTCGGCCTGGCGGTGGTGGCGGGCGCGGGGCAGAGCGGGCTCACCCTGTGGGCGCGCGGCGGCGGCTCGGCGCGGGCCGGCGCGGGAGCGTTCGCGACCGGGCTGCTCTGCCTGCTGCCGCTCGCCGTGGTCGAGGGCATCCTGCCGACGGCGGGGGACCGGGCGCTGACCGGGGGAGCACTGTTGTTCCTCGGGACGGTGCCCACGTTGTTCGCCTACCGCTGGTACTTCACCGGCCTGACCGTCGTCCCGGGCGCCACGGCCGCCGTGCTGGTGCTGCTCGAACCGGCGACGGCGGCGGTGATCGGCGTGGCCTTCCTCGGCGAGCCGCTCACCGCGGGCCTGCTGGCCGGTTCGGCCCTGCTCCTCGTCGCGATCGCGGCGCTCGCCCGGGAGTGACGTGATCTACGAGGCCGCGACGGGGTACTCCCACTCCGTCGCGGCCGTTCCGTCGACGGTCAGCAGGTATTCGGCGATCTCCAGGGGGACGGCCACCAGGGGGATGCCGGAGTCCAGGGGGATGCGGACCCGGTGGGCGGCGCCGAGGGCGGTCACCTCGACCACGGCGGTCGTCGCGCCGGTGAGGGACACGGCGTCCAGGCGGGGTGCGAGGTCGGGGCGGCCGACGTCGGCGGGATAGCCGGTGAGGGTGAAGAGGAGGTCGCCGAGGTCGTCCAGGAGGTCGGCCCAGACCAGGAGCGTCGGGGCCGGCGCGGTGACCGGGAGCCGGGCGAGGGGACCAGGGTCCGGTGCGGCCCAGCCGCCCTCGGCGGCCAGTGCGGCGTACAGGTCGTCGCGGCCGGCGGTCACCGGCAGGCGCACGGGGGCGCCGGGGCCGGCCGTCGTGACCAGGGCGCAGGACACCGCGCCGTCGTCGGCCGGGAAGGCGATCCGGGTCAGCCTCCGGTGCCCGTCGGTGTTGGCGCGCTGGAGCGCGGCGGCCTCGCGCAGGAAGCCGCCGCGCCGCAGCTGTGGTCGGTCCGTCGTCATGGGAGCGGTGGGAGCGATCTGAGCCTCGGGAGTAGCGGGAGCGGATCGTCAGGCGCCGTTGACGGCGTTCTTCACCCACTCCGGGCAGCGGTCGGCGTAGCCGATGCAGTACGCGGTGATGACGCCCTTGACGTTGCCGTAGTTCACCGTCACCTGCACGTGGGTGAAGTCGACGACCTTGCAGGTGCGCCACCAGGCCCAGCCGGAGCAGCGGACGTGGTTGACCAGGGTGAGGTAGTTCCACGTGGTCGCGGACTGTTGCCGCGGCCAGCCGGGTTCGGGGTAGCGGGTGGTGGCGCGAACCGCGCTGACGTTGAGGTTGTGCTTCTGCTGGATCTTGGTGTAACCCCAGGTGGCGGTGCCCCGGCGGAGGTCGACCGTGCGGTGGTCCTTGGAGGTCCAGCTGGCCACCAGGTCGTAGGCCGGGTCGCCGGCGAGCCGCGGGGAGAGGGCGGCGGCGCCCGGCGCGTCGTCCGAGGCGGAGTCGTCGGAGGCGGAGTCGTCCGAGTCGTCCGGCGCGGTGCCCCGGGCGTACGCCCGGAGGAGGCCGGCGTCGACGCCGTGGTCGCGGGTCAGCTCGTCGACGGTCAGCTGCTGGCCCTCCGTCAGGGCGTCGTCGCCGAAGACCGCGACGGACACGCCGGCGTCGTCGGCCCGGTCCGGTACCGGTGCGGACGGGGAGGCGGCGAGGGCGGAGGGAGCGGCCAGGATCAGGGCGGCCAGGACGGCTGCCGTACCGAGGGCGGGGCGGAGCGCGGAGCGGGACAAGTCCTCACCACTTCCTTGGAAGAGGGGTCTTGGGAGACGGTCCTTGGCTGTGTCCGTGGCGGACGGACGCACACTATGCGCGGTGGACGGCCGCCCGCTACTGGAATATCTCCCAACTTCCCTTCAGGTGAATGGAATTGACGCCTCCAGTGAGCTCAGGTCACCGAGCGCAGGGTCGGCGGCCCCGGGGTGAGGGCGCGCAGGACCAGGTCGATGCGGACGCGGGCCGCGCCGGCCCGCTGGAGGGCGGCGGCGACCGCCCGCAGTTCCTCCGGTCCGGTACAGGAGAGGCGGAGTTCGAGGTCGGCGTCGCCGGCCAGGGCGAGACCGCTCTGGACGGCCGGGTGTTCGGCCGCGAGGCGGTCGAAGTCGAGGGGGACGGGCCCGAAGCTCACCCGGGCGAGCGCGTGCAGGGCCCGGGCCGGTTCGGGCCGTCCTGCGGCGGGCTCCTCGTCGCCCGGGACCAGTTGGAGGGCGGTCACCGGTGCTGGAGCTGTGCGGTCGGGGCCGGGGCGGGTTGCGTGGCGGGGGCGGCGACGGGCGGGGCCACGAGCCGCGGGTCGAGGACGAGGGCGTCGACGCCGAGCGGGGCGGTGAGCTCGCGCAGGGCGGCCTCGCCGAGCTCGGTGTGGGCCTGGTCCGGTCCGAGGAGGGCGGTGAGCGCCTCGGGGGTGGAGAAGCCGACGGCGCAGCGGCGGCCGTCGCGCAGGCGGAAGAGGCGGAGGGCGTTCGTGCTTCCGGTGCCGTGACCGAGGTGGTGGACGGTGACCGGAACGTGCCAGACGACGCGGGCCATGCGGGTGCTCCCCAATGGAGTGGTGGTGCCTGCCGGAACTGCTCCCTTCGAAGCTAGGCCGGGATCGGCCGCGCGTCGCCGGTCCTGACGCAGCGTTGACCGAATGAGGTGGCGTGTTGACGCACTCCTGACGGCCGACTCACCCAACTGGACTACACCACTCCGCACCCTTCCCAAAACATCCGTATCGAATGATAGTTTGCGTGATGATAGGGAAGTCGGGAGGGATGGTTGCAGGTGGCGCAGTACTACTCGGTGGAACAGGTGGCCGAATTGCTGGGCCTCCACGTGCGTACGGTCCGCGGCTACATCCGTGACGGCCGCCTCGCGGCGACCAGGATCGGCAAGCAGTACCGGATCGCCCGCGCCGACCTGGAGGCCCTCACCGGCTCCCCGGTCGTCGCGGAGAGCACCGGGGGGCGCGGCGCCGAGGTGTCGTCCGTCGTCCGGATCGAGGACATCGACCGTGCGCGGGCGGACCGGCTGACCACCACCGTGCTCGCGGCCATCGCCGGTCCGCGCGAGGGCGGCCGGCCGCTGCACGTGGAGACCGTCCTCGACGAGGAGGCGCAGACCCTGCGGCTGGTCATCCTCGGCGATCCGGCCGACACCGCCGCGCTGCTCACCATCGTCCACACGTTGACCAGGGAGTTGTGACATGTCCGACCCGACGTTCCTCCGGCTGGCCGCCGACGGAGCCCCGCTCCGCAGCGAGCAGGACGCGATGGACGCGATCGCCGACGCCTGGGGCCAGGAGGCGACCTGGGTGGTCGTGCCCGCGGCCCGGCTGCACCCGGACTTCTTCGCGCTGAGCACCCGCGTCGCCGGCGGCATCGTCCAGAAGTTCGTCAACTATCGGATGGGTCTCGTCGTCCTCGGTGACATCGCCCACCACGTGGCCGCGAGCAACGCGCTGCGCGACTTCGTCCGGGAGAGCAACCGCGGCACCCAGCTCTGGTTCCTGGCCGACGAGGCCGAGCTGGCGGCCAGGTTCGCCGCGGGATAGCCCCCTCCGGTTGCCGTGCGGGCGCCCCGGGACGACGGTGGAACCGACCGCCGGCGCGCCCCCGGAGCCCCGGCGCGCGCTCCGGGGCGGGGGGAGGTGGAGCGAGGGGGCCGGGACGAGATATCTTGACGTCAAGACGTTGGAGACGTGAAGCGGAGTTTCGATGACTGACTCGACCATCATCTATACGCACACCGACGAGGCTCCGGCCCTGGCGACCTACTCGTTCCTGCCGGTCGTCCAGGCCTACGCCTCGACGGCGGGCGTGCGCGTGGAGACCCGCGACATCTCCCTGGCCGGGCGGATCATCGCGAGCTTCCCGGAGCGTCTGGCCGAGGGCCAGCGGATCGGTGACGCCCTCGCCGAGCTGGGCGAGCTGGCCAAGACCCCGGACGCCAACATCATCAAGCTGCCGAACATCTCGGCCTCCGTGCCGCAGCTGAAGGCCGCCATCGCCGAGCTGCAGGCCCAGGGCTACGCCCTGCCGGACTACCCGGACGACCCGCAGACCGACGAGGACAAGGACGTCCGCGCCCGCTACGACAAGGTCAAGGGCAGCGCCGTCAACCCGGTCCTGCGCGAGGGCAACTCCGACCGCCGCGCCCCGCTGTCGGTCAAGAACTACGCCAAGACCCACCCGCACCGCATGGGCGCCTGGTCGGCCGACTCCAAGACCAACGTCGCCACCATGGGCGAGAACGACTTCCGTTCCACCGAGAAGTCGGCCGTGATCACCGCCGACGGCGCCCTGCGCATCGAGCTGGTCGGCCAGGACGGCACCACCACCGTCCTGCGCGAGAAGGTCCCGGTGCTGGCCGGCGAGGTCGTCGACGCCTCGGTGATGCGCGCCGCCGCCCTGAACGAGTTCCTGGCCGCCCAGGTGGCCCGCGCCAAGGCCGAGGGCGTGCTGTTCTCGGTACACCTCAAGGCCACCATGATGAAGGTCTCCGACCCGATCGTGTTCGGTCACGTCGTGCGCGCCTTCTTCCCGAAGACCTTCGCCCAGTACGGCGAGGCGCTGACCGCCGCGGGCCTGAACCCGAACAACGGCCTCGGCGGCATCCTGGCCGGCCTCGACGCGCTGCCGAACGGCGCCGAGATCAAGGCCTCGTTCGACGCCGAGCTGGCCGAGGGCCCGGCCCTGGCCATGGTCGACTCGGACAAGGGCATCACCAACCTGCACGTCCCGAGCGACGTCATCGTCGACGCCTCGATGCCGGCCATGATCCGCACCTCCGGCCACATGTGGGGCCCGGACGGCCAGGAGGCCGACACCCTGGCCGTGCTGCCGGACAGCAGCTACGCCGGCGTGTACCAGGCCGTCATCGACGACTGCCGCGCCCACGGCGCCCTGGACCCGGCCACCATCGGCTCGGTCCCGAACGTCGGCCTGATGGCCCAGAAGGCCGAGGAGTACGGCAGCCACGACAAGACCTTCGAGATCGCCGGGGCCGGCACCGTCCGCCTGGTCGACGCCGAGGGCAACGTCGTGCTGGAGCAGGCCGTGCAGCCGGGCGACATCTTCCGCGCCTGCCAGACCAAGGACCTGCCGATCCAGGACTGGGTCAAGCTGGCCGTCACCCGCGCCCGTGCCACCGGCGACCCGGCGGTGTTCTGGCTGGACGAGAACCGCGCCCACGACGCCGTGCTGATCGAGAAGGTCAACAAGTACCTGCCCGACCACGACACCACCGGCCTGCAGATCGAGATCAAGTCCCCGGTCGAGGCCACCAAGTTCTCGCTGGAGCGCATCCGCCGCGGCGAGAACACCATCTCGGTCACCGGCAACGTGCTGCGCGACTACCTGACCGACCTGTTCCCGATCCTGGAGCTGGGCACCAGCGCCAAGATGCTGTCGGTCGTCCCGCTGATGGCGGGCGGCGGCCTGTTCGAGACCGGCGCCGGCGGCTCGGCCCCGAAGCACGTCCAGCAGCTGGTCAAGGAGAACTACCTGCGCTGGGACAGCCTGGGCGAGTTCTTCGCGCTGGCCGCGAGCTTCGAGCACCTGGCCGTCAGCACCGGCAACGCCCGCGCCAAGGTCCTGGCCGACACCCTGGACCGCGCCACCGGCACCTTCCTCAACGAGGACAAGTCGCCGAGCCGCCGCCTCGGTGGCATCGACAACCGCGGCAGCCACTTCTACCTGGCCACGTACTGGGCCCAGGAGCTGGCCAAGCAGACCGAGGACGCCGAGCTGGCCCAGGCGTTCGAGGGCCTCGCGAAGGCGCTCACCGAGCAGGAGCAGGCCATCGTCGAGGAGCTCGTCGCCGTGCAGGGCTCGCCCGTCGACCTCGGCGGCTACTACCAGCCCGACCCGGCCAAGGCCGCGGCCGTGATGCGCCCGTCGAAGACCTTCAACGACGCGCTGGCCAACCTCGGCTGACCGAGGCCGAGCTGAACCACCGGGCGGCCCCCGGCTCCCACGCGGACCCGGGGGCCGCCCCTCGTCTCACCACCAGAGGGCGATCACGACCAGGAGCGCGACGGCGGCGGCGTTGAGCCGCGGGTACGCCAGGGCCGTCGCGACGGCCTCCCGCAGCAGCAGGTACGGCCCGTGGGCGAGCAGCCCGTCCGCCGCCGCGACCCGGCCGGGCGCACCGGCCCTGCGGGCGGCGGCGGCCGAGCGCAGGACGTGGAAACCGCTGGTGACGACGGTGCACCGGTACCCGGGCCGCTCGGCGGCCATCAGCGCCGCGCTGAAGCGCAGGTTCTCGACGGTGTCGGTGGCCCGCTCCTCGCGGCGGATCCGCCCGGCCGGGACGCCCCGGGCGAGCAGGTAGCGGGCCATCGCGGCGGCCTCGGTGCACTCCTCGTGCGGGGCCGACTTGTGGGGGCCTCCGGTCACCAGCAGCAGGGGCGCGCGCCCGGCGGCCTCCGCGGCGGCGAATCGTTCCAGCGCGGCGTCCAGCCGGGCCGCGAGCAGCGGCGTGACGTCGCAGCCGTGCAGTCCGGCGCCGAGGACGACGACGTAGTCGGCGTCGTCCGGAACGGGCCGGCGGCGGTAGTGCAGCGCCCGGCCGAGGAAGCCGAGCAGCCACAGCAGGGCGTACCCGCCGAGCAGGACGGCGACGATCAGGAGGACGTGCACACCTCCTCGAACGCGTACGACGGAACCCCCGTTCCGGACGGCGGTCCGGGACGGGGGTTCCGTGACGTTCGCAACGGCGGCCGGCCTCAGCCGGCGTCGGCCGCCGGGCGCTTCCCGCGCTGGTTGAGCGAGGCCAGGTAGGCGTTGTACGCCTCCAGCTCGGCGTCGCCGCTGCGCTCCTCGGCGCGGTCGGCGCGGCGGGCCTTGCGCTGCTCGGAGCCCATCCACTGGTAGACCAGCGCGATCAGCACGATCGCGGTCGGGATCTCGCCGAACGCCCAGGTGATGCCGCCGGCGAGCTTCTGGTCCGCCAGCAGGTCGGTGCCGGGCGGGGCGCCCGCCGTGGTGAAGGTGGTGACCAGCTGGTGGTTGGCCATCATCACCGCGACGCCGAAGAAGGCGTGGAACGGCATGCCCATGAACAGCTCGATGATCCGCATCACGTGGCCGGGGCGGTTCGGGCCCGGGTCCACGCCCATGATCGGCCAGAAGAACGCCAGGCCGGTGGCCAGGAAGTGCACCATCATGAAGATGTGCCCGGCGCGGTACTGCATCAGGAAGTCGAACAGCGGGGTGAAGTAGACCCCGTACAGGCTCGCGATGAACAGCGGGATGGTGAACGCCGGGTGCGAGATCACCTTGACGTACCGGCTGTGCAGCAGCGCCACCAGCAGCTCGCGCGGGCCGCGCGGGCGCCCCTTGCCGGCCGGACGCAGAGCGCGCAGCGCGAGCGTGATCGGGGCGCCGAGGAGCAGCAGGATGGGCGACAGCATGGACAGCACCATGTGCTGGATCATGTGTGCGCTGAACAGTGCCATCCCGTAGTCGTTGAGCCCGCTGCAGGTGACGAGGATCACCGAGCCGACGCCCAGGACCCAGCCGGCGGTGCGCCCGACCGGCCACTTGTCGCCGCGGCGGTACAGCCGGACGACGCCGAGCGCGTACAGGCCGAGGGCGACCAGGCTGCCGGCCAGGAAGACCCAGTCGGGGGACCAGGTCCACGCGTTCGAGAAGGTGAACGGGCCTAGCCGGGTCATCCCCCCGTGGTGGTGCATGCCTGACATTCCGTCGCCCATCGGCGGGTCCCGCTTTCCGTCCTGGTGGCCCCTGGAGGGGTCCGGTTCGCCCGTTTTGCTTGGCATACAGCCTAGGCGGGCCTTACCCCGCGCCGTGCCCCGCCCCCTCCGCGGGGGTGGGCGCGTCTCACTACAATGAGCGACCTGACGGAGGGGGTGGGCGGTGACCTCGACCACGGGGCCCCGGATCGCGATGACGGGGGCGACGGGCTTCATCGGCTCGTCGGTGCTCCAGGCGTTGGACGGATCCGACGTCCGCGCCCTGGCCCGGAAGGTCCCCGCCGTGAGCGGCCCGTCCTGGGTGGAGGGCGACCTCGCCGACGGGAAGGCCCTCGCCGAGCTGTGCGACGGCGCCGACGTCCTGCTCCACCTCGCGTCCAGGATCTCCGGCACCGCCGAGGAGTGCGAGGAGGTCAACGTCCGCGGGACCGGGGCCGTCATGGCCGCCGCCCGCCGGGCCGGGGTCTCCCGGATCGTCCACCTGTCCACCGCGGCCGTGTACGGGCAGGGCCCGCACGCGGGCGTCGGCGTGGACGAGGTGCCCGCCGTGCCCGCCTCGGAGGCCAGCCGCACCCGGCTGCTCGGGGAACGGGCCGCGCTGGCCGCCGGGGCCGTCGTGCTGCGGCCCGGCGTGGTGACCGGCCCGGGGGACCGCTGGGTGGTGCCCGCCGTGGCCGAGCTGGTCCGCCGGGTGCCGGTGCGCTGGGCGGGCGGCGGGGCCCGGCTCTCGCTCGTCGACCGTGCCGACCTGGCCCGCCTGATCGTCGCCGTCGCGACCGCCGAGCCCGCCGTGCCCTCGGGCGTCCACCACGCGAGCCACCCGGAGCCCGTCCGCGCCGGGCAGCTCCTCGACGCGCTGGACGCCCTCGGGCTGGTCCCCGCGCCGACCGGCCCGGCCGTCCCGTGGGAGGAGTGCCGCCGCCTGCTGGCCTCCGCGCCGGGCCGCGTCTCGGAGCGGCAGTTCGCGATGATCGCCCTCGACCACTGGTACCGCAGCGACGACATCTGGTCCCTGGCCGCCTGCCCGCCCGGCCCGGGGCCGCTCGCCCGGCTCGCCGCCGCCGCCGACTGGTACCGCGCGGCGCTCGCGGCGATGGGCTGAACCGCACCGGCCGGAAGGCCGGTCGGACCGGCGGCAGTGGCCGGCCGACACCTTGACCGGCCCGCCGCCCGGGTCGGTCGCGCTCTCGACGGTGCGGATGTCGGCGTTCGGCGTGCGCTCTCGACGGTGCCGTTGTCGGCGGCCGGGCGCCCCTCCTCCGGACGAGCTGTCCGGGGGAGAGCCCCGTCCACGCGGTCTGAGGATTCGGTGAGGGCCGTGACGCCGGGGCACGGCAACACAATCACTCAGAAGTCACCGCGATCGGACGTGACGTACGAGGGTTTGGTGGAACTCCGACGTTTGATGTGGTGTCAGATTGTTGATTTCTGTTGGAAGTTGGGTCTACGCTCCTGCCCGGCCATCCCCTCGCCAATCCGTCCCCGGAGACGCCCATGGGTCGCAGACACCTGCCCTCGAAACTCCGCACCGCCCTCGGCGCCCTGGCCCTGTTGCTGGGCGCGCTCGGCAGTCTGACCACACCCTCCCCCGCCCACGCCGCCACGCCCGTCCAGACCGCCGTCACCGTCGACGGCACCCGGCCCGGCCTCGCCTTCGACGGGATCGGGGCCATCTCCGGCGGTGGCGGCAACTCGCGCCTGCTGGCCGACTATCCGGAGCCGCAGCGCAGCCAGGTGCTCGACTACCTGTTCAAGCCCGGCTACGGCGCCTCGCTCCAGGTGCTGAAGCTGGAGATCGGCGGCGACACCAACTCCACCGACGGCGCCGAGCCCAGCATCGAGCACACCAGGGGCACCGTCGACTGCGACCAGGGCTACGAGTGGTGGCTCGCCGAGCAGGCCCGGGCCCGCAACCCCGGCATCACGTTCTACGGCCTGTCCTGGGGTGCCCCCGGCTGGATCGGCGACACCGGCAGCGGCGGAAGGTTCTGGTCCCAGGACACCGTCGACTACCTGATGTCCTGGATGGGCTGCGCAGCCCGGCACCACCTGGCCGTCTCCTACCTCGGCGGCTGGAACGAGCGCGGCTTCGACGCCGCCTGGTACGAGAGCCTCAAGAGCGCGCTGGTTTCCCACGGTTACGGCGCCACCAAGGTCGTCGCCGCCGACGACTCCTGGGCGGTGGCCGACGCCATGGCCACCGACCAGGCGTTCAGGAACGCCGTCGACATCGTCGGCGTGCACTACCCCTGCGGCTACCTCGGCTCCTACACCAACTGCCCCAGCACCGCGAACGCCCAGGGGCTCGGCAAGCCGCTGTGGGCGAGCGAGAACGGCTCCGAGGACGCGAACGACGGCGCCCCCGCGGTCGCGCGCGCGATCAACCGCGGCTACCTCGACGGCCGGATGACCTCGTTCATCAACTGGCCGGTCATCGCCGCGCTCTACCCGAACCTGTTCTTCTCCACCGACGGCATGTCGATCGCCGACCAGCCCTGGTCCGGCAGCTACACGATCGGCAGGACCACGTGGGTCACCGCGCACACCGCCCAGTTCGTCCAGCCCGGCTGGCGCTACATCGACTCGGCGGGCGGGTACCTCGGCGGCGCGCGCGCCAACGGCAGCTACGTGACGCTGAAGTCGCCGAACAACACCGACTACAGCACCGTCATCGAGACCGCCGACGCCACCGCCGCCCAGACCGCGAGCTTCACCGTCACCGGCGGCCTGTCCACCGGCACCGTGCACGTGTGGTCCACCGATCTCGGCTCGACCGACCCGGCGGACTGGTTCGTCCACACCCAGGACGTCGCGCCGCAGGGCGGCTCGTTCGCGCTGACCCTCCGGCCCGGCCACGTCTACACCGTCACCACCACGACCGGCCAGGGCAAGGGCGCCGCCACCCCGCCGGCTCCCGCCGCGCTCCGGCTGCCGTACGCGGACGACTTCGAGACGCCCGCCACGACCACCTCGCCCAGGTACTTCACGGACATGAACGGCGCCTTCCAGACCGCCCCGTGCGGCGGCGGCCGCACCGGCACCTGCCTGCGCCAGATGGCCCCGGCGACGCCGATCCGCTGGACCGACGAGCCGTACGACGCCCCGTACACGATGATGGGCGACGGCAGCTGGGCCAACTACACGGTCACCGCCGACACCCTCTTCGAGCAGTCGAGCACCGTCGAACTCCTGGGCAGGGTCAACCAGCAGGGCCGCAACAACAACGGCCTGAACGCCTACCACCTGCGCGTGAGCGACACCGGCGCCTGGTCCATCGACAAGAGCGACACCAGCTGGAACTTCACCACCCTCGCGAGCGGCACCACCACCGCTCCGGGCACCGGCAGTTGGCACACCGTCGCGCTCTCCATGCAGGACACCACCCTCACCGCAGCCGTCGACGGCGTCACGGTGGGCAGCGCGACCGACGGCAGCTTCACCAACGGCCAGGCAGGCCTCGGCGTGACCGGCTACCGGACCGACCAGTTCGACAACTTCGCCCTCACCCCGGGCACCCCGACGACCCACACCGGCCCGATCACCTCCGCGCTGCCCGGCAAGTGCGTCGACGACGACGGCGACTCCAGCGCCAACGGCACCGCCGTCCGGCTCTGGGACTGCAACGGCGGCGGCTCGCAGGTGTGGACCTGGTCCAACGGCGCCCTCACCCACGGCGGCAAGTGCCTCGACGTGACCGGCGCCGCCACCCTCAACGGCACCCCGGTCGAGCTCTGGGACTGCAACGCCGGTGCCAACCAGCAGTGGACGCCCCAGCCGGACGGCACCGTCAAGAGCACCCAGTCCGGCCGCTGCCTCGACGACCCGGGCTTCGCCACCGCCAACGGCACCCGGTTGGAGATCTGGGACTGCAACGCGGGCACCAACCAGCGATGGAAGCTGCCGTAGCCAGGCAGACCGCCCGGCCCCGCCCCGCTGCCGGCAGCAGGGCGGGAGCCCGGCCCCCGGGGTCAGGCGCGGGGAACCAGCGTGTTCTCGTTGGTGCGGCCCGCCGCGAAGTCGTCGACGTTCCGCGCCGTCGCTTCGATGATCTGGCCGACCGCCGTGCGCGTGAAGTACGCCTGGTGCGAGGTCACCACGACCTGGGGGAAGGTCACCAGCCGGGCCAGGACGTCGTCCGCGATGCCCTCGACGGAGCGGTCCGTGAAGAAGACGCCGGTCTCCTCCTCGTACACGTCCAGGCCCACGCCCGACAGCCGGCCCGCCCGCAGCGTCTCGACGAGGGCCGCGCTGTCCACCAGCCCGCCGCGGCTGGAGTTCACCAGGATCGCGTCGTCCTTCATCCGCGCCAGCGCCGCCGCGTCGATCAGGTGGTGGGTCGCCGGGACGAGCGGCACGTGCAGGCTCACCAGGTCGGCGCGGGCCAGGAGGTCGGGCAACTCCGTGTAGGACATGCCGAGTCCCACGCAGGCCGGGTTCGGCGCGAGGTCCCAGCCGAGCAGCTCGGTGCCGAACCCGGCGGCGATCCGGGCGAAGCACTCGCCGATCTTGCCGGTGCCGAGCACCCCGACCGTCATCCCGTGCACGTCCCGCCCGAGCAGCCCGTCCAGGCGGAAGTCGAACTCGCGGCTGCGCCCGGCGGCCCGCACGATCCGCCGGTTCACCGCCATCGCCAGCGTCCACGCGTGCTCGGCGACGGCGTACGGGCTGTAGTACGAGACCCGGGCGACGGTCAGGCCGAGGTCGGCGGCGGCGTCGAGGTCGATGTTGTTGAAGCCGGTGGAGCGCTGGGTGATCAGCTCGGTGCCGCCCGACGCCAGGACGGCCAGGGTCCCGGCGTCCAGGACGGCGTTGACACTGCTGCTGACGGCAGGGTAGCCGGCGGCGAGGGGGGCGGTGTCCCGGTTGAGGAACATGCCCAGGCAACGCAGTTCGTGCCGCCCGGCGAAGGCCTCCTCCAGCAGCGGCCGTTCGTCGGCCTGCACCCCGTACGCGAGGATCTCCATCGGCGCTCCTTCCTCCGGCCGTCCCACGCTAACCCGGGCCACCGCCGGGACGCCCGCCGGAACGCCGTCCGGAGGGCCCGCCGGAGCGCCCTCCGGACGCACGGAGCCCCCGGGTCGCGAACGACCCGGGGGCTGCGCAGTGGAGGACGAGGTCAGAGGACCGTCTCCGCCTCCAGGTAGCGCTCCTGCGGGACGGTCTTCAGCTCGGCGACCGCCTCGGCGAGCGGCACCAGGTTGATGTTGGTGCCCTGCAGCGCCGTGATGTGCCCGAACGCGCCCTTGTGGACGGCCTCGACGGCGTGCCAGCCGAAGCGGGTGGCGAGCACCCGGTCGTAGGCGGTCGGGGTGCCGCCGCGCTGGGTGTGGCCGAGGATCACCGGACGGGCCTCCTTGCCGAGCCGGTGCTCCAGCTCGCGGGAGAGCTGGGTCGCGATGCCGGTGAACCGCTCGTGGCCGTAGATGTCCTTCACGCCCTCCTCCCAGTGCATGGTGCCGGGCTCGGGCTTGGCGCCCTCTGCGCAGACCACGATGGCGAACTTCTTCTGCCGGTCGAAGCGCTCGCGGACGACGGCGGTCAGCTGCTCGATGTGGAACGGCCGCTCGGGGACGACGATCGCGTGCGCGCCCGCGGCCATGCCCGCGTTGAGGGCGATCCAGCCGGTGTGCCGGCCCATGACCTCGACGACCATGACCCGCTGGTGGGACTCGGCGGTGGTCTTCAGCCGGTCCAGGGCCTCGGTGGCGACCGAGACGGCGGTGTCGAAGCCGAAGGTCACGTCGGTGGCGGCGATGTCGTTGTCGATCGTCTTCGGCACGCCGACGATCGGCAGGCCCGCGTCGCTCATCAGCTTGGCGGCCTTGAGGGTGCCCTCGCCGCCGATCGGGATGACGGCGTCCAGGCCGAGGTCCGCGCAGTACTTCTTGGCGCGCTCGACCCCGTCGCGCAGGTGGCTGGGCTGCACCCGCGAGGAACCGAGGATCGTGCCGCCCTGGGCGAGGATGCCGCTCACCGAGTCCAGGGTGAGGGGGCGGTGGTGGCCCTCCAGGAAGCCGCGCCACCCGTCCTCGAACCCGATGATCTCGTCGCCGTGGTCGACCACCCCCCGGTGGACCACGGAGCGGATCACCGCGTTCAGGCCGGGGCAGTCACCGCCGCTGGTCAGCACTCCGATACGCATTAGCTTTGCAACTCCCGAGCAGAACCGAGGAACGGCCGGACTACAGGCTGGGACGACGAGCCGCCACCGTAGCGGTGCGATCCCGCGCCGGGGTGGCGGGGAGCTGACCGTGGGGTGAAGGATCGGCCGAATCGGGCAGAACGCCCGAAAAAGGCCGTGGTGTCGAGCATACGACCCCTGGTCCGGCCGGGCAGGAGCCGACGCGGGAGCGGCGCCGTCGGCGCCCCCGCGTGGAAGTGCAGCCTGCTGCCGAGGAGGGTGTGCAGCCGGCATCCCCCATTGTCGTACGTTCCGGGCCGCCCGTGGACCGGGTGACCGCATGGCGGGCACCCGGGCCGGGCGTACGGACGTACCGGGTTTGTCCTCGGACTCCCGGGGCCGCCCTTCCGGGCGGACGGCGGGAGTCCGAGGACGAGCCTTACTGGGGGCGCGTCGTGGCGGCGATGCGCTCGGCGCGCAGCGCGTCGTACCAGGTGGTGTCGGCCGGCGGCAGGGCGTTGACGTCCAGCGCCAGCTTGATCAGCATGTCCGCGACCGCGGGGTTGCGGGCCAGCACCGGGCCGTGCAGGTAGGTGCCGAAGACGGTGTCGCGCCAGGCGCCCTCGGTGCCGTCACCGGTGCCGTTGCCCCGGCCGACGGTGACGTTGGCGAAGGGCTGGACGCCCTGGCCGAGGTGGGTGACGCCCTGGTGGTTCTCGAAGCCGGTCAGCTGCGGCAGGCCGAGCCGCGGGTCGACGTCGGCGAGCACGTCACCGACGCACCGGGCGCCTTCGCCGCGGGTGGTCCAGACGTCGAGCAGGCCGAGGCCCGGCTCGCGCTCGCCGAGGTCGTTGACGAACTCGTGGCCCATGATCTGGAAGCCGGCGCAGACGCCGAAGATGATCGCGCCGTTCTCGGCGGCCCGCACCAGGCCGCTGTCGGCGCGCAGCCGCTCGGCGGCCAGGCGCTGCGGCCGGTCCTCGCCGCCGCCGATCAGGTAGATGTCCCCGCTGGTGGGGACCGCCTGGTCGGAGCGGACGTCGATCCGGGTCACGTTGAGATGGCGCTGGCGGGCCCGGCGCTCCACGACCAGGGCGTTGCCGCGGTCGCCGTAGGTGCTGAGCAGGTCCGGGTAGACCCAGACCACGCGCAGGCTGCTCTCACTCATCCTCGAAGGCCTTCCGTCACGAAAAGAGGGGCGTGGGGGCGCGGCATCAGCCGGCCACGACCTTCCGCAGCTGCTGGAAGGCGGTGTAGTTGGCGATGGCCTCGATCCGGCCGGGCGGGGCCATCCGGACGGCCTGCTCCAGCGTGTCCACCACGTGGAACTGCAGTCCGGCGACCTCCAGGCGGACGGCCAGGTCCAGCTTGCGCTGGCCCATCACGAAGACCGGGTGCCCGGCGAGGCGCTCGTAGTCGACGTCCCACAGCCAGGAGGTGTCGGTGCCGTCGGCGTCGAGGGCGTTGACGGAGAGGATGACCGGGGCGGGCGGCCCGTCGATCAGCGAGAAGGTCTCCAGCCAGCCGGCCGGGTTCTTCGCGAGCAGCAGGCGGATGTCGCGGCCCTGGTACTGGACGACGTCGTAGCGGCCGGCGACGGCCGTCACCGAGCGCATCCGCTCCAGCGCGACCTGCGGCGAGACGCCGAACACGGCGGCGACGGCGGCCGAGCTGGTGGCGTTGGCCAGGTTGGCCCGGCCGGGCAGCTGGAGCTGGATCGGCCAGGCGCCGCGCTGCGGGTCGATGACGTGGGTGCCCTGGAGCGCCCAGTGCGGGTTGGGGCGCCGGAAGCCGCACTCCTGGCAGAACCAGTCGTCGCCGGGGCGCTGCATGACGCCGCCGCACGCGGGGCAGGACCAGGCGTCCTCCTTCCAGGCCTGTCCGGCGGCCACCCAGACCACCTTCTTGCAGGAGGAGGCGGCCCAGGTCACCAGCGGGTCGTCGGCGTTGGCGATGACCACGGCCTCGGTGTCCTGGAGGCCCTCGCGCCACTTCTCGGCCATCATCCGCGTCTCGGCGGCGCGGTCGAGCTGGTCGCGGGAGAGGTTGAGCAGGGCGATCGCCTTGGGGCGGGTGTCGCGGGCGACCCCGGCCAGGTACTTCTCGTCGACCTCGATCACGCCGAAGCGGGCGTCCGAGCCGCCGGCCAGGGCGGAGGTGATGCCGGCCGGCATGTTGGCGCCGAGGGCGTTGGAGACCACCGGGCCGGCGGCGCGCAGCGCCTCGGCGATCAGGCGGGTGGTCGTGGTCTTGCCGTTGGTGGCGCTGACCAGCACGACGTCGAGGTGGTCGGCGAGGGTGGCGAGGAGGTCGGGGTCGAGCCTGAGGGCGACCTTGCCGCCGATCACCGAGCCGCTGCCGCGACCGGCCTTGCGCGACACGGCGGCCGCGACCTTGCCGGCGGTGACCGCGATCTTGGCGCGGGCCGGCAGGGAGGCGTCGCGCGCGCCTGTGGGCTCCGATTCGGTGCCTGCCATGCTCAGTGGTTCCTCCTTGCTGCGGCACCGCCCGGGGGCCGGTTAACGGGCCGTCGGGCGGCGGGGACGGGGCCAGCCTACCGACTCCGTCACCCGGCCCCACGATCCGGACCCCGCGCCGCCTGCTGCGACGCGCCCCCGGGGGCGCGTCCCGGGACGCCTGACGCATCGTCAGGAAAGGCGGTGTACGGACGGGGCTCCCGCGGGAAGGAGGACGTCGCCGAAGGGCCGGGCGGTTCCCGGTGAGAATGTGGTGAAGAAATGATCAGCAGGCCGGACGGTGCGGCGCCGGCTCCGCGCCCGCCAGGGTGGCGGTGATCACGAGGGTGCCGTCCTCGGCGCGGAAGTCCAGCGGCACGGCCAGCCGGCGCATCGCCGTGATCAGGCCCGCGTTCGAGGCGTGCGTCACCGCGTACACGGTGCCGATCCCGGCGGCCCGGGCCATCGCGGCCAGCCGGCGCAGCAGGCCCAGTCCGAGCCCGCGCCGTTGCCAGGCGTCCTCCACCAGGACGGCCAGTTCGGCCTCCCCGTCGTCCCACATCAGGTGCCCGAGGGCGACGATCCGCCCGTCCCCGGCCGTCACGGCGAGGCTGCGCCCGTGGCGCCCGTCCAGCAGGTGGTCCAGGTGGCGGTCGGAGTCGCGGACCGGCCCGTGGTAGCGAAGCCTCAGCGAGGCGGGGGAGCAGCGCTGGTGCATCGCCCGGGCCTCCGCCTTGTCGGCCGGACCGGCCGCTCGGACGATCAGGGCCGTCCCGTCCGCCAGGGACAGCCGAGCGGGGAGCGGCTCCTCCGCGACGAGGGCGTGCATCCGGCCCGTCGCCGGGTGCGTCCGGGCGACCCGGGGCGGGGCGTCGAGGAGCGCCACCCGGCCACCGGGCCCCTCGGGCACCGCGCACCTCCGGTCGGACCTGCCGAAAGACCGGGTCCAGAGCCGTTCGAAGCGCGTGTGCGATGCCGTCATGGAGGCGACGCTACCGACACCGCGCTTCGGCGCGGTTACGCGATCGTGAACGCACGAGTGTCCGGGACGGACCCGGGACGTGCCCGTGACCGGGCCGGGACGGATCCGGCAGAGGTCCAGACCGGTGCCTCATGTGACCGGGACAACGGGCGGCCGACGGTGGTGGACATGCCCGGCGCTCCTGACGAACGCAGGACGCCGGGGCGTGACAGTCCACGAACGAAGGCTCTCCCATGCGAACCACCCCGTCCGTCCCCGCCACCGCGACCACCGCCCTGCCGCGCGCCCGGCGCGCGCCCGCCGCCACCGCGCTCACCGGCCTGCTCGACCGCGTCGACAACCAGGTCAAGCTGCGCGGCTACCCGGTCGAGCTGGACGAGATCGCCCGCGCGATCGAGGAGCACACCTGGGTCCGCCGCTCGGCCGCGATCGTCACCGCCGACGAGCGCACCGGCCATCAGAACCTGGTCGCCTGCGTCGAGCTGAACCCGCGTGAGGCCGCCCTGATGGACCAGGGCAACCACGGCCGCCACCACCAGTCCAAGGCCGGGCGCCTCCAGGTCAAGGCCCAGCTATCCGATCCGGGCCTGCGCGACCCCGGGCAGCTGGCCGGCCGCCCGCAGGTCGACCTGCCCGGCCGCCTCGACGGGCTCGGGGCCGGCCTGTACTACGTGGTGGGGCCGCGAGGCCTCCTACGCCAACCCGGCGTACGTGACCGTGCTGTTCGGGGTGTTCACCGGCCGGATCAGCGGTCCCGAGCTGGAGCGCTGCCTGATCGAGACCGCCGACGAGGACACCTTCGTCACCTCGATCCGCCGACTGCTCCCCACCCTGGAGGAGGAGGTGGTCCGCCGGATCGTCCGGATCGTCGGCGAGACCTACGAGTTCGAGTACAGCTTCCGCGAGCTCGCCGAGCGCCGGCTGGACGTCCCGGTGACGATCTTCAAGGCCGCCGGCCACGACTACTCCTTCATCGAGGGCAGCTCCGGCTACTCCGCCGTCCCGCCCACCGTGGTCGACCTGACCGCAGACCACTACGGTGTCCTCAAGGAGCACGGTGCGGTCGAACTGGCCGCCGCGATCCGGGCGCTGGAGCGGACGGCCGGTGAGCACTGATGCGGACACGCCCACGGACGGCCCAGAATCCGTGAGCCACGAAGCCCCTTCGGATAGGGATGGCTCGGCTCTCCGCCGATCCCACCTCGACCCGAAGGGGCTTCCCCATGTCATTGAAGAGGACCGTGTTCGCCACGGCCTGCTGCGCCCTGCTCCTCGCCCTCGCCCAGCCCGCCGCCGCGGACAGCGGCAACCACGGCCCCAAGACCCCGCAGGAGGCCGCCGCCTGCAAGTCCGTGACCGGCTCCCTCCTCGGCGGCTTCGGCTCGATGCTCGGCAACGCCGTCTGCGTCGTCCAGCCCGACAACGGCTGAGCCCCCGCCCCCGTACGCCCTCTCCGGCCGTCGCTCACAGGACGCGGGTCGGTGCGTCCAGGAGGTCGTGGCCGCCGGTCGTGACGAGGGTGGCCAGGTCGGTGCTGGTGAGGGCGTGCGGGGCGCGGAGGACGAACTCGTCGACGGCGCCTTCGGGGAGGGGGTGGGACTGCATCGAGACGATGGCGACCTGCCGTTCGGCGAAGGCGGTGCACACGGGGGCGAGGCCGGCGGGGGAGTTCCGGACGGTGGCGCGGACCCGCCAGAGGGCGGTTGGGGATGCCACGGGGGCCGGGGGCGGCGGGCCGTGCAGGTGGTGGCGGTGGGACCACCACGTGTGGAACAGCGTCGTGGCCAGCAGCGCCGCCGCAGAGGCGGCGAGCAGCACAGGACCGTCGTGGCCCTTCACGACGACCTTGGCGACGAGATCGGCCGCCGTGACGGAGACGAAGACGGCGGCGAGTTCGACGGTGTCGCGGCGCCAGCGGTGGGGGCGGGAGGGGGTGGGCGTTGCGGAGGTGTGGACGGCTGTCGAGGTGTGCTCCGTGTGCTCCATGGCACCACTGTCCCCAGGTGGTGTTTCCCGTCCACGAACCTCCCGTGACCTGCGGGTTAAGGTCTCGCCCCGCGCGTTACTTCCGGAGGTCCGCCGCAGCCGCCCGCACCTCGGAGAGGAGGAGTTCCAGGTCCGCCTCCGTCGTGTCGGCGTTCAGGAGGCAGGCGCGCAGCATCTCCGTCCCGTCCAGCCGGGCGCCGGTGACGAAGACCCTGCCGCGGCGCTGCACGGCGACGGGCAGCTCGCGGTTGAGCGCGTCGAGGGCGGCCCCGTCCAGCCCGGAGGAGCGGTGGCGGAAGGCGACGATCGAGGTCTGCACCTCGGCCAGCAGCTCGAACTCACCGTCCGCCTCGACCAGTTCGCCGAGCCGGCGGGCGAGCGCGGTGCAGCGCGCGATGTCGCGGGAGAGGCCCGCGCGGCCCTTGTGGGCGATGGTCGCCCACACCTTGAGCGCGCGGAACGGGCGGGTCTGCTCGGTGCCGTACTCGGAGAACCAGCCGAGCTCGCCGGCGGCCTCGTCGCGCAGGTAGGACGGGACGAGGCTGAAGGTGCCACGCAGCTCGTCGGTGTCGCGGACCAGCGCGCAGCCGCAGTCGACCGGCACGCCGAGCCACTTGTGCGGGTCGAGGGCGAGCGAGTCGGCGCGCTCCAGTCCGGCGTAGCGGTGGGCGATCGCGGGGTCGAGGACGCCGAAGGCGCCGTACGCGCCGTCGACGTGCAGCCACAGCTCCTGCTCGGCGCACAGGTCGGCGATCGGGTCGAAGGCGTCGACGGCTCCGGTGCCGACGGTGCCGGCCGAGGCGACGACGAGGAAGGGCAGCAGTCCGGCGGCGCGGTCGCGCTCGACCGCGGCGCGCAGGTCGGCGGTGTCGAGGCGGCCGTCCGGGCCGGTGGCGACGGTGCGCAGGTGCCTGGTGCCGAGGCCGAGGAGCTCGGCGGCCTTGCGGACGCAGGAGTGCGTCTCGCCGGTGACGTAGCCGACCAGCGGGGGCATTCCGGCGAGGCCGTCCTCGCGGACGTCCCACCCGGCCCGCCGGGCGGCGCGGTTCCGGGCGGCGGCGAGGCAGACGATCGTGGCCATCGAGGTGCCGGAGGTGAGCAGGCCGCCGCCGGCCGGGTGCGGGAAGCCGACGAGTTCGGCGATCCAGCGGACGACGGCGCGCTCCAGGTGGACGTCGGCGTGGTCGCCGCCGGCGGAGCTGGGGTTCATGGCGGAGGCGGCGAGGGTGGCGAGGACGCCGGCGGGGGCGGGGGCGGAGTTGACCCAGCCGAAGAAGCGCGGGCTGCCGTTGCCCATGGGGTGGGGCAGGACGTCCCGGCCGATGGCCTCGACGAGCTCGGCGAGCGGGCGGCCGCCGGCGGGCAGCGGGGCGTCGAGGAGGGCGCTGCGGGTCGCGTCGTCCATGGGCTGCCAGACCGGACGGCCGGGCAGCTCGGCGAGGTAGTCGGAGACGAGGTCGGCGGTGGCGTGGGCGGCCGTGCGGAAATCGGTACTGCGGAAATCCATCGGGCGTGCTCCGGCGGTGTGGGGGCGGGCGCGGCGTCCTCGGCGCACCGGGTGATCAGCCGATGGTACGGAATGGGCCCGCGCCGTTGCGGCGCGGGCCCGTCGGACGGGACGACCGGTCCGGCGAAGAGGCCCGGTCCGGCGAAGACGCTCAGTCCAGCGAAGCGGAGAGCCCGCTCGCGGAGCGGCAGTAGCCCTGCATCTCCTTGTTGGTGATCTTGGCGCAGAGACGTCCGGCCGCGCCGCCGTCGGTGTAGTTCACCGTGTAGTAGCTGACCAGGCCCTCCGCGCAGGCCTTGCGCTGCCAGCCGTCGGCGGCCGTCGCGCACTGCTGGGCGGCCCAGTCCTCGCGGTCGAGGTTGTACTTCATCGTCCGCGAGCCGACGCCCCGGCTGCAGTCGACGGCCCCGCCGCCGGCCTTGCCGTTGAGGCACCACTTGAGGGCGTCGGCGTACACCTCGGGGTGGTTCGGGTAGTCGTGCGAGGAGAGGTAGAAGGTCGGCGCGTAGAAGTAGCACGCGGACTGGAACAGCGACGGCTGGTCCTTGCACGGGTAGAGCGGGTCCTGGGCGAGCTTGTCGGCGGGCAGGTTGGCCTTGGCCTGCTCGTCCTCCTCGTCCGGGCCGAAGAGCTGCATGAACAGGCCCTCGGAGCAGCGGATCCGGTTCTGGTCGGTGGTGAACTTGTTGCACAGGTCGCGGGCCTTGGCCACGTCCTGCTTGGCGACGAACATCGTGCCGTGGCCGACGCCGTGGATGCACGGGCCGCTGTTCTTGGGGGCGCACAGCTTGAGCAGGTCCACCTCGGGCTGGGTCGAGGCGTTCAGCATCTCCTCGACGGCGCCGTGCAGGTAGCCGGCCGCGCAGGTCTCGTGCGGGAAGGAGATGACCTTCTGGAAGTCGGCGTTGAACCGCTTGACGGCCGCGTGCCCGAGCTCGTGCGCGATCGGGTGGCAGAAGCGCACGGTGTACGGCTTCTCCTTGGTGATCCTGTCGAGGTCGGCGAGGGCGACGCCCGGGTCGGTGGCGTCCATCTCGGCCATCATCTTGTTGCGCAGCGTCGAGCGGGTCCAGACCGCCGGGTCGCCGGTCGGGGTGGCGCTCGCGGCGGGGGTGCCGTCGGGCGAGGCGGCAGCGGCGGCGACCTGGGTGGTCGCCGCGTTCGCGGTCGCCGGCGACCAGTCGGTGACGGCCACCGATCCCAGGCCGAGGACGCCGAGCAGCAGGGCGGTGAGAATCGCGAACGCTCGCGGTTGCATGACAGGATCCCCCGGCGGATCGAGTGCGGACGGTTCGCTCCCATCCTGACGCGCGAAGCGGCCGCAGTCCGCGTTTTGGCCCGCCATCCGGGAGTGTCGGCGACGCTACCGCACCGTCCGGTCCCGGCCCCGCACGGGATGGTCCCGGGTGGCCGCCGGGGCTCGCCCGGACGGCGCAGCCGGCCCGGGTGCTCCCGCTGCGCCGTGCGGGGGAGGGAACGCTCAGATGTCCAGCGCCACCTGGTACTCCGTCAGCCAGGTGGCGAGGTCCAGCGCGAGGTCGACGCCGAGCCGCACGGACTGCGGGTCGGTCCCCGGGGCGAGCGCGTCGTCCAGCCGCCGCCGGTCGAGCAGGCCGAGCACCGGGGACTTGCCCTCGGCGGCGAGTTCGGCGAGTTCGGCGCGCAGCAGCGCCGGGTAGTGCGGGTCGGCGGTGACGGGGTACGGGCTCTTCACCCGATCGGCGACCTCGTCCGGCAGCACGTCCCGGACGGCGGCGCGCAGGAGGCTCTTCTCCCGGCCGTCGAAGCTCTTCATCGCCCACGGCGTGTTGAAGACGTACTGGACGAGCCGGTGGTCGCAGAACGGCACCCGCACCTCCAGCCCGTTGGCCATGCTCATCCGGTCCTTGCGGTCGAGGAGCAGGCACACGAAGCGGGTCAGGTGGAGGTAGGAGACCTCGCGCATCCGGCGTTCCAGCGGGCTCGCGCCGGGCAGGTGCGGCACCTCGGCGAGCGCCTCGCGGTAGCGGGCGCGGCGGTAGCCGGGCAGGTCGAGCTCGCGCAGGAGGTCGGCGTCGAGCAGCTGCTCGCGCACGCCGGCGCCCGGGCCGGCGAGGCCGCGCTCGACGGAGGGCGCCCACGGGAAGTCGTCGGCGGCTATCGCGTCGGGATCGTGGAACCAGCGGTAGCCGCCGAAGAGCTCGTCCGCGGACTCGCCGGACAGGGCGACGGTGGACTGCCGTCGCACGCCGCGGAAGAGCAGCAGGAGCGAGACGTCCATGTCGGCGAAGCCGCCGGGCAGGTCCCGGGCGCGCAGGACGGTGGCGCGCTGGGCGAGGTCGGTGAGGTCGGCGGCGTCCAGTTCCACGACGTGGTGGTCGGCGCCGACGTGCTCGGCCAGCATGCGGGCGTACGGGCCGTCCGGGGTGGGCCGGATCGCGTCGGCGTGGAAGTTCTCGCCCTGGCCGGCGAAGTCGACGGCGAAGGAGCGGATCGGGCCGGCGCCGGCCCGGCTCAGCACGCCCGCCGCCAGGGCGGTGACGGCGCTGGAGTCCAGGCCGCCGGACAGGAGGGAGCACAGCGGCACGTCGGATCGGAGCTGGCGGTGCACGATGTCGTCCAGCAGGGCGCGGACGGTCGCGACGGTGGTGTCCAGGTTGTGGGTGTGCTCGCGGGCCTCCAGCGCCCAGTAGCGGCGCACGGTGATCCCCTCGCGGCGCACGCGGACGACGTGGCCGGGGCGGACCTCGGCGATCCCGCGGTAGGGGGTGATGCCCGGGGTGCGGCAGAAGGCGAGGATCTCGCGCAGCCCGTCCAGGTCCACGGCCGGCCGGACGGACGGGTGGGCGAGCAGGGACTTCACCTCGGAGCCGAACACCACGCCGTCCGCCGTGGGGTGGTAGTGCAGCGGCTTGACGCCCATGCGGTCGCGCACCAGCAGCAGCTCCTCGCGCCGGGCGTCCCAGATCGCGAAGGCGAACATGCCGTTCAGGCGCTCGGCCAGGTGCTCGCCCCACTCCAGGTAGGCCCGCAGTACGACCTCGGTGTCGCTGCGGGTGCGGAAGCGGTGGCCGGCCGCCCGCAGCTCCGCGCGGAGCTCGTCGTGGTTGTAGACCTCGCCGCTGTAGGTGAGGGCGGCCAGCAGCCGGCCGTCCTGCTCGACGGTCATCGGCTGGACGCCGCCCTCGACGTCGATCACCGCGAGGCGGCGGTGCCCGATCGCGGCGTGGCGCTCCAGGTGAACCCCGCCCGCGTCCGGACCGCGGCAGATCTGGGTGGCCGTCATGGCGTCGAGGACGTCCCGGTCGTTCCGGTCGGCGGTGAGGTCGCGGTCGAAGGCGACCCATCCGGTGATGCCGCACATCAGCAAGCCTCCGGTCTTCCGCTACGTGTGGAGAGGGTCACGCTACGTGGCGTCCGGATGGGCGACAAGAGTGTGTCGAAAAGGTGAAGGGAGGGGTTCCGCATGGTCCTCTGGGCCGAAAGTCGCAATGTCTGCCCGATTCCGGGCAGAAACTTTGGCTTCCTGGGCGTCGTCCGCCTAATGTCTTCCTCCGTGCCGAGCTCACCCCACCCTCATGACGACCTCGTCGCCCACCTCGCCCGGACCAGCCCCCTCGGGCCCCGGGAAGCGGCGCGGGTCGTGGCGGAGGTCCTGGCGTACTTCTCCGAGACCACCGAGGAGTACGTCCGCCGCCGCCACGGTGAGCTCCAGGCGCGCGGACTGACCAACGAACGGATCTTCGCCCGGCTCGCCGAGGAGCTCCCGGTCCGCCGCGTCGCGGCACCGGAGCTCTCGGCGCGCCAGCTGCGCCGGATCGTCTACGGCTGAGCCGACACCAACTCACGGAGGAGCCCGTCATGTGCGGAATCGTGGCCTACATCGGCCCCAAGGACGCGACCCCCTTCCTGCTCGAAGGGCTCGCCCGGCTGGAGTACCGCGGCTACGACTCGGCCGGGGTGGCCGTCGCCGGCCGCACCGGCGGCATCAAGCTCCGCAAGGTCAAGGGCCGGGTCGCCGACCTCGCAGCCGCCGTCCCCGCCCGCTTCAAGGGCACCACCGGCATCGGCCACACCCGCTGGGCCACCCACGGCGTCCCCAGCGACGAGAACGCCCACCCGCACTTCGACAACGCCGAGCGCATCGCCGTCGTCCACAACGGCATCATCGAGAACGCCGACGAGCTGCGCACCAGGCTCACCGCCGACGGTGCCGTCTTCCGCTCCGAGACCGACACCGAGGTGCTCTCCCACCTCATCGCCGCGCACGCCGCCGAGGGCGTCGAACTGGAGGAGGCCGTCCGCGCCGCCCTCGGCAAGGTCGTCGGCACCTACGGCATCGCCGTCCTCGACGCCGAGCAGCCCGACCGCATCGTCGTCGCCCGCAACGGCAGCCCGATCGTCCTCGGCATCGGCGAGAAGGAGATGTTCGCCGCCTCCGACGTCTCCGCCCTCGTCCGCTACACCCGCCAGGTCGTGCACCTGGAGGACGGCGAGCTCGCCGTCGTCCGCGCCGACGGCTTCCGCACCTTCACCGAGGACGCCCGCACCACCCACCGCCAGCCGTCCACCGTCGACTGGGAGATCGACTCCTACGACACCGGCGGTTTCGAGCACTTCCTGCTCAAGGAGATCCACGAGCAGCCCGGCTCCGTCGAGCGCACCCTCAGCGGCCGCCTCGACGAGCGCTTCGCCACCGCCCACCTCGGCGGCCTCAACCTCGACGCCCGCGAACTGCGCGAGATCCGCCGGGTCAAGATCCTCGGCTGCGGCTCCGCCTACTACGCCGGCGAGATGGGCGCCCAGCTGATCGAGGAGCTCTCCCGCATCCCCGCGCACAGCGAGCCCGCCTCCGAGTTCCGCTACCGCAACCCGGTGATCGAGGCCGACACCCTGTACGTGGCCGTCAGCCAGTCCGGCGAGACCTACGACACGCTGGCCGCCGTCCAGGAGATCAAGCGCAAGGGCGGCCGAGTCCTCGGCGTCGTCAACACCGTCGGCAGCGCGATCGCCCGCGAGTGCGACGGTGGCATCTACCTCCACGCCGGGCCGGAGATCTCGGTCGCCTCGACCAAGGCCTTCACCTCGACGGTCGTCGCCTTCGCCCTGCTGGCCCTGCACTTCGGCCGCATCCACGACCTCTCGCCCGCCGACGGCCGGCGCATCGTCTCCGCCCTCAAGGCGCTGCCGGACCAGATCCGCGAGGTGCTCGACCAGAGCGACGCGATCGCCGAACTCGCCGCCGAGTACGCCAAGTCGGCCGGGATGATGTTCATCGGCCGGGTCCGCGGCTACCCGGTGGCGCGCGAGGGCGCGCAGAAGCTCAAGGAGATCTCCTACGTCCACGCCGAGGCCTACCCGGCGAGCGAGCTGAAGCACGGCCCGCTGGCGCTGATCAGCCCCGAGCTGCCGACCGTCGCCCTCGTCCCGGACGACGAGCTCCTCGACAAGAACCTCACCACCCTCGGCGAGATCAAGGCCCGTTCCGGCCGCGTCATCGCCGTCGCCCACCGTCGCCCCGAGGACAAGCTCGCCGACCACTGCATCATCGTCCCCAAGAGCGAGCCCGAGCTCGACCCGCTGCTCCTCAACATCCCGCTCCAGCTCCTCGCCTACCACGCGGCGGTGGCCCTCGGCCGCGACGTCGACAAGCCGCGCAACCTGGCGAAGAGCGTGACGGTGGAGTAGCCGTCCCCACCCCGAGGACGAGCGGACCCCGGCAAGGGGTCCGCTCGCCTTTGCTCATGGGCGACGTGTCGCGGGGCGGCCAGTCACGGAGCGGCCTCCCCCGTGGCCGCCCCGGGACCGGACGCTTCTGCGTGGTCGGCACGGGCCGGACGGTGATCAACTTCGGGCATGCGTCCGTCTGTTGCCGCTGGTACTCCGGCGACGGCTTCCGCACCAACCCGGGAACGGGTCCTCCAGGACGGGGACGCACGGGGACAGCAGCAGCTCCGTATGCGTGCTCAGCCGGCCGCGGACCATGCGGACGACGGTGACCTCGTTCTCGCGGCCCGGCTCCTCGTCGTCGCGGACGTGCAGCAACCCGTAGGAACCCGGAGCCAGTCGGCCGACCTCGCGGAAGAACGCCACGATCGAGTCGTCGCGGTGGTTCGGGCAGCCGCCGAGGTGGACGAAGACGCCGCCGTTCATCCGGCGGAGGTCCAGCAGGTAGGGGCTGTCGAGCTCCCGGACGCGCTCGTCGATGCGCGCGGCCATCCGGTCGAGGCGCGCGTCGGCGTGGGGGGCGTCGTCGGCGTCGGCACTCTCCAGGACGTTGATCCAGCCGTGGTACTCGAACACGCGCCGCAGCGTAGCGCCCGGCGACCCGGCGCCCGGCGCCTCTTGCGTCACCCGGTGTCGGGGCGGGGCGGGAGCCCCCGGCCGAGCGCCATCAGGGCCGGGGCGGGGACTCCGTACGTGAACACGCGGTCGGCGTCCCGGGCGTGCTGGACGGCGGCGTCCAGCACACCCGGGAACCGCGTCCGCGTGCACGTGCGCCGCTGGACCGCCGCGACCCACTCCGCGGCCATCCCGACCCCCGCGTACGCCAGAGCCCGCCCGTCCCGCCACGTCGGGTCCAGCGCCCGCCCCTCCTCGTCCGCACACCAGGCGCGCCGCGTCACCGCCCCGCCCTCACCGAGGACGAACCCCTCCACGTACACCAGCCCGGTCGGCTTCAGCGCGATCCGCCACGCGTTGCGGAAGCAGTCCCCGCCGTCACTGCGCCGCGGCAGACCCGCCGGCCAGCCGCACGGTTCCTGGAGCCGCCCCTGCGCCAGGACCACGGCCTCGGCCGACAGCCCGCCGCCCGCAGCCCGGGCCCGCAGCGCACGGAGGAGGTCCAACTCGTGGGAGGAGATCGACGTGATCGTGGTGGAGGACACGCGGCCAGTTTTCGCAGCCCCGCCGGGCTGCGCGAGCCCGGCTAGCCCGTCCGGTGCCTTGGGGTGTTGTGGGCCCGGGCAGAGGGCGGTGGGTTCCTCGGCTCGCTCTGCGGCGTCAACGCCGCTCGTCGGCGGGGCGGGTGGCCATGGCGGACGTCCCGCCCGTGAGGGTCTTGGTCAACCACGCCATGAAGGCGTCGTAGTCGGCGTCGAGGCTCCAGCGCAGCCGGACGCCGTTGTCGCTCGTGGTGGTTCGTCCGATGTCGTCCATCGCGATGCAGGTGTCGTCGGAGTCGACGAACGGGAGGTCGAGAGCAGCCGTGAGGGTGAGCGCATCGTGCTGCATGCTGCCGGGGTGGAAGCGGGTGAACCAGGCGTCGAGGTGTGCGGCCAGGAGGGTGGCCCACGAGGGTGCGCCCGGAGCGGCCAGCCACCGGTACAGCTCGGATTCGGCCGTGACCTCGATCTTCGGGGTGAACGTCACTTCGGAGGCGATGAATTCGGGTGCCGGGAGCTGTCCGGCGGCGACTGCCGCGAGCACGCTGTGGGCGGCCGGGACGTCCAGACGGACGTTGTGCTCGGCGATCTCCGGGTTGCGGTAGCGCAGGGCTCCGCCCATCTGGGTCACCCGGAGCCGGGCAGCCGCCTCGGGAGCCTCGGCGAGGACGTGGGCGAGGTTCGACAGCGGGGCCATGCCGACCCACAGAACCGGCCCGTCGGTGGCGGCCAGGACCTCGCGGACGGCGGCGACGACGTCGGTCCGCTGCGCCGGGACGTCCTGCGGGACGAGGTGCTCGATGACGAAGTAGGGCGTGTCCGAGAGCTCGGCGCCGGCCACCGTCATCACGTCGGGGCGCCCCATCAGGTCCAGCAGGTGGCGCGCGAAGCGTGCGCGTCGTCCCTGGGACTCGTCGCCGGTGATGACGAGCTTGAGGTCGCCGGTGTACCGCGCAGCGGCGGCGACGGCCAGGGCGTCGTCGGCATCACCGCCGATGTCGGTGTCGATGATCAGCGGGGCGTTGCGCAGGTCCTCCGGGAAAGGGGCCGAGCGCATGCGGGCCGCCATCCTGCCGAACACACTGTCAGGAACAGCCTCTCCCGGCGACATGATGGCTTCCCGGTGCCGGCGTAGGTCATCCCACGTGTCTTCGGAGTTGTCTCCCACGTCTTTCCTCTCGGGCTCAATCGTCAAAGGTCGGCCTCGGAGAATGCATCGTAGTTGCGCCCGCCCACACACCTCATGGGCGAGGGAACCCAGCGCCTCCCCGCCGATCGGCGGGGAGGTGACTGAGTATCCGTACTCAGGCGGGACCTGCGCTTGGCGGCGGACGATGGCGGACGGCCCGCCGGATCAACGACTCCTGCCGCAAAGGGGAATGACGCATGGGAGCACTCTGGTCCTCGCCCGACGAACCGCATCGCCGGTCCGCACGGCGCGGATCCGCGTCCGGGAAGCGGCCCATGTCGTGCATCGAGTTCATCGGCTGTGCCCTCGCCGCCGTGCTGGCCCTCGCCGGGCTGGCGGTCCTCGGGGGGATGGTGCTGTTGTTCACCGGCTCGGTCCGACTGGTGCCGAACAAGTGAGGGGCGAACAGGGGTTGCGCCGGCTGGCCGCCCACGTTCGGGTCCTCGTCGCGCTCGGCCGTCCCGCCGTCGCGCTGCTCTTCGCCCTCTACGCGGCGCTCGGGCTCGCCCAGGCGGGGCGTGCGGAGGACCGGCTCCTGTTCGCCGAGTGCGTCGTGCCGGTCGTGGCGTTCCTGCTCTGCTCGGTCTGCGTCAACGACCTCTCCGACGAGGCGATCGACCGGGTCAACCTGCCGGGGCACTGGAGCCGGCCGCTGGTCACGGCCGCGGCGGGGAGCCGGAATCTCGTCGTGACGGCCGTGGTGTCCGCCGTCGTCGCGCTCGCCTCGGCCTTCCTGCTCGGCCTCCGGCCGGGGCTGTTGACGGTCGCCGCCCTCGCGCTGAGCGCCGGGTACTCGCTGCGCCCGGTGCGGCTGGCCGACCGGGGTGCCGTCGCGGCGCTCGCCCTGCCGGCCTGCTACGTCGCGCTGCCGTACCTGCTCGGCCTCACCGCAGCCGGTGCCGCCGTCGGCCCTCGTGACCTGGTGATGCTGGGCGGCCTCTACGTCGGGTTCGTCGGCCGGATCCTGCTCAAGGACTTCCGCGACGTCCGGGGCGACGCCCTCTTCGGCAAGCGGACGTTCCTCGTGCGGCACGGACGCCGCGCCACCTGCCTGTTCAGCGCCTGCTGCTGGGCGATCGGCACGTGCGTCATCCTGGCCGCCACGCCCCGGCCCACGCCGGCGTTCGTGGCCTCGTACGGCGTGTGCCTCGCCGCCGTGCTGCTCATCCTCCGCGCGCTGGCGAACGACGTCGGGCACCGGCGGGAGGAGGCGCTCATCGCGGGCGCGGCGGTGATCGGCCGGGGGCTGCTGGTCCTCCAGCTCGCGCACCTGGCGACGGGGCAGGCCGGGTGGGGAACGGGCGTTCAGGCGCTGGTTGTCGGCGGGCTCCTGCTGGTGACGGTCGGCCAGGTCGCCGGCCTGGTGCGGTACGGGCCGGGAACCGGGCTCACGACTGCCTCACTCGGGCAGGAGACGGCCGAGGCGTCGCCGCTTCGGTGAGCGACCGCCCGGTGAGCGACCGCTCGTGGTGAACGCCCCCGCCTGTAGGGGCGGGGGCGTGGTGGTCACGACAGCTCCGGCGTGCCCGGCTGCGTGGTGGACGGCGTCGCGTCGGCGGAGTCCGTGGTGGCCGGTGTGGTGGGCGGGGTCATCCTGAGCCAGCCCGGCAGCAGGGCGTCCACGACGGGCATCGCCATGATCCGCGTGATGGCCGCCGCGACGGCGAGTGCGACGCCGAGTCCGGGGAGGGTGGACGGCAGGTTCGTGGTGTGGACGAGGGCGGGCAGCGCGGCGGCGAGGCCGAGGACGAGCTGGAGGGTGGTGCGGATCGTGCGGCGGACGGAGTCGGGCATCGGATCTCCCTCAGGTGGTCGGGGTGGTGGGGGCGGGCACCGCGGGCACGGTCGGGCCGGTCGTGACGTGCATCTCGACACCGGACGCGAGGGCCTTGGCGACGGCGGCCTCGATGGCGGCGGTGACCGTGGCGGTGTCGACGCCGTCGGCGTGGGAGAGCAGCGTCTGCATGACCGCCGCCTGCGCCGCGATCTGGGCCTTCGCCACGGCGAGTTGGTACTGGATCGGGTTGTTGGCGGCGAGCAGCCACATCGCCGGGACGACCGCGTCGGCGCCGGTCCGCTGCTGCCAGTCGGCGGTCACGTTCGGCAGGCCGTGCTGCCAGACCTGCTGGGGCAGCCCCCGGACCAGGGTGCGGATTCCGTCCGGGTTGTCGTCGGTGTAGTGGACGGCGTAGGCGATGGAGTCCCGGACGGGCTGGCTGCTGACCGCGTTGGCGGTCTCCTCGCGGATCATCGCGCGGAGCTGGTCCTCGGTGTACGGCACGTCGTCCTCCTGCAAGGTACGGCCGGGCATCCACTGCCCGTAGTCGGTGGTGGTGGCGGTGTTGCGGTCGCAGTCGACGCCGCCGATGGTGATACCGCCGCCCTGCCGGAGGTGGGCATGGGGGTCCCAGACACCGCCGGACCACGCGGAGGTCTGCCAGTACCAGGTGACGAGCCCGGAGGCGGCGGCGCCCCGGACCACGTGCAGTCCGCCGTAGACGCCCGTTCGCGCCGCGCCGAGGACGCCGGCGACGCCGGCGAAGTACGGTCGGACGCTCGGCCAGTCGGTGTCGGTGTCGACGGCGAAGTAGATCGGCCGGTCCGGGGGCATGCCGCAGGCGGCGGCCTGTGCCGCGGCCGTTCGGGCATCGGCGGCGCCGGCGGCCTGCCCGGCGAGGGCCCGGCCTTCGGTGGTCTCCCACACGACGCCGCACCAGATGCCGTGCGCGGCCAGGTCGTCGGCCTCCGCGCGGGTGAGGTTCTTCGACGCGTCGGTGCTGAGGTACCGCATGGCGAAGGCCGCGCCGGAGGCCTGGAGGGCGGCGGCCGTCGGGTGGGTCCAGGGGTAGTCGACTCCCCAGGTCACGAGGTGGCTCCCTTGGGTGCGTGGGGGTGAGGGTGGGGGTGAGGGTGGGGGCGAGGGCGAAGGGCTCGGCGGACGGCCGGCCGACGGGTAGTCCGAGTACGTTCTGCCCCGCCACCAAGAGCGGCAAAGCCCGCAACCGCACCGTGTTTGACCAGTACAGGGGCACGATCATCCTGGTGGGCCGGATGATCGGGATGAGTCCGGGACGAGCCCGGGACGAGCCCGGGATGCCGGCGGGCCGGGTGTCGGCGCGACGTCGCGCGCGCCGTACGCTACGTCGGAGCCCGCCGAGAACCCTGGAGAACCTCCTTGCCCGCAGCGCGCCGACTCGCTCGCAACCCCGCCGCCTGGTACGCGGCCCTGCTGGCCGTCGGGGTGACGGCCACACACGCGCTGCCCGTCGACGACGCGGAGCGGCTTCGCGCGTGGGCCTCGACCAATCTGGTCAACCTGCGGCCCTGGCCGGCCGGGCACCCCGTCGAGGCGCTGGCGGCGTCCGCGTTCGTGCCCCAGGGCGACGGGTGGGCGTGGCCGCTGCTCGCACTGTCGGGGTTCACCGTGGTGGCGGTCCTCGGCCGGCTGCGCGCGGTGCTGGTGCTCGCGCTGGCCCACGTGGGGGCGACGGCCGTGACCGAGGGGATGGTCTGGTGGCGCATCCGGCACGGCGGCCTGCTGCCCGACGCCGCGTACGAGGTGGACACCGGCCCGTCGTTCGTCGTGGTCGCGGCGATGGTCATCGCGGCGGGGTGTGCCCGCTCGGTGTGGTGGCGGGTGGTGTGGCTGGCCCTGCTGGTGGCGTCAGCACCCGAACTGCTCGACGGCCTGCCCGACGGGGACGTGGCCGCGGTCGGACACGTCCTGGCCGCGCTCACCGGTCTCGCGGTCGTCGCCGCCCACCACGTCCGCCGTCGCCACCCGGCCCCCGAGCGGGAGCCGGCCCGTGTGCCGAGCCGGTCGCGGCGGTGAGCCGCCGTGGTGCCCGTCGGCCACTCGCGCGGCCGGTGCGTCAGGCGGGCTCCGCCGAACCGGTCAGGCCGAGCTTGCGCTGGGCGCGCTGGTAGAAGGTGGTGCGGCCGAGCCGGACGACGCGGGCGGCGTCGGGCAGCATGGTCACCTCGACGATGTCACCGGGGGACACGTGGCCGGCCAGCAGGCCGTCCGCCTCGACGGCGAGGTCGCCGCTGTGCGGCAGCACCTCCAGCGCGAGCCGCTCACCGCTGGAGAGGAACACGGAGCGGTTGAACGCGGAGTGCGGGGCCACCGGTGTGATCAGCAGGCCCTCGGCGTTGGGCGAGACGATCGGGCCGCCGGCCGAGAAGCTGTAGGCGGTCGACCCGGTCGGGGTGGCGACGACGACGGCGTCGGCGGTGTAGGACACGAACGGCTGGTCCTGCACGCGCACGGCGACGGCCGCGGTCCGGTGCCCCGGGCTGCGCACCAGCACGACGTCGTTGAGAGCCGTGTGCCCGGTGGAGCCGAAGCGGGCGTGCACGCCCGAACGGGTCTCCACGGTGAAGCGGTGGTCGTCGATCGCGTCGAGCGCCGCCGGGAGGTCCGGCACGTCGACCTCGGCGAGGAAGCCCAGGCGCCCGACGTTGACGCCGAGCACGGGCGCGTGCCCGCCGGACACCATCCGCATGGCGCGCAGCATGGTGCCGTCCCCGCCCAGGCTGATCAGCAGGTCGGCGCTCGCGGTCATCTCCTCCGCCTCGACCGGGACGGCCTCGCAGCCGATCCGCGTCACCTCGGCCGCCAGTCCCAGGACCTTGGCGCCGCGCCCCCGGCTCCACCGGAGGACGGCGTCCACGCTGGGCGCGCACCTGCGCTCGGGGTGGAGGACCAGCCCCACCGTGCCGATGAATCCCATCCGGGGCACCTCGCCGTCGTGCGGGCGGATGTTGCTCCTCCCAGTCACGCACAGCCGGGTGCCGCCTTCAAGGGCACGGGCCGAGGACGGCGCCGGCCAGGGGCGGCCGTGTATGGAGGGTTCCGGCTGCGGGCACCGCGTGTCGTCCGAGAGTGCCGGTCGCGCGGCTCCTGGCCCGGTACGGCTCAGCCCCGGGCCAGGACGACCCCCCCGTGGCCACCGGCGCGTCGGCGAGCATGGCGGTCAGGCCGGCCCGCGGGCGTTCGAAGGTCCACCAGAGGCAGGCCGGCACGAACATGCACAGGACGAAGCCGGCTCCTACCGGGCCAGGGCGTCGCGTCGGTGGCCGATGGTGCGGGCACCGATCGGCGGTGGCCGACAACCACGTCGACGGCACGGTCACCGTGGCCGCCACGACCGGCAGTGGCCCTTTCCCGGACGACACCGCGCCCGCATCGAGGCCGACACCGGTCGGCGGCGCCCTCGCCTGCGCCGCCAACACGCCCGCTCCGACCGCCAACGGCCACGCCGACACCGTGACCGGCGCCCGCGCGGGCAGTGCGCCGGCCTGTGATCCCGGGGCCCTGCGCCCGGTCCGCCCGCTGCGTCCGGTCCGTCCGGTCCGTCCGCTCCGCCGCCTCGGCGGATCCATTCGGGCCGGACGCACCTCGGCCCCCGTGGGCTCCGTCGTCCTCTCCGGTGGACGGCGGGCCCCGGGGGCCGGAGGCCTCATCCGGTGCCGGTGGCACGCGGCACCGGATGGGTCTACGCGGGCTTGCGGCCGTGGTTGGCCTTCTTCTTCCGCCGGGCCTTCTTCTTGCGGGCGCGCTTGGACATTCTGTTGTTCCTCTCGGTCGACGCGTCGGCGGTGTGGTTCAGGCGGCCTGGCCGACCAACTGGTCGGCGAGCTTGGCGAGCCGCTTCTTCGAGCGCTCCTCCTGCGCTGCCTGGGCGGTGGGTGCGACCGAACCGCCGTCGTAGTAGGCGCCGTTGACGACCGGGAAGTCCGGCAGGCACAGCCGGACGACGGCCGCCGCGCCCTCGGCCGCCGGAGCGCCGACGCGTCCGTACAGGGGGAGCAGGGCGGTCTCGCACTGGCCCGGGTTGACGCTGACGGCGGTGATGCCGGAGCCGTCCGGGGCCATCTCCGCGGTGTCCATGGTGAGCGCGAGCTGCGACTGCGCGTACGCGGCGACGCGCGAGTACTTCTTGACGCGGTGCGGGTCCGACCAGTTCATCGACGCGGTGCGGTGCAGGGCGGAGGAGACGTTGACGATGCGGGCGCCGTCGGCCGCCGAGAGCGGGGCGCGCAGCAGCTTGGCGAGGAGGTGGCCGGCGAGGAAGTTCACCTGGAACGAGACCTCGTTGCCGTCGTCGGTGAGGGTGCAGCGCTCGGGGGCCATCACGGCGGCGTTGTTGACCAGCAGGTCCAGCGCCGGGTAGTGCTTGACGACCGTCCCCGCCAGCACCGCCACCTCCGACAGGTGGGTGAAGTCGGCTGCCAGCTCGACGAGTTGGTCCCGCCTGGCGCCGTCCGCGACGAGCCGGGCGACGGCCGCCTCCGCCTCGGCGGTGGTCCGGGCGTGCACCAGGACGGTGGCGCCGAGGCCGGCGAGGAGCCGGGCGGTCTCCCAGCCGATGCCGGAGGACGCGCCGGTGACGAGGGCGGTGCGGGCGGACAGAACAGAGACGGACATGACCCATCCAGGGTGGAGGGCGTCGACGGGGTGCGAAGGAGGCGCGGCGCGTGGCCGCAGCTCCCCGGTGCCGTCGGCGCGGAGAGAAGTGATGCGTGGAGAGGTGTTTCGCGCGGCCGTCCCCCGGCCCCGGAGCCGACGGGACGGGGGACGGACGGCGGGGATCGGCGCAGGGGCCGGGCCGGACGAAGCGGCGAGAGCCCGTGCGCACGCGGCCGGCGCCGAGCGGGTTGGCGCTCGGTGTTACCGGACGGTGGTGGCGACCGCGACGGCGACAGCGACGATCCGCGGCCGACTATGCGGCGGGCGGTCGTGGTGACGTGTCGAGCGGTGCATGCCCATCATCAAAGCCCTGGGGACGGCCCGGGGCAAGCGCCTTCACCCGCCCTGACGGAGCACTGATGCGCTGCTGACGGGTCCTTGACGCCCCGCGCGCAGGAGGTCGACACGGTCGACTTCCTGCGCGCGGGGAGGCGGGACGGGACCGGCGTCTACGCCTCCTCGGCGGGGCCGTAGACGACGTGCAGGACACCCGTCCGGAAGGCCTCGCAGCTCAGCAGCTTGAGCGGGAGCGGCGTGGCGGAGTCGGCGAACAGGCGCTGCCCGTGGCCGACCGCGATCGGGTGGACGAACAGGTGGAGCTCGTCGAGGAGCCGGGCGGCCAGCAGCTGGCGGACGACGGAGACCGAGCCGGACATCGCGATGGCGCCGCCGGGCCCGCTCTTCAGCTCGGTGACGGCCTCGACGAGGTCGCCCCGCAACTGCTCGGAGTTGCGCCAGGTGAACGTCAGCGGGGAGTGCGACACCACGAGCTTGCGGGCGTCGCCGAGCGCCTTGGCCATCCGGGACAGCTGGGACACCTCGGCGACCGCTGCCGCGGCGTCGCCCGCGTCGACCGGGCCGCTCTCCCGGGAGGGCCACGCCCCGGCGAAGCCCTCGTAGGTGGCGCGGCCGAACAGGAGGGTGTCCGCCGAGCCGAGCTGGGCGTTGACGGCCGCGCCCATCTCGTCGTTGTAGTACGGGAAGTGCCACTGGTCCGGCGCTTCCACGACGCCGTCGGCGGCGATGAACAGGCCGGCGGTGATCTTCCTCATGAGGTGTGCTCCCTACGAGCTCGGTGTCGGTCGTCCCGTCAGGTTGGACCGGTCGCGGCGCCGGAACTCATCGGCGCGCGGCGAAGAGCTTCGAGGATCCGGTGTGTTCCTCCGCCGGCGGGTCGTCGGCCGGGCGTGCGGTGGGTATGCTCCCCGCCGCACGACCCGGACTCGGACTCGCTTCGGAGGTACCCGTGGCCCTGCACGACTCCCTGTACGACGACGCGCTCGCGCTGGCCCCGGACCTGGTCCGGCTCCGCCACGACCTGCACCGTCTCCCCGAGGTGGGCCTCGACCTGCCGCGCACCCAGGAGCGCGTGCTGGCGGCGCTCGACGGGCTGCCGCTGGAGATCGGGACGGGCTCCGGGCTGAGCTCGGTCACCGCCGTGCTGCGCGGCGGACGCCCCGGGCCGACGGTGCTGCTGCGCGGCGACATGGACGCCCTGCCGGTCGCCGAGAAGGCCCCGGTGCCGTTCGCCGCCGGGAACGGTGCCATGCACGCCTGCGGACACGACCTGCACACCGCCATGCTGGCCGGCGCCGCGCACCTGCTGGCCGCGCGGCGCGAGCGGCTCCAGGGTGACGTGGTCTTCATGTTCCAGCCGGGGGAGGAGGGTTGGGACGGCGCCGGGGCCATGCTCGCCGAGGGCGTGCTGGACGCGGCCGGCCGACGCCCGGTCGCCGCCTACGGCGTGCACGTGGTCGCGACGATGCCGCACGGGGAGTTCACCGCCCGGCGCGGCCCGATGATGGCCGCCTCGGCCTCGCTGCACGTCACCGTCCACGGCGCGGGCGGCCACGGTTCGGCGCCGCACCGGGCGAAGGATCCCGTCCCGGCGGCCTGCGAGATGGTCACGGCCCTGCAGACCATGGTGACCCGCCGCTTCGACGTGTTCGACCCGGTGGTGATCACCGTCGGGCTCTTCCGGGCCGGCACGCGACGCAACGTGATCCCCGAGACCGCCCGCTTCGAGGCGACCGTGCGGACGTTCTCCGCCGAGGCGCAGTCCCGGGTCGCGGAGGCGGCCGTCGAGCTGATCAGGTCCGTCGCCGCCGCCCACGGGCTGCGGGCGGAGGCCGAGTTCCGTCCCGAGTACCCGGTGACCGAGACCGACGCGGCCGAGACGGACTTCCTGGCGGACACCGTCCGGGAGGCGTTCGGCGAGGAGCGCTTCCGGACGATGACGAACCCGCTGACCGCCTCGGAGGACTTCTCCCGGGTCCTGAACGCCGTACCCGGCTCGTTCGTGATGCTCGGCGCGGCCCCGAAGGGGAGCGACCCCGGCGACCGGGCCCCCAACCACTCGCCGTACGCCGAGTTCGACGACGCGGTGCTCGCCGACGGCACCGCGCTCTACGCCGAACTCGCCGTCCGCCGCCCGGCGGCGTGAACGGGGCGGGTCCCGTCGGCCACGGGACCCGCCCCGGGAGTTCAGTTGCAGTGCACGGTGCCGGCCGCGACGACCCCGCCGCCGGAGAAGTCCCACGTGGGGGTGTCCCCCCAGCACTGGTGACCGCCGGCGTTGAAGTTCATGCTGCCGTGGTACTTGCGGTCGTTGTACACGTTCGGAGCGACCTTGATGAACCCGGAGTCCCACCACCAGCTGCCGGCGTTGGGCCGGGGCGAGCCGGTGTTCGACGCGTGGTCCGAGCTGGACTTCACGTCGATCAGGCCGTTGTGCCAGTTGCCGTTGACGAAGTTGGTGTTCCAGATGTTGACCTCGGTGTACGCGACCTTGTTGTTGGGGTCGCAGTAGTTCCAGGCCAGGTAGAAGTTGCCGATCGTCCGCCCACCGGCCCAGATGTACTGGCCGCCGCCGAGGACGGAGGCACAGGACGTGGAGTTGGCGTGTGCCGTGCCGGTGCCGACGGCGGCGAAGGTGACACTGGTGGCGAGGACGGCGAGCGCGGTGGATGCCGCGCGAACGCGGGCGCTGATGCGCATGATCCCCCCTGACGGGAGTCTGAGAGGTGACTGGAGGCCACCTGACGGTTACGCGTCATGCTTCCACCAGGACCGCCCCGGGTCCAGAGCCGGCACGGGCGGGCGCACCGTCACGGGTGCGGGTCAGACACCGAAGTCGAAGAAGGGGAGGCAGACGAACGGTGCGGCGTGCGCGGGATCGAGCCGGTTCAGGACCAGTTGGGTCACGTTGGGGTCGACGGCCTGGCCGACGTGTCCGGTGAAGTCCAGCCCGCAGACGTCCTGGAGGACGATGTTCGTGGTGTTCGGCCCGTCGAGCAGGCCGCTCGTGTACGGGGTGACGACCTGGTCGTAGCGGGAGACGATGCTGGTGTAGACGGGTCCGGGCACGGCCACCGGCCCGTCGTCGAGCGTCGCCAGGAAGGCGGAGCCGGGCAGGAAGTCCGCGCACGCGCCGCAGCCGACGCCGTCGAGGATCGCCTGGAGGTGGATGGCGGAGGCGAGGGCGCCCAGGCCGTCGAGGGTGGTGCCCCGGAAGTTGGAACCGAAGCCGACGAAACGGTCGACCTTGGCGGCGCCGCCCAGGGCCTTCATGTAGTAGGCCGGGACGGTGGTGCCCTCGGAGTGGCCGACGATGTCGACCTTCGCGGCACCGGTGGCGGCGCGGACCCGGTCGACGAAGGCGCTCAGCTCCGCCGCGCTGCCGGCCATCGGGGCAAGGCCGCCCGCGAGGGGCCCGAGGACGGTCTGCCCGTACGTCTCGGAGTACGCGCAGTAGCCGTGGGCGACGAGGGCCGGGGCCAGGGTGAGGAAGTTGTCCACCCCGTTGCCGCCCATGCCGTGGACCAGCACGACGGGCTCGGGGTGCGCGGCGCTCGGGCGGCAGGACCAGTCGTTCCAGCCGGAGTTGGAGGCGGAGGGGGAGCCGGAGTCGGGGGCGGAGCCGGAGTCGGGGGCGGAGGCGGTGGGGGCGGTGGAGGCGGCCGACGCGGTGGGGGCGGCGACGGCGACGGTCAGCGCGCAGGCGAGCGCGGCGACGGTGCTCCTGAGTCGGTTGCGCATGGGGGAACTCCCTTGGGGTGGAAGGGGTGCGACCCGATGTGAAAACGGCGCGGTTCACATGTGGCCCTACCGGAGAGTAGGACCAACTCAGGTACACGACAAGGGATTTGACAATGACCGTTTTCAAAGATCCATGCGGCCAGGATACTTTGGGCATGAGATCCGGAAGCCGCTATCGAGGCCGGAGCGTCGACGAGCGCCGCGAGGAGCGGGAGCGCCGACTGCTCGATGCCGCACTGGAGTTGATGGGCGGCGAGCCCGGCTACCGGGGGACCACCGTGGCGGCCCTGTGCGCAGCCGCCGGGCTGTCGACACGTCAGTTCTACGAGCACTTCCGGACGTTGGAGGAGGTCCTCACGCGCCTCTACGCCTCGGTGAACGACCGGGCGGAGGCGGAGGTGCTGGCGGCGTTGGGCACGCTCGACCCGGCGACGGCGCCACTGGCCGCCCGGGTCCGGGCCGGCCTCGGCGCCTACGCGCGGGTGACGGCGGGCGATGCCCGCTGGGCGCAGATCGCCTACGTCCAGATCGTCGGAGTCAACCCGACGCTGGAGCGGCTCCGCGCCGACCGCCGCGCGCGCTGGGCGGCACTGCTCGCCACCGAGGCGGACCAGGCCTCCGGTCGCGGCGAAGTGGCCGGACGGGACTGGACGTTGACGACAGCCGCCTTCATCGGCGCGGTCAACGCGCTCCTGCACGACTGGGCGGCGGGCTACGTCGCCGCCGAGTTCGACGAGGTCGTGGCCGAGCTGACGGACCTGCTCCTCGCCCGGCTCACCTACTGACCGACGGCCGGCTGCGGGCCTCGGCGGTCGGGGCGGCGGGTCGGTGTGCGCCGCGGTCCGAAGAGTCCAGAAGCGCACCGCCCTCCCGCGCCACCCCCGCACGCCGGTGGTGCACCGGCGTGCGGGGGCCCGCCGGCACGTGTCACTCGGCCAGCAGTTCGATCGGGGTCTCGGCGGTGGCCACGGTATGGGGGAGCGGCATGCCGTTCGGGCCCATCGTGAGCATGGTGGCCTTCACGGTGGCCGGGCCGGTGCGCAGGAGCGGGCTGGGCCGGCGGCCGTCGGTCATCGGGCGGCCGGTGTTGGTCCAGGTGCGTTCGGTGCCGTCGCACTGCGCCCTGAACCCGCCGATCGACTCGGGGTGGCCGTCCTGGACGACGTTGCTGCCGATCAGGACGACCTTGCCCGGGTGTTCGACGCAGCGGTAGCCGCCGGTCAGGGTCACGGTGCCGTCGTCCGCGAGGGTGCCGCCGCTGACGCTCACCGCGTCGGAGGGGGCGTCCGGCGTGGTGACGGCCGTGGCCGCGGTGCCGGGGGCGGCGAGGCCGATCATCGCGGTGATCACGGCGGCCAGCGTGCTGACTTTGCGCATGGTGGTGGGTCCTCCGAAGGTGTGGTGCGAGTGCACCGACGTACCTACCGCGTGCCGGAGGCCTGCCGCACGCCGCCACCCGCCTCCGGACGCGGCTCCACCCGGATGGCTCTGTGCGGATTCCCGGCACGGCCGAGGTGCCGCGCGCGAGCGTTCGCCGTCCCCGCCCGCGCGGCACCTGCGGAGGGCCGGTCAGTGTCCGGGGAAGGCGGCCGGTCGCTGCCAGGCGCGCACGTAGTCGACCAGCAGGTGGCCTTGACTGCCCGGCGCCGGTGGGATCTTGGCGTAGACGAAGTTGTCGAGGAGGACGTTCACCGGGCCGTTCGACGTCCTGCTGCTGTGGTAGACCATCCGGCCGTCGATCCACCAGTCCGTTCCCGACGGTTCGATGTCGACGCCGTAGGTGTGGAAGTCCGCGGCCGGATCGAACGCGGGCCGGTGCACGGTGCCGGCGGTGTTCGGGCCGGCGGTGTTCGGGCCGGGGCGGGAGATCCCGGGCCACGGGAACCCGGGCGGGGCGTCCTGGCGGCCTCCGCCCGGGTTGTGCTGGGTGAGGTGGAGCCGGGAGTGGTCGTCCGAGTAGAACTCGAAGGCGTCGGTCTCACCGTGGGCGGGGAGCGTGACCCCGGGCGCCGCCCACGTCCACAGGGCCGACCAGAAGCCCTTGGGGGCCGGGAGTTTCGCGCGGATCTCGGTGTAGCCGTACCGGAAGGCGTAGGACGGCGACGAGTTGAGCATGCAGCTGGACCAGGCGTAGTGCTTGCCGCCGGCGCTGGTGATGTCATCCGGTTTCGCGGTGATGTCCAGCGTGCCGCCGGCGACGGTGCAGTTCGCCGGCTGGTCGAATTCGAGCTGCTGGTTGTCCGGGTTGCCCGTCCCGAGCGGGGCGGCGGACCAGTCCGCCTCCGCCTCGGACTGGAACGACCACTTCGTCCGGTCCACCGACGTGCCGTCGAACTCGTCGGCGAACTCGAGGTTCCAAGGGCCTGCGGGCCCTGCGGGCGCGGGCCGCGCCGGGGTGGTCGGCGGCCAGGGTAAGGGGCCGGTCGGAGTCGGCATCGAGGGGAGTGTCGGCACCGAGGGGAGCGTCGGCACCGAGGGGAGTGCCGGCCAGCCGCCGGGGAAGGGCCAAGAACCGGTCCCCGGCGAGGGCCAGGGCCAGGGCCAGGGCTGGACCGCGGCACTCCGGTGCGGCGCCGCCAGGGCCGCCGGGGACACGAGGGCGCACACGGCCGCGCCGGCCATGGCGGCAGCGGCCAACTTCAAGGGTTTCACCGAGGGATCCGCCGTTCTGCGACAGGTCGCGGCCGTCGACGGGACCGCCCGAGGACGACGGCCGGACGTTGGGGGGCCGGGGCGTCGGCCCTGAAGTGGTGAGCGCGCTACCGACGACTCTGGCACCCGTCCCGGGGACTCGCGCGTCGTACGGGCCCGGGTGGGTGACCCGCCGACAACCACGGGTTCGGGAGCGGCTGATGAACGGTCGTCCGGTCCGCCGGACCCACCGTCACCCGCGCCCTTCTTCGCTCTGCCCGGCGGCCGGCTGGCCGACCGACGGACGGCCGGCCGGCCGAGGAGATCCTCCGGGGCCGGCGCGGGCGAAACGTTCACTCAACGGCTCATCGGGCACGACGCGAGTTTGTGGATTTCCAAATTCCGTTAAGCGCATGAGAACAGGAGGCACGGACCGTCTCTTCCGACAAACTCCCTTGACCGTCGCCCGTGGCTGCGCTACATTTTGTCACCCCGATTCTTCTCGTACTGACGGGGAATGCATGGCTGTCAAATGGGAACCGGACCCCGCCGCGTCCTTCGTCCGCCGCCTGGGCAAGTCCTCGCACGAGCTCGGCCAGACCTCCGGCAATGCCAGTTGCCCGGACATCTGGGAGCTGGACAACGGGGACGTCGCGGTCATCGGACGTGACCTCACCGCCTCCTACCAGGGCAGACTTCCCGAGGGCGTGAGCATCGACCCTGGTGAACAGCTCGTCGTCATCCCGCGTGCGACGATCGTCGCGGCGAAGGCGGACATCCCGGATGCATGAACTTCTGGCCGGGGCCGACTGGGAGCGCATGGAGCTCGGGGACTATTACGCGGAATTCGAGGAAATCTTCTGGCGGATCAACGCCCTGGGATTCTGGAAACTGGAGCGCCGGCAAACCTTCAAGGAGCCCGGGTACGACAGCTGGGAGGCTTTCGCCGCCGGAGACTGGGAGAATTCCATGGGAATTCTGGAAGCCGGTCGTTCCGACATGGAGGGCTACCACCGGAGGATCGCCGAACGCGGATTCTCGGCGCGCCGGGTGCGGATCGTGGAGGAGCCGATCAGTGCCTACCTCCAGTGGGAGCTCCACGCCCTCCGCGTCCGCGACCAGAGCGGCGGGCCGATCCGCGTCGTGGGCCCGGAGCAGGTGGCGCGCTTCGAGGCGGGCGGCCTCCTCCCGGAGATCTACACCCTCGGCTCAGAAGTCATGTACGAGGCGGTCTACGACGAAGACGGCGTCCTCGAATCCGTCCGGAGGTTCGCCGACCACGAGCTGATCCTGCGCTGTCGGCAGTTCATCGCCGACCTCTACGCGGAGGGCGAGCCGCTGGAAGCCTTCTTCGCCCGGGAGGTGGCCGTCCTCTCGCCGCCCGCCGGGCAGCGGTGCTGACCGCTCGATGAGCGGATCCGGCCGGAACGGCCCCGCGCCGAACGGACCGCTGCCGAACGGCTCTGCGCAGTCCGGCCATTGGCAGTCGAACCGGATCGCCGGATCCGCGGCCGCGAGGGACGTCGTCCAGGCGCACGACGTTCACGGCGGAATCCACTTCCACCAGCCGGCGGAACGCTCGTTCAGCGTGATGCCCAACCAACTCCCGTATGCGGGCGGCCGTTTCATCAACCGCAGCGGCGAGTTGGGAAGCCTGGACCGGTTGGCCGACGGCGGGGGCGAGGTCTTCGCGCCGTCGCCCGTCGTGGTGGTCACGGGCACGGCCGGGGTCGGCAAGACCTCCCTCGCACTGCACTGGGCGCACCGGGTCCGCGACCGCTTCCCGGCCGGAGCCCTGTACGTCAACCTCCGGGGCCACGACGCGAACGCGCCGGTCTCCCCGGGTCAGGTCCTGGACCGTTTCCTCCGGGACCTGGGGCTCCCCGCCGCGGCCGTGCCGGCCGGCGTGGAGGACCGGGCCTCGCTGTACCGCTCGATGACCGCCGACCGCCGGCTCCTCGTCCTGCTCGACAACGCCGCGACGGCCGCCCAGGTCCGCCCGCTGCTGCCCGGCGCCGCGGGCTCGCTGACCCTGGTCACCAGCCGGAACAGTCTGCCCGGGCTGGTGGCCCGGGAGGGGGCGGACCGGCTCGACCTGGCGCGTTTCCCGGACGCCGAGGCCGTCCTGCTGCTGCGCGCGGTGACGGCCGCGTCCCGGACGGCCGACCGGCCGGACGAACTGGCCGAACTGGCCCGGCTCTGTGCGGGCCTGCCGCTCGCGCTGCGGATCGCCGCCGAACGCGCGGCGGGCCGGCCGCTGATGCTCCTGTGCGAGCTGATCGCCGAACTCAAGGACCGGTCCGCGCTGTGGGAGGTCCTGACGGCGGAGACCGAAGAGGAGACGGACGCGATGCACCACGTGTTCGCCTGGTCCTACCGGGCCCTGCCCGCCGCCGCCGCCCGGCAGTTCCGGCTGCTCGGTCTGCACCCGGGGGACGAGTTCGGCCTTCCGGCCGCCGCCGCGCTGGCCGGGAGCACGGTCGCCGAGGCGCGCCGCCGGCTCGACGTCCTGACCGGTGCCCACCTGGTCGAGGAGTGCGCCCCGGGCCGTTACCGGCTCCACGACCTCCTGCGGGCGTACGCCGTCACGCAGGTCCAGGAGACGGAGTCGGCGGACGTCCGGCGTGACGTCCGACGGCGCGTCCTGTCCTGGTACCTGCACACCGCGGACAACGCGCAGTCGGCGCTGGCGCCGTTCGACCGCTACGCGCTGGACCTGCCGGTTCCGGCGGACGTCGTCCCACTGGCCTTCGACGACCACCCGTCGGCGCTGCGCTGGTACCGCGCCGAGGTCGGCAACCTGGTCGCGGCCACGCGGGCCGCCGCGGAGACCGGCTGCCACGACCTCGCCTGGCGTCTGGCGGTCGTCCTGCGGGCCGTGTTCATGCACCAGAACGCCTTCGAGGACTGGGTGACGACGGCCGAGATCGGCCTCGGCTCGGCCACCCGGGACGGCAGCCGCGCGGGCGAGGCCGAGGCGTACGAGAACCTGGGGAAGGCGTACTTCCAGTCGCGCCGGCTCGACGAGGCCGAGGAGTGCCACCGCGCCGCCCTGGAGATCCGCCGCCGGACCGGTGACCGGTTCGGTGAGGCGGTGTCGGTCAACGCCCTCGGCCTGCTCGGTCTGCGCCGGCGGCGGCTGGACGAGGCCCGGTCGTGCTTCGAGGCCGGCGCGGCTATCTTCGCCGACCTGGGCGAGCGGCGCTGGGCGGCGCTGCTGCTGTCGAACCTGGCCGAGACCCGCTGCGAACTCGGCGACTTCCGCGCGGCGGCCGAGGCACTGGAGCGGGCGCTCGCGGTGTTCCGCGAACTCGGCGACCGGAGCGGTGAGGGCAACGCGCTGCACTTCCTCGGCTGGGCCCGGCGCGGGCTGGGGTCGCTCGCCGAGGCCCGTGCGGCGGCCGGGGCCGCGTTGGCGATCGCGGCCGAGGAGGGCAACGACCTGTGGGAGGCGCACTGGCTCGTCGGGCTCGCCCACGTGGAACGCGCGGCGGGGCGGCCCGCGGAGGCCCTGCGGGCGTGCGAGCGGGCGGTTGACGTCCAGCGGCGGCTGGGCGACCGCAGTCGGGAGGCGACGGCGCTCGACGGGGCCGGGGAGGCCTGCCGCGACCTCGGCCGGAACGACGACGCGATCCGTCTGCACGAGGCCGCCGCGCGGATCCACCGGGAGTGCGCGGACCGGTGGCAGTTGTCGGGTGCGCTCGACAACCTCGCGCGCGCCCTCGGCGGGGCGGGCCGCGAAGAGGAGGCCCGCTGCCACCGGACCGAGGCGCTGGCCCTCCTCGCGGACTTCGACGATCCGCGGGCGGCCGAGCGGCGGGAGCGGATCGGCCGGGACGGGGTCAGCGGGGACGGGATCAGCGGGGACGGGGTCAGCCGGGCGCCGACTCCGTGATCCAGAGCGGGCCGTCGGCGCAGTCGAGACGGATGCCGTCGGCCGGGGTCAGCGCGGTCCGGAGCACCCGGAGGGCGCGCCCGCCGATGTCGACCGTCGGGCCGAGGCCCGGCCCCATGAAACGGAAGGTGCGGACCTGGTTGTGGATCTCGCGTGCGGTGCGGGTGCGATCGATGACGGAGAACTCCGCTTCCATCAGTCCTGCGCGGCTCGCGCGGGCGTCGTCCTGCGGAATTCCGGGAACTCCGTTCGAAATGCGGCCGATCGATTCGGCGAGCAGTCGCCGAATGACCGGTTCCAGCCGTGGCCAGAGGATGTCCGGCGTGACGTCGTCGGGGATCGGGATTCCGTCCTGCTGGGCGAGCACCGGACCGGTGTCGAAGTCCTCGTCCATGCGGTGGACCGTCACGCCGAGGTGGCGGTCCCCGTTGCGGATCGCCCACAGTACGGGCGCGGGCCCCCGGTAGGCGGGCAGCAGCGAGCAGTGGAGGTTGATGACGCCGAGGCGGGGCGTGGCCAGGACCGACGGCGGCAGCTTCCAGTTGAAGCCGTAGACGACGAGGAGATCCAGGCCGTAACCGGCGAGGGCGCGTGCCAATCCCTCGGAGCCGGCCGGCACGAGGAGGTCGACGCCGGCGGGGATCGCACCGAGGAGGGGACCGATCGCTGCGGCCGCGTAGTCGTCCGTCGGCTTTCCGGGCCGCATCGAGCGCGAATACACGTGAACCAGTGGATCGTGCCCCTCCTGTCGGCACACGGAATGGATGGTCTGGAACTCGCGGACCCCGAAGGACGCAATGCCGATGCGCAGATGATCTTCCACGGCTCGGGACCCTAGCAGTCCATCACCTGCCGGAGCGTCAATTCCGCTGTTCCGTCGGCTAAATGACGGCCGACCGGGCGAGAATGAAAAGCTGGCTCGCCGTGCCCCTCCACTTCCGGGGCGGCGCGGCTCAGAGGCCGAAGCGGGCGCGGTGGGAGGTCGGGACGAGGTCGGCGTACTCGGGGTGCTTGGTGATCCAGCCGCGGATGAACGGGCAGTACGGCAGGACGGAGAGCGCCTGCTCGCGGGCTGCGTCCAGTGCGGCGCGCGCCAGCCCGCCGGCCAGGCCGCGGCCCTCGAAGCGGGGGTCGATCTCGGTGTGGATGAAGGCGATCTCGTCGCCGGAGCGGTGGTACTCGGCGAAACCCGCGAGCTCGCCGTCCTCGTGGATCTCGAAACGGGACCGCCCGGGGTTGTCGGTGACGAGGTGTGCCATGGGTTCCTCCTGTGGATTGTTGTGGGGCCGGTGGGCGCCCTCGGGGGCCACACTAGCCGGAAACTAGTTGAAGTCTCAACAGTATGGGCTGCCCATCCTGGACGGCGCGGGGCCCTGCTTCGGGCCGTGGGCCTCCTCGGCGTGATCACCGAGGCCCCCGCGCGGGGGCGGTTTCTAGGGGTCGGTTGGGCGCGGTGGGTGTGCGGTCGGGACGGGGTTCGGGGGTAGGGGGTGTAGGCGCCGTTCGTGTCCAGGGCGCAGCTGCCGCTCTTGAGGCCGTCGACGGCGGTGTGCTTGAGCCGTTCCCGGGCCATGTGGTGCAGGTCCTTGGCCCGGCTCTCCCAGGCCGTTTGGTGCCCGGCGCGGGCCACTCTGATCATGAGCTTGTCGCTCATCGGGGTGGGCCGCTCGGGCGACGTGCGGCGCGCAGCCCGCGGTCGGGCGCCGGTTGCCGGCGCTACGGGGGCGGCGGCGGGAGCAGGACGTTCCGGGTGACGGGGGAGGAGAGGATCACGGACGTCGTGGTGCGGCCGAGGGCGGAGATGAGTTCGATGAGTTCTTCCAGGTGGGTCGTGTCGCGGGCGGCGATCTTGAAGACCCAGCAGTCCTCGCCGATGACGTGGTGGACCTCCAGGATCTCGGGGCGGTGGACGAGTTCCTGGCTGCGGAGGTACTTGACCGTCACGCGTGCGTGCGGGGAGACGCGGACGAAGGCCTGGATGCCGTAGCCGAGGCGGGCGGGGGCGACCTGGGCGGCGTAGCCGGTGACGGTGCCGTCGGCTTCGAGGCGGCGGACGCGCTCGCCGACGGCGGCGGGGCTGAGGTTGACGCGGCGGCCGAGTTCGCTGAGCGTGATGCGGCCCTCGGTCTGGAGGAGCTCCAGGAGGTGCAGGTCGACGGCGTCCAGGGCGCTCTCGGGGCGTGGAACGGGCCGCCCCGAGGAATCGTCGGTGGCCCGGCCCGTCTGCCGTCGGTCTTTCGGTCGCGGCGCCTGAACTCCCATGATCTCCCCTTCATCAGATGACGCCGCACCGTAACACTTGGGGGCATGGAAAACGTGCTGGTCATTGGGGGGAACCGCTACTTCGGGCGGCGGCTGGTCACCCGGCTGCGGGACTCCGGCGCCCGGGTGAGCGTGCTGAACCGGGGGTCGGCGGCCCCGCCGCCCGGGGTGGAGCGGCTGGTTGCGGACCGGGAGGACGCGGCGGCGCTGGGCGCGGTGCTCGCGGGCCGGGAGTTCGACGTCGTGGTCGACCAGGTCTGCTACACGCCGCTGCACGCCGAGGGCGCCGTGCGGGCGTTCGCGGGGCGGGTCGGGCGGTACGTCATGACGTCCACCATCGAGGTGTACGACACCGGGGAGGCCCGGCCGGTCGGCGTTCCGCTCGGCGAAGATGTCGTGGCTGCGGAGAAATGGCCGGTTCGGCCTGAATCGCCGTGGGGCGACGAGAAGTTCAGGGCGGCCCAGTACGGCGAGGGCAAGCGGCAGGCCGAGGCGGTGCTGGCCCGCAGCGGTGCGTTCCCGTTCGTCGCCGTCCGGGCCGGGCACGTGCTGGGCGCCGACGACTTCACCGGGCGCCTCGCGCACTACCGCGAGCGGATCGCGGCCGGGCTCCCGGTGGCCGTCCACCCGGCGAACCTGCCGTCCTCGTACACGCACGAGGCCGAGATGGCCGACGTCCTGCACTGGGCGGCCGGGGCGCGGTTCACCGGGGCCGTCAACGCCTGCTCGCACGGCGAGTTGACGGCTACGGACCTCTGCGACCTGATCGCGGACGGCCGTTCGTACCGGACGGCGGTGCCCGTCCAGGGCGACGAGGCCTCGCCGTTCTCCTTCGACCGCTACTACGGCATGGACAACTCCCGCGCCGAACGGCTCGGTTACACGTTCTCCCACACCCGCGACTGGCTGCCCGAGCTCGTCGCCGAAACGCTTCGACGAGGAGCCGCCGCATGACCACCACCCGCCGCCTCGGCACCCTGCACGTCAGCGCCATCGGCCTCGGCGCCATGCCGCTCTCCGTCGAGGGCCGCCCCGACGAGGAACGGGCGGTCGCGACCGTCCACGCCGCGCTCGACGCCGGCATCACGCTGATCGACACCGCCGACTCCTACCACTGGCACGCCGACGAGTACGGCCACAACGAACGCCTCATCGCCCGCGCCCTCGCCGCGTACGGCCCCGGCGCCGACGGCGTGCTGGTCGCCACCAAGGGCGGCCGCGGCCGGCCCGGCGACGGCTCCTGGACCGTCGACGGCGACCCGGCCCACCTCAAGCGGGCCTGCGAGGGCTCGCTGCGCCGCCTCGGCGTCGAGGCGATCGGCCTGTACCAGCAGCACCACCCGGACCCGCGCGTCCCGTACGAGGACTCGCTCGGCGCGGTGCGCGAGCTGTACGACGAGGGCAAGATCCGGGCGGCCGGCATCTCCAACGTCTCGGTGGAGCAGGTGCGGCAGGCGCGCGGGATCCTCGGCGACGCCCTGGTGTCCGTCCAGAACCGCTACTCGCCGGCGTTCCTCCAGCACTGGCCGGTGCTGGAGCTGTGCACCGAACTCGGTCTCGCGTTCCTGCCCTGGAGCCCGCTCGGCGGCATCGGGCAGGCGGGCTCGGTCGGGAGCGGAGCGTTCGCCGAGGTCGCGGCCGGGCGCGGGGTGAGCCCGCAGCGTGTGGCGCTCGCCTGGCTGCTGGCCGCGTCTCCGGTGATGCTGCCGATTCCGGGCGCGAGCCGGCCGGAGACGATCCGGGACTCGGCCGCTGCGGCCGAACTGGTGCTGACGGAGGAGGAATTGAACGTGCTCCCGGCGGTCGGCCGAGCGGCTGCGCGCGGCTGATTCGCGGGTCGCCCCCGGCGGTCGACGGATACGTGGGTGGGACGGGCGGAATTCTGGGGTCCGATCCCTCATGCGGGCGGGCGACGGACGGTGTTGGCTCTGTGTGTGCCGGAGAGCAGCCCGGCGCGACGCGGCAGCAACTCCACCCGGTGCTGCCGCGTCGGATCCGTGCGGGGGCAGCGGGCAGCGCCCCCGCACGGATCACGCCGTCCTCCCCGGCCGTCGGGGGCGGTCGTTCGCACGAACCGCAGAGGAAGACATGCGTGACGAACCGGACGAGTTCGGGACGGCGGTGGCCGGGATCGCGGCCTTCGTCGCGGCCGCCGCCGACCCCGCGTGCAGCACGCTGTTCCCCACCTGCCCGTCCGCCCACGACACCAACCCGCTGAGCCTCGGCTTCGGCGCGAGCGGCGTCCTGTGGGCGCTGGACGCCTCGGGCGTCCCGCTCCGGCCCGGCTGGAAGGAGTGGCTGCGCGAGCGGCTCGACGCGGTCGACCCGGCGACGTACCCCGGCGGCCTCATGAACGGCCTGGCCGGCCTCGCCTGGACCTCCGACGAGCTCGGATTCCGCGGTCAGGCCCGGACGTTGCTCGCACTGGCCAACCGGCGGGCCGCCGAGTCGGGCGATCACACGTTCTACTACGGCCTCGCCGGCGTCGGCATGACGAACCTGCGCTTCTACGTCCGCGGCCACGACGAACGCGACCTCGCCGCCGCCCTCGACTGCGCGCGGGCGCTGCGCGAGACCGTGCGGCACGACGGCGAACACGCCTACTGGCTCGACGAGTTCAACAAGGTCAGCGAGTTCGACAAGGTCGGCGAGTTCGACGGGTTCTCCGCGAACGGCGCGCTCACGGGTCTGGGTCTCGGCCAGGCCGGCGTGGCGATGTTCCTGCTCAGGATGTACCAGGTCACGGGCGACGAGAGCCATCTGCGGCTCGGCCGCGCCGCCCTCGCGTGGGAGCTGGCGCAGGCCCGACTCGTCGACGGCATGCCCGTGTTCGAGCACGAGGGCGCCAGGGAACCGCACGTCGAGGTGGGCGGCGCCGGCATCGCCAGGGTGCTGCTGCGCTACGGCGGCCTCGACGACGCGCGGGCCGTGCTGCGTGCCCTGGACGCCGGCCGGTCCGGCCTGCCCGGTTGCGGCTCCGGGATGGCCGGCCTCGCCGACGCCCTGCTCGACGCCGCCGAGATCACCGGGGACCGGACCTACCGGGAAACCGCCCTGCGCCGGCTCGACCTCGTCCGCGGGACCTTCCTCTCCGAGCCCGCCGCGCGCCCCGGTCCGCTGCGGGGCGACGGGTCCGCGCGCCTCGGCGTGTCCGGCGAGGACCTGCCGCGCTGCGCGTGCGACTACCTGACCGGCTCGGCGGGTGTGCTGCGCGTCCTGCACCGCGCGCACCACGGCTGTCCCGCGGACTTCCTGCTCGACGAGGTGTCCCGGTGACCGGACTCCGGGCCGGTTCGTGAGGCCGGCGGGCCCGGTCAGCGCGGCCACTGAGCCCGGTTCGCCGTGATCGTCCCGCCCCTAGCCGTGCACGGCCAGGTCCGCGGCCAGTCGGCAGAGTGCGGCCCGGTCGGGGCGGCCGGTCTTCTGGATCAGGCTGGCCAGGTGCTTCTCGACCGTGCGCGGCGAGATCGACAGCAGCCGGGCCAGGTCCTGGTTGCCCGGACGGTCGACGAGCAGCGCCAGCACCTCGTACTCGCGCGGCGTGACGCCCTGGGCGCGCAGCCCGGCCGGGATCAGCTCGCAGCCCCTGCGGCGCTGGGCGACGTTCACCCCCGCCTGCCGGAGCAGCGCCCGGCAGGCGCCCGCCACCGGCGGGACGTCGAGCGCGTGGAAGTACTCCTCGGCGGTCCGCAGCCAGGCCACCGGGTCGCCCCAGCCGTCGGCGAGCGCGGCCTCCGCGACCAGGCGCAGCCCCAGGTGGTGCCCGGTGGGGAAGCGCTTGGGGTCCCGCCGGACCCGGGCGACCGCCTCGGTGGCCTCGGCGGCCCGGCCGGCCCGGCCCAGCAGCACCGCTTCGGCGAGGTCCAGGAACTGCCGGTTCCACGCGAGTTCGGCGCCCGGCGACGCGGTGACGGCGGCGTGCTCGGCCCAGCCCGCCGTGCCGGCCAGCACCGCCAGCAGCGGGCGCAGGCCGTACCGCCCGGCGAGGAAGTAGACGTTCGGGTGCTCGGCTTCCCAGGCCGCCGCCGCCGCGAACTCGGCGTCGGCCGTCGCGCGGTCCTCCTCCAGCAGCGCGCACATGGCCCGGCACAGGCCGAGCATCACCGGTGTGAGCAGCGACCCCTCGCCGCCCGCCTGCCGGAACGCGCGCAGGACGTGCTCCATCGTGCGCCGCCGTCCCTGGTGGGCGGCCAGGGTCGCGGAGGTCAGCAGCAGGTAGCGGTGCGTCGCGTGGTTGCGCATCCGGCCGGCCGCGTCCAGGCAGCGCCCGATGATCTCCTCGGCCGCCGCCGGGTCGCCCGAGAGGACGGCGTGCATCGCCAGGAACCCCTCGGTTCGCTGGCTCAGCACGATCGAGCCGAGGTCCTCGGCCGCCGCCCTCGCCTGCTCCAGCCGCCGCGCCTCGCCGGTGCGCATGAACGCGTTGCCGCCCAGCCGGATCAGCGCCTCGAACCGCCAGCCCGGCAGCCCGTGCGTCTCGGCCACGGCGAGCATCCGCTCCAGGCACCCGTCGGCGACGTCGAAGCCGTGCGTGCGGGAGAGCATCGCGAGCACCTGCCAGGCCTGGCAGGCCAGGACCGGCAGCCCGGCCCGCTCGGCCATGTCCGCCGCCTCCTCGGCCAGCCGCTCGGCGTCCGGCAGCCGCTCCTCCTCGCCGGGCAGCAGCGCCAGGTGCGCCTCGACGACCGCCAGCGCGGCGGCCTGCTCCGGTGCTCCCCCGTTGTGCAACCGGGACCGGGCCGCGGCCACCTGGGCGACCGTCTCCGCGCCCCGCTCGGCCACGACGGCGGCCCAGGCCAGCCGCGTGTGCAGGGCGACCATGCGGTCGGCGGCCAGCGTCGTCGAACCGAGCGTCGGCAGCGTGCCGGCCAGCGCGAACGCCCGGTCCAACTGGCCGTCCTCGGCGAGCGCGTACGCCAGCGACTCGGTGATCTCCGCCCGGTGCGCCGGGCCCGCCAGCGACTCGGCCCGCTCCAGCAGCAGTACCGCCGACGCCGAGGCACCGTCTGCCATCGTCAGCCGGCCGGCCTCGGCGAGCAGCAGTGCCGCGCCCGGCCGGTCATCCGCGGTGACGAGCAGGTCGGCGACCAGCTGGCACCGGTCGGGGGTCGGCGGCCCGTCCTCGCGCAGCGCGTCGGCGGCCCGGCGGGCGAGTGCGGCGCGCTGGGCGGCGGGGATGCCGGCGAGCACGGCGTCGACGGTGATCGCGTGGCGGAACGCGTAGTCGTGCGGTGAGGAGTCGTCGGGGACGAGGAAGTGCGCCTCGGTCGCCGCCCGGAGGCGGATGAACAGGGTGGGGTCGTCGAGTCCGGTGACGGTCCGCAGGGCGGAGACGCAGCAGCGCGGGCCGATGGTGGCCGCGAGGAGGAGGAAGTCGCGCAGCGGGGGGTCGACCTGCAGGAGGCGGTGGCCGAAGCTCTGCACGACGGTGGTCGGCACGGTGGTGTCGAGGTCGCCGGTGACCTGCCAGCCGTCGTCTCCGGCGGTGCTCAGCAGTCGGGAGTCGACGAGGTCGGCGAGGAGTTCCTCGACCAGGTACGGGTTGCCGTCGCTGCGGGTGACCAGCCGGTCGACGACGGCGTCCGGTACGTCGGCGGCCGGGGCGTCCAGGCAGCCGGCCACCAGGGCCCTTATCTCGGGAGCGCTCAGGGGCGGCAGCGTCGCGACGGTGGCGACCCGGCGGCGCTCGGTGCTCCGTGCGAGGTTCAGTGCGGTGCTCGGGTCCGGGCGGACGGTCGCGAGGAGGAGGACGGGCAGGCGGCCGAGGTTGTCGGCGAGGTACTCGGTGACGGCGACGGACTCGGAGTCCGCCCAGTGCAGGTCTTCCAGGGCGAGGACGCAGCCGGTGTCCCGGCCGATCACGGAGAGCAGGCGCAGCAGTGCCTCGGCCAGTTCGACGACGCTCTCGGTCCGGCCGGGGGCGGCGGCGTTGCGCCACTCCGGGACGACTCGGGCCAGGGCCGAGCGGTAGGGGAGCAGTTCGGGGTCGGTGGGTGGGGCGGTGGTGCGGAAGTGCGAGGACAGCGCCTCCAGCAGTGGACGGAACGGGGTCCCGCCGCCGGTCATGCTGCCGCGGCCGCGCAGCACCGGGATTCCGCGGTCCGCCGCCCGCTGGACGCAGTGGTCGACCAGCCGGGACTTGCCGATTCCGGGCTCGCCGATCAGGAACACCGTGCGGCCGTTGCCCTCCCGAAGCCGCGTCAAGGATCTCTCCAGCAGGGAGATTTCTTCCTGACGGCCGATGGTGACCGGCGAAGTGATGCGCATGTCGGCAGGGTAGTTGATCGTATGAACAAGTTGACAAAACGATTGCCAAAATCCGGAGGCCGGGGCAGGGGTTGGGGAAGGGGCCGCTGCGCGGGGCTCGGGGGTGGGGCTTGGGGTGGGGGTGGGCTTTCGGGAGGGTGGGTTCCGCCGGGCGTGGGTTGAGGAGGGTGCGTTGGTGGGGGTGTGCCGACGGCCGGGCGGGGGCCTTGGGCTCCCCGGCGCCGGCCGTCGGTTGAGTGGTGGTCAGCGGAAGGTCACGGTCTCGATCGTGCACTTGCCGCGGTCGCGGGTGCCCATCAGTTCGGCGCGGCGGGCGAGCAGGCCGGTGGCCGCCGGGCGGAGGCGGATCGCGCCGATCGGGTCGTCCTGCGCCGCTTCCTGGGCGACGGTCGGGGACGTCCGGCGACGGACGGTCTCGTGGATGTCCATGGCTCTTCCTCTCGTTGATGGGTCACGGCGTCCGGTTCGACGGCCGTGGTTCGATCGGTGCTTGCAGCAGCAGCGCCGAAGGCGTGTGGTCGGGGAACGCGAGCCGCAGCAGTCCGTGGCCGATGCCGGCCAGCCCGGTCAGGAAGCCGGGGGCCGGGACGGCGGACGGGGTGCCGCAGACCGGGCCGGCCCGGTCGAGGGCGGCGAGCAGGGTTGCGGTGCGGGCGCCGAGGGCCGGGTCCTTCGCGTGGGCGAGCAGTTCGAGGACGCCGAGTTCGCCGTGGCACGGGCTGTGGGTGGGGAGCGGGCGGGCTGCGGCCGTGCGTTCGACGGTGGTCCTGAGGTGGTGGCTCAACCGTTCGTCGGTCGAGGCGGCCTCGCTGTCGGCGATGGCGAGGGCGATGCCTGGTGCGCCTTCGCACCAGGTCGTTCGGCGTACCGGTGAGGCGGCGGCCGAGTGCAGTGCGGCGAGCCCGGCTCGCCGGTGTTCGGCGCTGCCGTCCTCGGTTGCGGCGAAGCGGAGAAGGGCCCATCCGATGCCGGCCGTTCCGGTGAGGAAGCCGTGGTAGCCGGGGAGCGGGCGGGTGAGGAGCGCGTCCGCGCAGCGGCGGGCGCCTTGCCGGGCTTCGGTGCTGCCGACGGCCAGGAGGGCGGCGAGACCGCCGGCGGTGCCCTCGGCGAGGGTGGGGGAGTGTTCCGCTTCGGCTGCTTCGGCGGTCAGTTGGACGGCCGGGGCGAGCCAGGTGGCGATCTCGTGGTCGTCCAGGAGGACGGCGAGTCGGCTCAGCGCATACGTGAGGCCGCCGAGGCCCGCGAACGCGCCGGCGCCGATCAGTGGCAGTTCCGCGGGCCGGGCCGTGAGTCGGTCGAGGAGTTCGGGCACCGGGCGCAGGGCCTGGCGGGCGGCGTCGGCGTAGCGGTCCCTGCCGGTGAGTCCGGCGAGCTGCGCGAGGAACAGGGCGGGGCCCGGGTAGCCGCCGCCCAGGTCGGCACCGGCCGGGGCGGGCTGCCAGTAGCGGCCGCCCAGGAGTTCGAGGCCGATCCAGTTGGCCCGGCCGGTGGAGCGGTGGGCCTCGTCGAGGAGGGTGTCGCCGATCGTGCGGGCGGCGTTCAGGAGGTCGGCGGGGGAGGGGTGTTGGGCGCCGGGGCGGGGAGCCCCCGGCGGGGTGGGGGCGGGCTCGTGGGGCGGGGTGGTCGAGCGGCTCGTCATGGCCGCGCGGATGATCCACTCCTGTCGGGAACAGGGTTGCCCGAGCCGCTCGCCGACCCGGTCGAGGGCCGGGCGGTCCAGCGCGCCGCGCACGCGCCTGCCCTGGCCGGTCCACAGGTCCGCCGTTCCCGGACGGGTGGTGAAGACGGGTACGTCGCCGTTCCAGAGCTCTGCCGCTTCGTCGTCGGCCAGCCCGGTCCAGCCGGGGTGGTCGGTCCCGTCCGCGAGGGCGTCCCGGAGCAGGGCGTCCCGGTCGGCCGCGTTCCTCAGGAGGTCGGGGTGGGTGGACTCGTCGAGCAGCGTGGCGTAGTCGGCCGTCGCGCGGACGACGACGCGGGTCTCGTCGTCGGCGAACGCGGGCAGCAGGGCGAGCAGTCCGTCCCTGTCGTCGGCGAGGATGCGCCGGGCCAGGCGGTAGCCGTCGAGCAGGGCGCCGACGTGGTCGGCCGGGTCGGCGTCCGTGCCGGCGAGGGTGGGGCGGTTGGCACCGCCGTGGAGTTCGCCGGGGTGGCGGACGAGCCGCATCCGGTCGGTGCCGGCCTCCTCCCACCGCACGGACTCCCCGGGCACGGTGGCCCCGGCGTCGCCGCCCAGTCCGGAGGCGTCCACGGCCCGTTCGTCACCGAGGATCAGGCGCGGCAGCAGGCCGGTCCGGTGCATCGAGGCGGCGAGGGCGACGGCCGCCGGATCGACGGACTCCCCGGGCTGCTGCGGTGCGGGCGGGTGGAAGAGGGTTTCGAGGTCGACCGGTACGGGGTGGTCCGCGCACGCGATGAGGTTCTCGAAGTGCAGGTCGGTGCAGTCGAAGGCGTGCAGCAGCGCGAGCCAGGCGCCCTGCCGGAGGTAGAAGCGCTCCACTTCCCGGGGTGTTGTGCACGGGCGGCGGTCGACGAACTCCGTCCAGCCGTAGCCGTCCCGGGAGACCAGGGCGACGGCCCGCAGGCCGGGCGAGCCGGGTTGGGCGTTGAACCGGTCGATGACGGCGTTGAAGTGGTGGTGGGTCCGTAGCGAGCGCGGCTTGTACACGACCCTTGCTCCGTCTGCGAAGTGCATGACGGCGACGGCGTGGCCGCGTCGGTGCTGGTCGCCGGTGCGGTGGACGGCGGTCAGCGGACCCGGGTCGGTGCCGCCGAGCAGCGTGGTGACGATGTCCGCCCGGTCGGCGGCGAACCTGTTCAGCAGGACGGTGAGTGCCTCGGCGGCGGCCAGGCAGGTCTGCGCCAGGATCCTCGCCAGGACGGGGTAGGCGCGGAAGAGGCCTGACAGGCCGGGCCGGTGGGCGGTCGACTCGATGTAGGAACGGAAACGTCCCTCCGAGGCGGGGCCCGTCAGGTGGCCGTTCGTCCGGGCGGTGTGGAGTTCCAGGACGAGCGTGCGGGCGGCCTGCCGGGTGAGGGCGTCCGCGAGGTCGTCGGCGAACCGGGCCCGGATCGCGGGCAGGCCGGCGAGTTCCGGCGGGATTGCGGTGTGCACGCGGGTCAGCGCGGTCCGGACGAGCGGCGCCACGACCGGGCGGAATCCGGTGGTGCCCGGCATCGGGCCCGCGGGCACCTGCGGCACGCCTGCGCCCGCGACCGCTTCCTCGACGAAGGCGGCCCACGCGGGGCGGCCGTCACACGCGGGCTCGCCGGGGCGCAGGCCGGGCTCCCACCAGCGTCCCGTCAGGGCCGCGGCCGTCGCGTCGCTCGGAGGAGTGGTCACGGCACAGAGCGTGTCAGCCGGAAGACGGTTCGCACAAGAGTTTGATCAAGCCGGGTGGGTCCGGGGGATCCCGGGGCGCGTAAGAAGATGGGGGCCGGTCCCCCATGTGGGGGTGGGTGTGCCGTGCCCAGAATGGCGATCGCGGCCGCGGTTCTCCGCTTCCGTTCCCGGCCAGGCCGTCTCCGATCAGGGCAGCGGCGGCTTCCGGGACGGCACCACAGGTGGACGGTTCGCCCGCGTGGGGGCGGGGGTTCCGGCCCGGGGGGAGCCGGAACCCGCCGGTCACCCGGCGCGCGGACGTCGCCCGCCCTCCCCCCGTGGGGCGGGCGATGTCCTCGCGCCGGGTGGCCGAATCGCCGCTATCCGGCCGTCCGCACGTCCTGGACCGCCGTGAGCCATCCGTCGAGCGCCTTCAGCGCGGCCCCCGACTCCACGGCCTGTCGCGCCTCGTGCAGGGCGGCCGGGAACCGCGGCGCCACCCGGCCGGGCCGGGGCCGGGCGGCGATCAGGGCGGCCGCCGCGTTGAGCAGGACGCTGTCCAGCACCGGGCCCGTCGCGCCCGCCACGACCTCCCGCAGGACGCGCGCGTTGTGCTCGGGGCCGCCGCCGACGAGCGCCCCGGCGGGGGCCGGCGCGAGCCCGAGGCCGGCGGGATCGAGCCGTTCCTCCGTCACGGTGCCGTCCTGGACCGCCCAGATCCGGGCCGGCGCGGTCGTCGTCAGCTCGTCCGTCCCGTCCTCGGAGCGCACCACCAGGGCGGAGGTGCCGCGAGCGGCCAGCAGGCCGGCGATCGCGGGGGCCGCCCGCAGGTCGGCGACGCCGACCACCTGGTGGCGCGGCCGGGCCGGGCCGATCAGCGGCCCGAGCAGGTTGAACGCGGACGGCACGCCGAGCGCACGGCGCACCGGGGCGGCGTTGCGCAGCGCCGGGTGGAAGACCGGCGCGAAGCAGAACGTGATGCCGGCCCGGCGGGCGACCTCGGCGACGGCCGCGGGCGGCAGGTCCAGCGGGATCCCGAGCGCCTCCAGGACGTCCGCGGTGCCGCACCTGGAGGAGGCCGAGCGGCCGCCGTGCTTGACGACGGGCACCCCGCAGGCGGCGACCACGACGGAGGCCATGGTGGAGATGTTGACGGTCGAGCCGCCGTCGCCCCCGGTGCCGGCGAGGTCGACGCACCGGCCGTCGTCGACGTCCAGCGGCACCGCGTGGTCGAGCGCGGCCGCGACCAGGCCGGACAGTTCGGCGGCACTCTCGCCCTTGACCCGCAGGCCCATCAGGAAGGCCGCGAGCTGCTCCGGTCGGAAGTCGTCGTCCAGCACGCGCTCCATGGCCCACCGCGCCTCGTCGGCCCGCAGGTCGTGTCCGCCCGCCAGGGCGGCGAGCAGCCGCGGCCAGGTGAGGTCCGGGGTGTGCGTGAGAGTCCTGTCGTCCACTGGTTCGCCGTCCTTGGCGTCGAGTCCAGCGGGGGCCCCGGAAAACGCGAATCGGCCGCCCACCGGACGGCCGATACATGACGCGCTGCGCTGTCAGGCCACCCGATCGGGGGCCCACCAGGATCCGCGGCACGTCGTCATGGCGGTCATGCTAGCCCATGCGCGGCCCGGAGCAGTCCACTCGGGTGGAATTGGACCGGGACGGCCGGTGCGCCGGTCGATACGCTCGGGACACAGTTGATCTTCCCCGCCACGGAGTGACCCCATGCACCCTGAACTCGCCGCCGACCTGGACCAGTTGCCCGCGCTGCTGGAGGAGACCCGGCAGCGGGCCGTCGCCTTCCTGGGCGGTCTCGACGAGCGGCCGGTGGTCACGCCGCTGGCGGAGTCCGCGCCGGTGCGGCTGGGGGACGGCGGCGGGATCGGGCTGCGCGCGGCGCTGGCGGAGTTCGCCGAGCGCTGGGAGCCGCGGCTGAGCGCGAGCGCCGGTCCGCGCTACTTCGGGTTCGTCACCGGCGGCGCGACCCCGGCGGCCCTCGCGGGGGACTGGCTCACCGCCACCGCCGACCAGAACTCCAACTCCTCGCTCGACCCGGCCGGGCAGCACCTGGAGCGCGAGACGGTCGGCTGGCTGCGCGAGCTCTTCGGCCTCTCCGACGCGCACACCGGCACGTTCGTGAGCGGCGCCACCATGTCGAACACCGTCGGCCTCGCGATCGCCCGCGAGTGGCTGGGCGAGCGCCTCGGCGTGGACGTCGCCGAGGACGGCGCCGGCGCGCTCGGCCGGGTGCGGGTGCTGTCCGGCAGTGCGCACTCCAGCATCGCCAAGGCGCTGTCCGTGTTGGGTCTCGGCCGCTCGGCGCTCACCGCCGTGCCGACGCTGGCGGGCCGCGAGGCGGTCGACCCCGCGGCGCTGGAGCGGGCGCTCGCGGCAGCGGACGGTCCGTGCGTCGTCGTGGCCAACGCGGGCACCGTGAACACCGTCGACTTCGACGACCTGCGGGCGATCGCCGCGCTCCGCGAACGGTACGACTTCTGGCTGCACGTGGACGGCGCGTTCGGCGCCTTCGCCGCCCTGACGCCGGAACACGCCGGGCTCGTAGCCGGGTTGGACCTCGCCGACTCCGTCTGCGTCGACCTCCACAAGTGGCTCAACGTGCCCTACGACAGCGCCGTGCAGTTCACCCGCCGCCGCGACCTGCAGGCCCGCGTCTTCCAGAACGCCGCCGCCTACCTCGGCCCGCTCGGCGAGCACCCCGACCTCGTCCACCTCACCCCCGAGAACTCGCACCGACTGCGCGCCCTCGCCGCCTGGTTCACGCTGCGCGCGTACGGGCGGGCCGGCCACCGCGAGATCGTCGAGCGCTGCGTCGCCGGGGCCCGGACGCTCGGGGAGGCGGTGGCGGGCATCGACGGGCTGCGCCTGTTGGCGCCGGTGCGGTTGAACGTCGTCTGCTTCACGCTCGCCGACGACCCCACCGCCGAGCGGCTCGCCGGCCTGGCCGCGGAGGTCGCGGGGGAGGCCTTCTTCACACCGACGCGCTACGCCGGGGTCCCGGCCCTCCGCGCGGCGTTCAGCAACTGGCGCACGACGGAGGCGGACGTCCGCCGGACGGTCGCGGCGCTCGCGCGGGCGGTGGCCGAGCCGGCCTGAACGTCATCGGACCGCTTCAGCTCCTTGCCTGCGCGGTCGTGAGGCCCCGGACGACGAACGCGACGCCGTCGGTGATGGCGGACTCCCGTGTCTCCTCCGGGAGTTCGGCGTAGGGGCCGAGCAGGAGCAGGGCCAGGCCGTGGACGCCGGCCCAGGCGTTGAAGGTGGCGGTCGCGGCGGGTTCGGCGAGGAGGCCGGCGGCGTCGAGTGCGGCGAGGGCCTCCTGGAGGATCGCGGAGGGGCCGCGCCGCACCTCGTCGCCCTCCTCGTCGGGGGCGGGGTCCTGCCCGCTCTGCTCGGGGGCCGGGGTCTTGCCACCGGTCGGGAACGCGGTGGCGAACAGGCCGGGCTCGGCCAGGGCGTAGCGGATGTAGCCCTCGCCCACGGCGGTGAGGCGGCCGACCGCGTCGAGCCCCGGGTCGGCGGCGGGCGTGCGCCGCTCCAACTCGGCGTCCATGGCCTCGGCGAGGCGTCGGCGGGAGTCCCGGGCGACCTCGTCGACGAGGTCCGGCAGGGCGGAGAAGTGCCGGTAGGCCGCGTTGGGCGAGACGCCGACCCGGCGCGCGGTCTCGCGCAGCACGATGGTCGAGGGGCCGCCCTCGCGCGCGAGTTCGACGCCGGCCTGCACGAGGGCCTCGCGGAGGTTGCCGTGGTGGTAGCCCGCTCGCTGTGAATCCATGCTCGATGTTAACAGCGTGAACACGTCGACCGGGACCGGCCTGGTTCTCCTCATGAACTCTCTTGTGCTGCACAGTGGTTGAGGATGGGCGGGTGGCGAATCGAGGTGGATGTTGACGCCGTCCACATCCGCGCGTAAGTTCACAGTGTCCACATTGGGGGTGGGTCGCGCCGCCCCTGCCCGGGGACGCTCCATCGACCAGATCGGGGACACTCATGACCAGCACCACGGCTCCGCCCGCCGTCGCCCCCACCGAGGGGACGGGCCCCGGAAGTGGACGCTTCCCCTGGACCGTCGTCCTCCTGACCTCCCTGGGGATCGTCGGCTACGTCGTCGCCACCTACGCCCAGGCCGGTCTGCCCCTCGACGGCTCGCGCGGCGGCCTCGCCGCCACCTACGCCGAGCGTCCCCTCGGCATCCAACTCGCCTTCTACGTGCACATCGTGACGGCCTCGGTAGCGCTGCTCGTCGGCCCGTTCCAGTTCTCCGCCGCGCTGCGGCGCCGCTCCCGCGCGGTCCACCGCTGGACGGGCCGCGTGTACCTGGCGGGCGTCGGCCTCGGCTCGCCGGCCGCCCTCGTGATGTCCTTCGTCAGCTCGATCGCCTTCGACGGCTTCTTCGGCTTCGGCAGCCTCGCGCTGCTGTGGGCGTGGACGACCTGGCGCGCCTACCGCGCCATCCGCGGGGGCGACCTGCCGAACCACCGCGCCTGGATGATCCGCAGCTTCGCCCTCACCTACGCCGCCGTCACCCTCCGGGCGTGGCTCGGCGTCCTGATCCTCCTCCAGACGCTCACCGCCGACGGGCCCGTGGACGGCGCGCACGTGTTCGACACCGCGTACGCCGTCCTGCCCTTCCTCGCCTGGCTCCCCAACCTCGTCGTCGCCGAGTTCCTGATACGCCGCCGCGGTCTCCCGTCCTACCGGATCACCCCGGCCTGACCGGCGCCGGTGAAGCGCTGTCGCTCCGACGGCGCCGGGCCGCAGCCGGGTCGGCTGCGGCCCGGCGGGCGCGGCGGGTCCGGTCGATCGTCAGCCCATGCTCTTCGCGCCGTCGATGGCCTCGCGGATGATGTCGGCGTGGCCCGCGTGCTGGGCGGTCTCGGCGATGATGTGGAGGAGGACGCGGCGCGCGGACCAGGCCTCGTCCTTGAACCAGGGGGCCTTCGGGAGCGGCTGGACCGCGCCCAGGTCGGGCAGGGTGGCGACCAACTCGTCCGTGCGGAGGGCCACTTCCCGGTACGCGGCGAGCACGCCGGCCAGGGTCTCGCCGGGCAGCATGCGGAACTCGTCGGCGCGGCGGGCGTAGTCCTCCGCGGTGAAGGTCGAGAAGTCGGGCATCGCGGACGGGCCGTCGACGATGAAGTCCGCCCACAGCCTCTCGACCACCGTCACGTGCTTGATCAGGCCGCCCACGCACAGCTCGCTGACGGTGGTGCGCTGCCCGGCCTGCTCGTCGGTGAGGTCGCGGGCGGTGAAGCCCAGGAAGTGCCGCTGCTTGGCCAGCGCCACGAGGAGGTCGGCGCGCTCGCCGGTGATGTCGGTGGCCTTGTCCACAGCGGTGGAGGTGGTGGTGGTCATGGTGATCGCCTTCCGTGTTGCTTCCTGCTCCCTCGGACAGGAACCACAGTAGGGACCATTGCGGCCACTTCCTGACCTGAATTGCGCGGAGAATCGGAGTCATGGCGAACACCAGCACTCGCACCCTCCGGCTGCTCTCCCTCCTGCAGACGCATCGCTACTGGCCCGGCGAGGAACTCGCCGAGCGGCTCGGCGTCTCCGCCCGCACCCTGCGCCGCGACATCGACCGGCTGCGCGAGCTCGGCTACCCCGTCGAGGCGCAGCGCGGCGTCGACGGCGGTTACCAGCTCGCCGCGGGCGCCGCCCTGCCGCCGCTGGTGATCGACGACGAGGAGGCGGTCGCGCTGGCGGTGGGCCTCCAGGCGGCGGCGGAGAGCCCGGTGGAGGGGATCGCCGAGGCGTCGGTGCGGGTGCTTGCGAAGGTGGTGCAGGTGATGCCGGCCCGGCTGCGGCGGCGGGTGGAGGCGTTGCGGGCGATGACGGTGCCGGTCGACTGGGGCGGTCGGCTCGCGGCGCCGGTCGACCCGGACGGGCTGACGGTGGTGGCGCTGGCCTGCCGGGACGCCGAGCGGCTGCGCTTCTCGTACACGGCGGCGGACGGCAGGCGGGCGGACCGGCACGTCGAGCCGCACCGGCTGGTGTGCCTGGGGCGTCGCTGGTACCTGGTGGCGTACGACCTCACCCGCCAGGACTGGCGCACCTTCCGGCTCGACCGGCTCACGGCGCCCGAGGGTGGCGGCGGCCGGTTCGCCCCGCGCGAGCTGCCGGCCGCCGACGCCGCCGAGTTCGTCCGGGCGGGCGTCAACGGCCTCGTCCGCCCGTACCGGGTCGAGGCGGTGGTGGCCGCGCCGGCCGGGGGCGTGCGCGAGCGGATCGGCCGGTGGGGCGCGGTCGAGGAGGTCGACGAGGGGCGCTGCCGGATCGTGATGGCCGCCGACGACCTCAACTGGCCCATCATGGCCCTCGGTTCGCTCGGTGCTGAGTTCACCGTCGTCGAGCCGCCCGAACTGGTCGAGCGGCTCGACGAGTGGTCCTCCCGCTTCGCCCGGGCGGTCCGGACCCCGGGGTAGTCGGGCCGTCACGGCGGCGGGACGGACCTGCCGATCGACGAGGGGCTGGTCGTCGAGGTGGTCTGGTTCGCCGCGACGGTGCCGACGGACGGGGTCCGGAACGGGCCGAAGCGCTTCCTGGACCGGTAAGCGGTTGCGCCTCCCGGAATCCCGGAATAACGTCGTTATTCTCAAATAACGGCGTTATTTCGATCGAGGAGGCGTCCCATGGGCGGCACCGTCGAGCTGACGATCCTGGACGACCACAGCGAGACCCGGGTCGCGGCCGACCTGCGCCCCGCACCGGACGGCGCGGACCCGCACGTCTGGCTCGCCCACGCGGACGTCGAACGCGCGCTGGGCTTCACCCGCAAACCGCAGGGCTGGTGCCGCGGAGACGTCTGCGTCCCGGCGGCGGCCGTCGCCCGGTTCGAGGACGCCGGCCGCCTCGACCTCACCGCCTTCGCCGCCCTGCTCGGCCGCCCGGTGGCCGCCGAGCCCGCCGTCGGCGTCCTCGCCCTCGGCGCCTCCGCCGACGACCGCTCCGCCGCCCTGGCCGCCGGCCAGGCGCCCGACTTCTCGCTCCCGGACGTCCACGGCGTCCGGCACGCGCTGAGCGACCTGCGCGGGCGCAAGGTCGCGCTGGTCTTCTGGGCCTCCTGGTGCGGCTGCCGCTACGACCTGCCCACGTGGGAGCGCCTGCACGCCGAACTCGCCGCCGACGGCTTCTCCCTGCTGAGCGTCGCCGTCGACCGCAGGGCCGAGGACGCCGCGCCCTGGATCGCCGAGGCCGCGCCGACCCACCCGGCGCTGATCGACGTCGACGGCCGGGTCGCCGACCTCTACCAGCTGCTCAACGTCCCCACCGCGGTCTGGATCGACGAGGACGGCCGCATCGCCCGGCCCAGCGACACCCAGTTCGCGACCGACCTCTTCCGCTCGATGAGCGGCCTCGACTCCGGCAGGACGCTCGCCGCGCTGCGCCGCTGGGTGGCCACCGGCGACCCGGGCGTCGACGCCGACGCCGTCGCCGCACTGACCGAGCCGGGCACCCCCGCGCGCCAGCGAGCCCGCACCGAGGCCGCACTCGCCCTGTGGCTGCTGCGCCACGGCCACCCGGGCGCCGCCGAGCGGCACTTCGCCACGGCCGCCGATCTCGCCCCGGAGGACGTCACGACGTGGCGCAGCGCGATGCCGCTGCTCGGCGTCGACCCGATGGGCGACGAGTACTTCGCCCGCCGGGCGGCGCTGGAAGAGGCGGGCGTGCCGATCTACCGTCCGCTGCCCTGACCGAGCTGAGCGCACCACGTACGGGAGAATCGTCCGCATGCCCGCCAAATCACCCACCGGCGCCTTCGCCCGGGCCCAGGCCCTGGGCGAGGCCGCGCTGCGCACCGCCCTGCTGGACATCGCCGCCGGCCTGCTCGCCGCCGAGGGCCCGGCCGCGCTGAGCATGCGCCGCGTCGCCGCCGCGGCGGACTGCTCGACCACCGTCCTGTACCGGCACTTCGGGGCCAAGGACGGCATCACGCGGGAGCTCTACCTGGAGGGCTTCGCCCGGCTGCGCCGCCGCCTGGACGCGGTGCCCCGCGGTGACGATCCGGCCGAGCACCTGGCCGCCCTCGGCCGCGCCTACCGGGCCAACGCGCTGGAGGAGCCCAACTTCTACGGCGTCATGCACGGCGAGGGGGTGCCCGGCTTCGTCCCGGACGACGAGTGCAGGACGGCCGCCGCCGCGAGCCTCGACGTCCTGCGGGAGGCGGCGCGGGCGTGCGTCGAGGCGGGCGTGCTGCGGGCGGACGCGGACGTGGACGAGGTGACGGACACGCTGTGGGCGGCCGCGCACGGCGTGATCAGCCTGGAGCGCGGCGGGCATTTCCCGGGCGCCCTCGGCGAGCAGCGCTTCCGGACGCTGACGCGGGCGGCGGTGGGGGCGTTCCTGCCGTAAGGCGTTCCCGGCGTGGGGCGTCGCCGGCGTGGGGCGTTCCCGCCGTGAAAACCGGTCGCCCCCGGCCGATCCCCACCGGCACCATGCAGGGGTGACCACGTTGTTCCTGATGGTCGGCCTGCCCGGCGCCGGCAAGACCACGCGCGCCCGGCAGCTCGCCGCCGAGCACGGCGCGCTGCGCCTGACGCCCGACGACTGGATGATCCCGCTGTTCGGCGAGGCGGAGCCGGAGGGCAAGCGCGACGTGCTGGAGGGCCGGATGCTCTGGCTCGCCCTGGAGACGGTCCGGCTGGGCACCGACGTCGTGGTGGACTACGGGTGCTGGTCCCGGGACGAACGCTCCGCCATCCGCTGGCTGGCCGAGGCCGAGTCGGTGCGCTTCCGGATGGTCTACCTGCCGGTGGACGACGCGACCCAGCGCGCCCGGATCGCCCATCGCTGGGCGACCACCCCCGACGAGACGTTCCCGATGTCGGAGGCCGACATCCAGCACGGCCGGTCCCGCTTCGAGGAACCCGACGCCGCCGAGCTCTCGGCCCGCGAGCCCGCCGCCGTGCCGCCGGGCTGGGCGACGTGGCGCGAGTGGGCCGCCGAGCGCTGGCCGTCCTTCGCCTGAGCGGAGCCGCCGGGTGAGGCCCTGCCGGAGTGCCGAGCTCCATCGACCGCATGCCGTTGACCCCGGGCCACATCTGCCTTCACCTCTCCCGAGCGCCCGCCTGGAGGCGGATCATTTCCACTTCCAGCAGATCCATTTGACGCCCGGACGGGTATCCGCGGCACACCACCCCACCCCGGCCCGGCCCGCCCGGTCGGGCCGCTCACGTCCCGCAGTGCTCGGCGACGGTGTCCGCGAAGGCGCGGGCCAGCGGCGAGAGGGTGTCCCAGCGGCGGACGGCCCAGCCGGCGGTGAGCACGGGGAGGGCGGGCAGCGGGACCAGCCGCAGGCCCGGGTGGCCCGGGCCCTGCCACTCGGGGAGGGCGGGCACGACGGCCTGGCCGAGCCCGAGCTCGGCCAGCAGGATCGCGGTGTCCCAGTCCGCGACGCTGGTGTCGAAGACCGGCCGGATGCCCGACGTGGCGAGCCAGGAGTCGAGTCGGGAGCGTGAGACGGAGTTCTGCGGCAGCCCGATGAGGCGGGCGTCCTGGAGGTCGACCGGGTCGACGTGGGTGCGGCCGGCGAGCGGGTCCCCGGCGGCGACGGCGAGCACCCAGGGCATTTCGACGACCGGCCGCTGCTCGATCCCGCGCGCGGGCGCACCGAGCGAGATCCACGCGAGGTCGACGCGGCCCGCGGCGAGCGCCTCGAAGCAGCTGCGGCTGGACACCTCCGTCTGGAACTCCAGGCTCACCCCCGGGAAACGGCGCCGGAAGTCGACGACGGCCGCGGACATGAAGTGCCGGATGCTGGTGGCGCCGGTCGTGATCCGCACCGATCCGCCCTCCCCGCGGGCGAGTTCGTCGATGCCGCGCAACGCGTGGTCGATGCCGCCGAGGCTGTCGACGGCCGCCGCGCGCAGCAGGTGCCCGGCCTTAGTCGGCACGACGCCGCGGGGATGGCGTTCGAGCAGGACGACGCCGAGCTCCCGTTCGAGCCGTTTCACGTGCTGGCTGACGGCGGACTGCGTGCAGGACAGCCGGCGGGCCACGGCGCTGAGCGAGCCGGCCCGGCACACCGCGGCGAAGACGCGGAGATCGTCGAGGGTCACGGCAGTCACCGTACGCCCGTGCTGACCCAAGCTTTCCCTTGGGGGTTCCCCAGTGAACCCGTGGATTGACTTGGATGTCCGCGCGGCTCGATCATCGCTGCAGGGCCCAGGGCGGCAACCCGCCCGCTGTCCTCGCGCGTTCCGGACGCACGGCGGGGCACGGCGGGTGCCGACCCACAATCCCCCGAGAGGAAACCAGAGTTGACGACCGACCATGTCATCGCCCGAGCCGTCTCCGTGCTGCGCTCGCTCGGCGCGGACGGCATCGAGCACCCCGGCGGCACCCTGCTCGCCCACCTGGAACGCGTCCGGCGCCGGCTCGCCGACTGGGGCGCCCGCCCGGACCTCCAGCTCGCCGGGCTCTGCCACGCCGCCTACGGGACGGACGGCTTCCCCACCGCCCTCCTGCCGCTCGACCGCCGCACCGACCTGGCCGCCGTGATCGGCCCGGGGGCCGAGCGGATCGTCCACCGGTACGCGAGCTGCGACCGCCGCGCCACCTACCCCGGACTGCCCGGCCCGGACGCCGACTTCCACGACCGCTTCACCGGCCGCGCGCTCACCCCCGACCCGTCCGAACTGCGCGACTTCGCGGAGCTGACCGCCGCCAACGAGCTCGACATCGTCGGGAGCGACCCGGCCTTCCGCGAGCGGTGGGGCGCGGACCTGCTCGCCCTGTTCACCCGGCTGCGGCCGCTCCTGAGCCCGGCCGCGTGGGAGGCCTGCCAGACCGTCCTCGGCCCCCGCCGGACGGTCGCCGTGCTCGGCCCCGGTGGGGTCGGCGGGCTGCTCGCCGCGCTGCTGGCGCGGGCCGGGCACCAGGTGATCTGCCTCGCCGGGGAAGCGACCGCCGAGGCGCTGCGCCGGGACGGGATCCGGGTGCGCAGCGCCCAGTTCGGCGAGTTCACCGCACCCGTGGCGGCGGACACCACGCTGCGCCAACCCGTCGACCTGTGCCTGGTGACCGTCAAGCACACCCACCTGGCGGAGGCGCTGGAGCGGGTGCCGCCCGCCCTCGTCGCGGACGGACTGGTGGTGCCGCTGCTCAACGGCATCGAGCATCCGGCGCAGCTGCGCGGCCGGTTCGGGGCGGAGCGGGTCGTCGGGGCCGTCGTCCGGGTCGAGTCGGCCCGGGTGGCGCCGGGCGTGGTCGAGCACGGCAGCCCGTTCACCGAGATCGACCTCGCCGGTCCGGCCGACCGGCTCGACAAGGTCGCGCGGCTGCTGGAGGGCGCGGGCGTGCGCACCCGGGTGAGCGCGGACGAACCGGCCGTGCTGTGGGCCAAGTTCGCGTTCCTCGCACCGTTCGCGCTGCTCACCACCCGGTACGGGCTCCCGATCGGGAGCGTCCGCGCCGAGCACCGCGCCGAGCTGGAGGCCCTCGTGGCGGAGGCCGCCGCCGTCGCCCGCGCGTGCGGGGCTCCGGCGGATCCGGCGAAGTCGCTGGCGCTCTACGACGCGTTCCCGCCCACCGCGAAGTCCTCCATGCAACGCGACGCGGAGGCGGGTCGCCCCCTGGAACTCGACGCCATCGGCGGAGCCCTCCTCCGCGCCGCCGCCCGCCACGCCGTCCCCGTCCCGCTCGCCACCCGCCTGGTCGGCGAGCTGGGGTGACGGTTACGCCCGGCCGGTGCGGACGGCGCCCGCCGCTACGCCCGCCCGGCCCGGCCGGTGCGGACGGCGCCCGCGCTCGCGGCCATCACCAGGGCGACCGCCGCGCACTGCGACGCCGACAGGGTCTGCCCCAGCACCAGGAAGCCGGCCAGGGCGCCGACCGCCGGGGCGAGGCTCATCAGCACCGCGAAGGTCGCCGCCGGCAGGCGCCGCAGGGCGAGCACCTCCAGGGCGTACGGCAGGCCGGAGGAGAGCAGTGCCACGGCCAGCCCGAGCGCCAGCACCCCGGGGTCGAGCAGGGCGGTGCCCGCGGCGGCGATCCCCAGCGGCAGGCTCATCAGCGCCGCCACGGACATCGCCACCACGAGCCCGTCCAGGCGGGGGAAGCGGGCCCCGGAGCGGGAGTTGAGGACGATGTACGCCGCCCACAGGGCGCCGGCGGCGAGCGCGAACCCGGCGCCCGTCAGGTCGAGCCGCTCGAAGCCGTCCCGGCCGAGCAGGAAGACGCCCGCGAGCGCGAGCGCCGCCCACACCAGGCTCACCGCCCGGCGGGCGGCGACCACCGACAGCACGAGCGGGCCGAGCACCTCCAGCGTCACGGCGGGTCCCAGCGGGATCCGGTCGATCGCCTGGTAGAAGAGGATGTTCATGCCGCCGAGCGCCACCCCGAAGGCCCCGGCGACGGCCCAGTCCCCGCGGCTGTGGCCGCGCAGCCGGGGCCGGCAGACCGCGAGCAGCAGCACGGCCGCGATCGTCACCCGCAGCGCCACCGTTCCCAACGGCCCGACGCGCGGGAACAGCAGGGCGGCGACGGCCGAGCCGAACTGCACCGACAGCGTGCCGCCCAGCACCAGCCCGATCCCGCCGAGGCCGCTCCGGGACGGCACGACGGGCCGTCCCGCCGGGTGGGGCGCCGGGAGCGTCGCGGCGGCTGCCGCCGTCCGGGACATCCCGGACACCGTGTTCGTCATGCCCCCCACGTTAGGGATTCGTTCGTGCCCCGGGAAATGCCGAATGGCAAGCCGTTATGCTTCCGAAGCATGACCATCGAGCTGCGCCACCTGCGAGCCTTCCTCGCCATCGTCGAGGAGGGCACGATCACCCGCGCCGCCGCCCGCCTCCACACCGGCCAGCCCGCGCTCTCCCGGACCCTGCGCCAGCTGGAGGACCACCTCGGCGTCCGCCTGATCGACCGCTCCACCCACCACCTGGACCTCACCGCCGCCGGCCGCACCTTCCGCGACCGCGCCGCCGCCGCGCTCGCCGCGGTGGACAGCGCCCTCGACCCCCGCACGCTCGCCTCCCCGCCGCTGCGCCTCGGCCACCCCTGGGCCGCCCTCGGCGACCACACCATCCCGCTGCTGCGCCGATGGGACGACGAGCACCCCGACGTGCCGCTCGAACTGCGCCGCATCGACGACCGTACGGCCGGCCTCACCCAGGGCCGGGTCGACATCGCCCTGCTGCGCGGCGAGGTCACGGCGCCCGGTCTCGCCACCGAGCTGCTGCTGGACGAGGAGCGGGTGGCGGTGGTGCCCGCGGCGAGCGACCTCGCCGACCGCGAGGCCCTCACCCTGGCGGACCTCGCGGCGTGGCCGGTCGCCCTCAACACGGTCGCCGGCACCACGACCCTCGACCTGTGGCCGGCCGGCCGACGCCCGACGGCGACGATCGAGGTCGCCAACACCGACGAGTGGCTGACCGCCATCGCCGCGGGCCGGGCCGTCGGCATCTCGACGGCCGCGACGCCGCGGCTGCACAAGCACCCCGCGATCGCCTACCGCCCGCTCGCCGACGCCCCGCCCGTCCCGCTGTTCCTGGCCTGGCGCCGGGGCGTCCCGGCGCACCCGGCCATCCCGGACCTGATCCGGCTGGCCCGCGCGGTGGTGACCGGGAACTGACGGTCTGCGAACGGATTGTCCGTCGGGCGGGGCGGCCGAACGTCGAGGGTCCGGTGAGCGGGCCGAGGAGATCGCCGGGGTTTGGTCCGGCACCTGTCGAGGTCCATGACAACTCGCTAACATCACGGACGGTCACCACCCGGGAACCGTGAAGGTCCCGGCGACGGAGGGGAAGCGCCATGCGATACGCGGACGGACCGCGGACGTTCTGCGAGGTGCACATCAAGGCCACGGTCGAGGAGGTCTGGTCGCTGGTCACCGACATCGCCCTGCCCGCCCGGCTCAGCCCCGAACTCCGGGGCGTCGCCTGGCTCGACGGCGCGGAGGGGCCCGCGGTCGGGGCCCGCTTCGAGGGGCACAACGAGAACGAGCGGCTGGGCAACTGGCGGACGGTCTCCCACGTGACGGAGCTGACCGACCGGGAGGTGTTCGCGTGGATCGTCACCGATGCGGACGGCCGGTTCGGCCGCCCCTCGACGGACCCGGCGGCCTCGCTCGCCTCCTGGCGCTACGAGCTCACGCCGGAGGACGGCGGCACCCGGCTGCGGCACTCGGTGCTGATCGGCCCCGGCCGCAACGGCGTGACGGCCGCCATCGACCGCTGGCCGGACCGCGAGGAGCAGATCATCGAGGTCCGCCTCGGTGAACTGCGGACCGGCATGGCGGCCACCCTCGACGGCATCAAGTTCCTGGCGGAGCAGGGAAGTTAGCCGTTGGACAGCAGAACTCGCCACCCGGAACGACCGTACCGGGCAAGGAAGCCGGGCATCACCGTGGAAGACCGCACCGTGGAAGGCCGCACCGTGGAAGGCCGCACCGCACTCCTCGACGCCGTCCACGCGTCCGCCGCCCGGTTCGCCGCCTGCGTCTCGGCCCTGACCGAGACGCAGGCACGCGGACCGTCGGCGCTGCCCGGCTGGAGCCGGGCGCACGTCGTCACCCACGTCGCCCGCAGCGCCGACGTCTACACCTGGCTCCTGGTCCTGGCCCGGACGGGCACCGAACCCGGGCCCAGGGCCGACGGAGCCACCCTGGAACGCCTGCTGGGCGAGGGCGCCGGGCGGGACGCCCCCGCCCTCGCCGCCGACCTGCGCGCGAGCCTCGACCGGCTGCTCGACGAGGCCTCGGCGATGCCCGCCGGGCGCTGGTCCGTCCTGGTCACCGCCCTCGCGGGATGGAAGCACCCGGCCTGGTACACCCTCCACCGCGCACGGCGCGAACTGGAGGTCCACCACACCGACCTGGCCCTCGGCCGCACCCCGGCCGACTGGTCGGCCGGCTTCGTCGCGGGGGCCCTGGAGGAGACCGTGGCCGCCCTGGCCGAGTGCGGTTTCCCGGTCGGCCGGTTCGAGGCCGTCGACCTCGGCCGCGCCTGGACCGTCGCCCAGACCGGCCAGACCGGCCAGACCGCGCCCGCCCCGACGGCGTCCGGCCCCGGCCACGCGCTGCTCGCCTGGCTCGCGGGCCGCGGCCCGGCGCCGGACCCGGGGTTGCCGGCCCCGCCGCCGTGGCCGCAGCCGCCGGTGCCGGGGTGGGGGTGAGCGGGGCCGGCCGGGGCGCTGACATTTGTCACGCCCCATCGGTGTGCGAGCACACTGCCCCGCGAGGGGTGCCCCCCGCCAGCATGAATGCCATGACCTCGACCGATCTGAACCACCCCGAGACCCGCCGGGCCTTCCGCACGATCCGCCGCCTCCTGGGCGCCTACCTCGGGATCAGCCTCGTCACGATGGCCGCGATCGTCGCGCTCGCCGGCCACCCCGACCTCGTCAACGTCGCCGTCTGGATCCGCGGCAGCGCCGTCGCGGCGAGCTCGGTGATCACGCTCGTCCTGGCGGTCAGGGCGGCGGGGGGCTCGACCGGAGCGTTCCGCCGGCTGCGGATCATCTCGACCGCGATGCTCGTCGCGATCGTCGTGATCATCGCCCTGCCGGGCACGTTCCCGTTCTGGATGAAGGCCGAGCAGGCGCTGTGCGGCGCCCTGCTGCTGGGGGTGGCCGTGATCCTCAACGGACGCCACCTGCGTACGCTCTTCGGGACGGCCGCCCCGCAGAACTGAGCCCCGACCGGTGGAAGGAGCACCCGTGACCGACGAAGGCCCCGACCCCGGATCGCACCCGTGGGCGCACGGCTGGCGGCGCGTCATGCTGGCCACCGGGATGCTCGTCTACCCGGCCCTCACCGCCCTGGGCGTGTCCCACACCGTCACCGGGGCGCGGGCCGTCGCCGGGTACGCGGTCGTCGCGGCCTTCACGGCCTGCTACGCGGCCGGCGGCATCGCGTTCGCCCGGGGCCGACGCCGGCAGGCCGAGTTCCTGACGGCCGGGCAGGCGGTGCTCTTCGCGGCCGCCCTTCCCTTCGCCCACGCCGACGCCTTCTTCCTGGGCACCGGCGTGGTCTCGTTCGTCGCCGTGCTGTTCCCCGCCCGGGCCACCGCGGCCGTGGCGGCCGGCACGGCGGGTGCCCTCGTCCTGCCGTGGGCGGTGCGCCCCTGGCACAGCGGGCCCGGCTGGTTCCAGGCGCTGGCCCTGCTCTTCAGCTCGCTGACCGTGCGCGGGTTCTCCGAGATCGCCACCACCAACCAGGAACTGGTCGCCGCCCGGGCCGAGGTGGCGCGCCTGGCCTCGGAGGCCGAGCGCAACCGGATCGCCCGGGACCTGCACGACCTGCTCGGGCACTCGCTCACCGCGATCACCGTCAAGTCCCGGCTGGCGCAGCGGCTCGCCGCCAAGGACCTCGCCCTCGCGGTCGAGGAGATGGCCGCCGTGGAGGACCTCTCCCGGCAGGCGCTCGCCGACGTGCGGGCGGCCGTCTCCGGCTACCGGGAGGTGACGCTGGCCGCCGAACTGGCGCGCGGCCGCGAGCTGTTGCGCGCCGCCGGGGTGGTCGCCGACCTGCCGGGCGCCACCGACGCGGTGGCCCCCGCGCACCGGGAACTGTTCGGCTGGGTCGTCCGGGAGGGCCTGACCAACGTCGTCCGGCACGCCCGCGCGGGCCGCTGCACGGTGCTGCTCACCGGCACCTCGGTGGAGATCCGCGACGACGGGCCGGGCAACGGCCCTGCCGTGGGTGACGGCAAGGGGCTCGCAGGCCTGCGCGAACGGGTTGCGGCGGCGGGCGGTAGCGTCGAGGCGGGCCCGCTGGGCCCGCGCGGGTGGCGGCTGCGGGTCACCGTCCCCGCCGTCCCCGGCCGGCCGCACGTACCCGTCCGGGAAGGAAGCCCATGACGATCCGCCTCCTGCTCGCGGAGGACCAGGAGCTGGTCCGCACCGCTCTGCGCACGCTGCTCGACCTGGAGGACGACTTCACCGTCGTCGCCGCCGTCGGCCGCGGCGACCAGGTCGTGGAGGCGGCCCGCGAGCACCGGCCCGACGTGGCCCTCCTGGACATCGAGATGCCCGGGCTGGACGGCCTCGCCGCCGCCGCGGTCCTCGCGCAGCAGGTGACGGACTGCCGGGTGGTGATCCTCACGACCTTCGGACGGGCGGGCTACCTGCGTCGCGCGATGGAGGCGGGTGCGGTCGGCTTCGTCGTCAAGGACGCGCCGGCCGAGGTGCTGGCCGACGCGATCCGCCGGGTCGCCGCGGGGGAGCGGGTGGTGGACCCGGAGCTCGCCGCCGCGACCCTCGCCGCGGGCGCCTCCCCGCTCACCGCCCGCGAGCGCGACGTCCTGAACGCCTGCCGCTCGGGCGCGGACGTGGCCGAGATCGCCGCCAAGCTGTACCTGTCGGAGGGGACGGTCCGCAACTACTTCTCGTCCGCGATCGCCAAGACCGCCAGCCGCAACCGGCTGGAGGCGCTGCGGGTGGCGGACGAGCGCGGCTGGCTCTGAGGCCTGGGGCCGCTGTGACCCGCATTCCATCACGGTGGAATCCCTTGGCGGCGGCCGCCGCGGCGATCAGGCTGGCTCCCGGAAGCACGCCCGATGTCCTAGGAGTCCCACCATGTCCGAAGCCCTGCCCGCCGAGATCCAGCGGGAGATCGCCCGCGCCCTGGGCGTCGCCCCCGTCCCGAGCGCCGAGCGGGAGGCCGAGCGCCGGGTCGCCTTCCTCGCCGAGCAGGTGCGCGCGGCGGGCGCCCGCACGCTCGTCCTCGGCATCAGCGGCGGCGTCGACTCCACGACCACCGGACGGCTCTGCCAGCTCGCCGCCGAGCGGCTGCGCGCCGAGGGCCACGAGGTGTCCTTCGTCGCGATGCGGCTGCCGTACGGCGTGCAGGCCGACGAGGCGGACGCCCGGCTGGCGCTGGACTTCATCCGGCCGGACCGGGTCCTCACCGTGGACGTCAAGCCCGCCACCGACGGCGCGATGGACGCCCTGGCGGCCGCCGGCCTGACCTTCCGGGACGGCGCCCACGAGGACTTCGTCCGCGGCAACACCAAGGCCCGGCAGCGGATGATCGCCCAGTACGCCGTCGCCGGCGCGTCCGACGGGGTCGTGATCGGCACGGACCACGCGGCGGAGGCCGTCACCGGCTTCTTCACCAAGTTCGGCGACGGCGCGGCCGACATCATGCCGCTGTCCGGCCTGACGAAGCGTCAGGTCCGTTCGCTGGCCGAGCTGCTGGGCGCACCGGCGGAGCTCGTCCACAAGGTGCCCACCGCCGACCTGGAGACGCTCGCGCCCGGCAAGCCCGACGAGGACGCCCTCGGCGTCGGCTACGACGCCCTGGACGACTTCCTGGAGGGGCGCCCGGTCAGCGAGGAGGTGTTCCGCACGGTGCTCGGCCACTACCGCCGCACCGAGCACAAGCGCCGCCTGCCGGTCACGCCCGCCTGACGCCTCCGTGCGGGCCTCCGTCCGGCGGCGTAGCCTCACAGAGGGGGTCTCGCCCGCCGGCGGAAGGGGACTCGGCCATGAAGCACGACGAGATCATCGCCACCGTCCGGGACCTCGCCGGGCTCCCCGACCGGGCCGCCGCCGAGCGCGCCACCAAGGCCGTCCTGCTCACCCTCGGCGAGCGCCTGCCCTCCGGGCTCGCCGTGCACGTCGCCGCCCAGCTGCCGCCCGAGCTCGCCGCCACCGTGCGGGAGGCGGCCCGGGAGGCCGACGAGGAGGGCCGCACCCACGCCTCCGGCGAGCGCTTCGGCCTGCCCGTCTTCGCCGGCCGGATCGCCGGCCGGGCCGGCACCGGCGAGGACGGCGGCATCCGCGAGGCCGCCGCCGTCCTGGAGGTCCTGGACGCGGCGCTCGCGCCGGACCTGATGGACAAGCTGGCCGCCGTCCTCCCGCACGACATCGCCGAGTTGCTGCCCTCGGGGCGCGCTACATAGCGGACTTCCGCTCGGCCAGCCGGTCGAGGGAGTCGACGTACTTCAGCATCAGCCGGGCGAATTCGAGCCGGTCGCGCTCGGCCCAGTCGGCGGTGATGTAGTCGTACGCGTCGCGCTGGTGGCGCCGCAGCCGGGCGATCAGGTCGGTGCCGGCCGGGCTGAGGTGGAGGACCGTGCGGCGGCCGTCGTGCTGCGAGGCGGCGCGGGTCAGGTAGCCCGCCTTGATGCTGTCGCCGACCATGCGGCTCGCGACGGACGGGTCCACGCCGAGGAGTTCGGCGACCGCGCCGACGGTGATCTCGGCCTCGGAGTCGCGGGTGTGCTGTTCGACGAGGTTGAGGACCAGGGTGCGGCTGAGGTCCTTGGCCGAGATGGGGTTCTCGACCTCCAGGAGCGAGGTGCGGCGCAGTTTGCCGAAGGCCGGGCCCACGGCGTTCAGGAGGTCCTCGGCCGTGCGGTGGTCCGGCTCGTTCGTCGTCATGGCGGCCATCCTAAGGTCCATGCTCGGCAGCAGCCACATGTTGACTCGCAATTACATGCATGCCAGCATGCATATGCGTCACAGCAAGGGGCTGTGCATCATCATGCAACGGGGGAACCATCCATGACCGTCCTCGTCACCGGCGCCCGCGGGAAGGTCGCCCGCGCCGTCCTCGACCGCCTGCACGCCGCCGACCTGCCGGCCCGCGCCGCCAGTGCCCGGCCCGCCGACCTGTCCGTCCCGGCGGGCGTCGACACCGCCGAGCTCGTCCTCGACCGGCCGGAGACCTTCGCCGCGGCGCTCGACGGCGTGCGCCAGGTCTTCCTCTACCCCGAGCCCGCCGGCATCGGCGCCTTCGTCGAGGCCGCCCGCGCGGCCGGCGTCGAGCACGTCGTGCTGCTCTCGTCCTCGTCCGTCCTCGCGCCCGGCGCCGAGACCGACCCGCTCGGCTCGCACAACCTCGGTGTCGAGCGCGCCCTCGCCGCGAGCGGCCTGCCCTGCACGTTCCTGCGCCCGGACGCCTTCGCGAGCAACGCGTTCGCCTGGGCGCACCCGATCGGCCACCGCCGGCCGGTCGAACTCGCCTACCCGGAGGCGTCGTTGGCGCCGATCCACCCCGAGGACATCGCCGAGGTCGCCGTCGAGGCGCTGACCGGCACCGCCCTGCGCGGTCACGCCGTCACCCTCACCGGGGCGCAGGCGCTCACCTTCCGCGAGCAACTCGCCGTCCTGTCGGAGGTGCTGGACCGCCGGATCACCGTCGAGACCATCTCCCGCGCCGAGGCCGAGGAGCAGATGGGCCGCTTCATGCCCGCCCCGCTGGTCGGCTCGCTGCTCGCCTTCTGGGCCGAGGCCTCCGTGCGCCCCGCCGCGATCGCCGACACCACCGAGACCCTGCTCGGCACGCCCGCCAGGACCTTCCGCCAGTGGGCCGTCGAGAACGCCGCCGCGTTCGCGCCCGCGGGGGAGTGACCGCGCCATGAAGCCCATCGGCTACTGGCTGAACCGCACCGACAAGGCGCTGACCGCCCACATGAACGGCATGCCGGCCGACTTCGGCCTCACCCGGACGGCATGGCAGGTGCTCAACGTGGTCGACGACACCCCCGAGGCGGGCGACGCGGACGTCCATGCCGCGCTCGCCGCGAACGCCGACGCCCCGGCGCGGACGGCAGCCGTCGCCACCGTCCTCGCCGACGGCTGGACCACCCGCCCGGCCCCGGCCCCCGGCCGTCTCGCGCTCTCGTCCGGTGTGGTGAATTACCCGAGAATTTCGTTAGGTCGCCCTCGACTCACCCGGTGTCGAACGAGGGGGACGGCGACCATGAGCCAGCACGAGATGACCTTCCGTGCCATTGACGTCGGTGACGGCGGCGATGGGCGATGGGCAGCCCACGCGCAGGCGCTGTGGCCGTTGGCGGAGGAGTGGATGAGTGAGGAGGGCCGGTCCCCCGAGGGGGCGGACCGTGCCCGGAAGCTGTTCGAGGCGCACATGCCGGAGCTCGTCCCGGTGCTCGACCGGCTCGCCCGCCGGCTCGACCGGCCCGGAGGAGGGACCTTCCTCACCCTGGCCGCCGTACGGCCTTTCTTCTCGGGCTGCACCCAGATCGGGGGCAGCGGCACCCTGCTGCGCAACTACGACTTCAGCCCCGACGCGTGTGAGGGCACCGTCGTCTCCTCCCGCTTCCTGCGCCCGGTGATCGGGATGCAGGAAGCGCTCTGGGGCTTGCTGGACGGGATGAACGACGCCGGGCTCGCCGTCTCGTTGACCTTCGGCGGGCGGTTCGTCCACGGGCCCGGCTTCTCCATCGTCATCGTGCTGCGCTACTTGCTGGAGACCTGCGACACCGTTGACGAGGCGATCGGCAGGCTGCGGTCCATACCGATCGCGATCCCGCAGAACGTCACCCTCGTCGACTCCCGGCGTGCAGTGACGGTGTTCGTGGGGCCGGACATCCCGCTGACCGTGGCTTCGGACGCATGCGCCGCCAACCACCAGCACCTGCCGGTGCCTGACGAGCAGGAACGGTTCTCCCGGACCCGGGAACGGCTGAGCGCCGTCCGGGCAGCGGGAACGGACGTGGTGGCGATGTTGAGGCCGCCGCTGTACCAGTCCGCGTACGAGGAGGGGCTGGGAACGGTCTACACCGCCCATTACCGGCCCCGCGAGGGCCGCGTGTCCTACGTCTGGCCCGGCGAGTCCTGGGAACAGTCCTTCGATGACTTCGCCGTGGGGTCCCGTACCGTGACCGCAGGCCGAGCCGGCTGAGCCCGTCCCTTCGCCGCGGGCCTTGAACGGGGCCTCGAACGCCGCGCCTGACGCCCCAATCCGGTTGCCCCGCGGGCGCGGTGCGCGCGGATACTGCGGCATGACCAGAATCGCGCAGGTCCTCGTGCTGGCCCCGTGGGACGAGGAGGCGATGGCGCCGCTGTGCCGACCGGACGCCTCCCGCAGTTGGTACGGCTGCTTCGCGCCGCTGCCCACCTTCACCGAGGCGTGGGTGGCCGAGTTCGACCGGATGGGGCAGCGGGCCGGGCTGCTCCGTCACTTGGAGTCGCTGCCGTGGCGGGCACCGGAGAGCGTCCAGGTGCTCATCCACGACGAGGAGGACGACTGCTTCGGGCTGTGGATGATGCGCGACGGCAAGCTGACCGAGATCCCCGTCCCCGGCCACCGGCGGCTCCACCCGCTGACGCCCGCCACCGAGTTCGCCCCCGACCCCGGCCTGCTGTGGCGCTCGGGCACGCCCGTGCCGGCCGGCTTCTCCGAGGAGCGGCGGGATCCTCGTCCGGCCTGGTAGGGCTGTCGGTGGGCTCTGGTCTACTTCCCTGCGAAGCGCAAGGCACGGCGGAGGGCGAGGACGATGGGTGTGTTGACCGACTACTTCCGTGCGGCGGACGCGACGGTGGTCCGGCGGGAACTGGAGGCGGCGGACGGGGGATCACCGCTCCTCGGGCCGCAACGGGCGTTCGACGGGGTCGAGGCCAAGGGGCTGGATCCGGTCGTCGTCCTGGGGCAGCTGGTCGCCGCCGTCCGCCAGGTGCCGTGGGCCGTCGACCTCGTGGGCGACACGCCGGTGTGGCCGACCACTCCGCCACCCGGCCCGGACGGGCCCGGTGACGAGGACGACCCGTGGCTGACCGGCCCATGGGTGTTCGAGCTCGACACCGACACCCGCGACGCCCTCGCCGCGGTACCGGACGCCGACGTCCCGGCGGTCGCCGCCCGCTGGGCGCGGGCGGAGGAGCTGCACGGCGCCTGCGCCGGGAGCCTGTGCCCGGTGGTCGGCGGACTGGTCGGGCTCGCGCGGCGAGCCCGGGAGGCCGACGAGCGGCTGTACTGCTGGACCTGCCTCTGAACCGACCGGACGGATCGTGCGGCTGGTGCCCGGGCGCGTTGCTCGGTGTCCGCACCAGTGTCATGATCGCGTGGGCGGGGGCTGCACGGAGCACGAGCGTGAGGGGCTGGAGCCGATGGGGACGACGTTCGGGGTGCTGGGTCCGCTGGTGGTCGCCGTGGACTCGGAGCCGCAGGCGTTGCCCCGGGCGGCGGTGCTCCGCGGGCTGCTGGGGGCGCTGCTGCTCGCCGAGGGCGAGCGGCTGTCGGCCGGGCGGCTGCTGGAGCTCGTGTGGGCCGGACAGGCCGACCGGGTCGGCCGCGGCGCCGTGCACACCGGGGTGTCCCGGTTGCGCGGGTGGCTCGGGACCTTCGGCGACGACGCCGTGGTGCTGGACTCCGACGGCGAGGGCTACCGGCTCGCCGTCCACCCGGAGGCCGTCGACCTCGGACGCTTCCGGCGGCTGGCCGCCGACGGAGACCTGGCCGCCGCGCTCGACCTGCGCCGCGGCCCGGTGCTGGCCGGGCTGGACCGGGTCAACCGCGAGGACCCGCTGGTGACGGCGGTCGAGGAGACCGTCCGCTCCACCGCCCTCGCCCTCGCCGGGACCGCCGCCCCCGGCTGCGCCCTCCCGGCCGTGACGGCGCTCGCCGAGGAGTACCCCTTCGACGAGCCCGTGCAGGCCGCCCTCCTCGAACTGCTCGCCGCCGACGGCCGCCCCGCCGAAGCGCTGCGCCGCTTCCAGGCGCTGCGCCGGCGGCTGGCCGAGGAACTCGGGATCGAGCCGGGCGAGCAGGTCCAGAGTGTCTTCCTCGCCCTGCTGGCCCGCGATCACGACGGCGCCCGCCCGGTCCACGCGCCGAGCCAACTCCCTTCCGACCTCCCGGACTTCACCGGCCGCGAGGAGCACCTGCGGCTGGTCCTCGCCGCCCTCGCCGACGGCCACGTGCCGGTGGTCTCGGGCATGGGCGGCATCGGCAAGACCGCCCTGGCCGTCCACGCCGCCCACCGCGCCGCCGCCGACTACCCCGACGGCCGGCTCTACGCCGACCTGCGCGGCGCCGACGACGAACCGGCCGACCCGGCCCGCGTCCTCGCCGCCTTCCTGCGCGCCCTCGGCGCCGACGCCCGGGAGATCCCCGAGTCCCTCGACGAACGCGCCGCCCTCTACCGCACCCTGCTCACCGGCCGCCGCGTGCTCGTCGTCCTGGACAACGCCGCCGGGGAGGCCCAGCTCCGGCCCCTGCTCCCAGGGGCGGCCAAGGCGGCGCAGACCGGCCCGGCCGCCCTCGTCACCAGCCGCGCCGTCCTCACCGCCCTGCCCGGCGCCCGGCTCGTCGACCTCGGCGGGTTCGGCCCCGTCCACGCCGAGACGCTGCTGCGCCACATCGTCGGCGACGCCAGGGTCTGCGCCGAACCCGTCGCCGCCGGCCAGATCGCCGACCTGTGCGGCGGCATGCCGCTCGCCGTCCGCATCGCCGGCGCCCGCCTGGCCGCGCGCCCGCGCTGGAGCCTCGCCCGTCTCGCCGAGCTGCTGCGCGACGAGCGCCGCCGCCTCGACGAGCTCGCGGCCGGCGACCTCGCCGTTCGTGCGGGCTTCGCCGTCGGCTACACCCGGCTGTCCGAGCCCACCCGCCGCACCTTCCGCCTGCTCGGCCTGCTCGACGCTGCCGACTTCGCCCCCTGGGCCGCCGCCGCGCTCGCCGACGTCCCGCTGGAGGAGGCCGACCGGCAGCTGGAGGAGCTCATCGACGCCCAGCTCCTCCAGGAGACCGGCACCGAACCCCACCTGCGCTACCGCTTCCACGACCTCGTCCGGCTCTACGCCCGCGAGCACGCCCACGCCACCGACACCCCCGCCGACCGCGCCGACGCCCTCGAACGGGCCTTCGGCGCCTGGCTCTGGCTCGCCGAACAGGCCGCCGACCAGGTGCCGGGCCCCTGCTTCGCCGCCATCCACGGCCCCGCCCTGCGCCGCCCGCTGCCCGACGGCCCCGCCGCCCGGCTGCTCGACGACCCGCTCGCCTGGTTCGACGTCGAGCAACCCGCCCTCAACGCCTGCGCCCGGCAGGCCGCCGCGCTGCGCCTCGTCCCGACCGCCTGGGACCTCGCCGCCTGCCAGGAGAAGTACTGCGACGTCCGCGGCCTCTACGACGACTGGCGCACCACCAACCTCGCCGTCCTCCAGGCCTGCAAGTCGGCCGGCGACCTCGTCGGCACGGCCGTGCTCACCCGCGGCCTCGTCGAGGTCACCACCTGGGCGACCCCCGCCGACGGCACCGAGACGATGGTCGCCCTGGACGGTCGCGCGCGGCAGCTGCTCGAGCTGTTCGAGCAGGTCGGCGAGCCGCGCGGGGCCGCCGACGCCCTCGTCCTGCTGGCCTGGAGCCTGGTCGCCCAGGGGCGCTCCCGTGACGCGCTGGACGCCGCCCGTCGCGCCCTGGACCTCGCCGCCGCCCACGACCACCCCGGCGGGGTGGCCAAGGCGCACCAGATCATCGCCGTCGCCCACGGCGAGACCGACCTCGCCCGCACCATCGAGCACCTCACCGAGACGCTGCGCCTGGCGCGCATGATCGGCAACGTCCGCTTCGAGACCACCGCGATCCAGTTCCTCGGCGCCGCCCACGGCCGCGCCGGCGACGTCGAGCACGGGCGCAACCTGCTGACGAGCTCGCTCGCGATGGCCCGCTCGCTCGGCGACAGCTACGCGGAGGCGTTCTCCCTGCTCTACCTGGCCACGCTCCACGCGGCGACCGGCGACACCCGGGCGAGGGAGACGGCGGAGGCGGCGCTGGCCATCGCGCGGCGCTTCGAGCTGGGCCACCACCTCGCCCAGGCCCTGGGCATCCTGGGCGAGTTGGACCTCGCGGAGGGGCGGCACGACGCCGCCGTCGCGCGCCTGGAGGAGTCCGTCCTGTTCTGGCGGGCCCGGGGCTGGCGCTCGTTCCTCGCCGAGGCGCTGCGGGCGCTCGGGCGCGCGTACGAGGCGGCGGGGCTGGACGCGCCCGCCGATCGGGTGCGGCGCGAGGCCCGGGAGCTGGACGAGGGACCGGCGAACGGCGACGCGGACGCGCTCTCGCACGACGGGTGAACCGTCCGCGGGGAGTACACACCCGCGGCCGGGTCCGTCCCCTGCGCGGACCCGGCCGTCCCCCCATGCGGGTGTGTGCTTCGAACGTAGGCAGCGGCCTCTTACCGATCGCTTACCGCTCCGGCCGAGGTGCGTGCGTGACCGGTCAGGATTCGAGAAGCCCCGGCCCGCAGCCCGCGCCTAGCCTCGTGGACATGAAGACCAACGACCTCAGCATCCACTGGACCTTCCTCCCCCACACCGACCCCGACGCCTCCCTCGCGTTCTACCGCGACCTGCTCGGCTTCGAGGTCCGCAACGACGTCGGCCAGGGCAGGATGCGCTGGATCACCCTCGGGCCCGCCGGCAGCCCGGGCACGTCCGTCGTCCTGGAACCGCCGGCCATGGACCCCGGCGTGACGGAGGACGAGCGCCGCACCATCACCGAGATGATGGCCAAGGGCACCTACGCCCGCCTCACCCTCGCCTCCGCCGACCTCGACGGCGTCTTCGACCGGCTGGCGGCCGCCGGCGCCGAGCTCGTCCAGGAGCCGACGAAGCAGCCCTACGGCATCCGCGACTGCGCCTTCCGGGACCCGGCGGGCAACCTGATCCGCATCAACGAGCTCGGCTGAGCCGAGCCGAACAGCCGGCCCCCGAGCCGTCCGGTGCGGTTGGATGAACCGGGTCGGACGGACCGACCGCACCGGGCGGCCCCGCCCGCACAGAACCGGAGAGACGACGACCATGGCCAAGAGGACGGGCGCGCACGCGCCGGTGCCGCACGACGCCGACAGCCACGACATGATCCGCGTGCTCGGCGCGCGCGAGAACAACCTCAGGGACGTCAGCGTCGAGATCCCCAAGCGCCGGCTGACGGTGTTCACCGGGGTCTCCGGCTCGGGCAAGAGCTCGCTGGTGTTCGACACCATCGCCGCCGAGTCGCAGCGGCTGATCAACGAGACCTACAGCGCCTTCGTCCAGGGCTTCATGCCGTCGCTTTCGCGCCCCGACGTCGACGTCCTCGACGGGCTGACCACCGCGATCATCGTCGACCAGCAGCGGATGGGAGCCGACCCGCGCTCCACCGTCGGCACCGCGACCGACGCCAACGCGATGTTGCGCATCCTGTTCAGCCGGCTCGGCGTGCCGCACATCGGCTCGCCCAAGGCGTACTCGTTCAACGTCCCCTCGGTCAGCGGCGCCGGCGCCGTCACCGTGGAGCGCGGCGGCAGGACGGTGAAGGAGCGCCGCTCGTTCAGCGTCACCGGTGGCATGTGCCCGCGCTGCGAGGGCCGCGGGAGCGTCTCCGACATCGACCTCGCCCAGCTCTTCGACGACACCAAGTCGCTCGCCGAGGGCGCGCTCACCATCCCCGGCTACACGCCCGGCGGCTGGAACTACCGGCTCTACAGCGAGTCCGGCTTCTACGACCCGGACAAGCCCATCCGCAAGTACACCGAGAAGGAACTGCACGACTTCCTGTACCGCGAGCCGGTCCGGATGAAGATCGCGGGCATCAACATGACCTACGAGGGCCTGATCCCGCGGATCCAGAAGTCGTACCTCGCCAAGGACAAGGAGGCGATGCAGCCGCACATCCGGGCCTTCGTCGACCGCGCGGTCGCCTTCACCACGTGCCCCGACTGCGACGGCACCCGGCTCACCGAGGCGGCCCGCTCGTCGAGGATCGGGAAGACCAGCATCGCCGACGCGTGCGCCATGCAGATCAGCGACCTGGCCGTCTGGGTGCGCGGGCTCGACGAGCCCTCGGTGGCGCCGCTGCTCGCGAGCCTCGGCGAGGCGCTCGACTCGTTCGTCGAGATCGGTCTCGGCTACCTCTCGCTCGACCGCCCCTGCGGCACGCTCTCCGGCGGCGAGGCGCAGCGCGTCAAGATGGTCCGTCACCTCGGCTCCTCGCTCACCGACGTCACGTACGTCTTCGACGAGCCCACCGTGGGCCTGCACCCGCACGACATCCAGCGGATGAACGGGCTGCTGCTGCGGCTGCGCGACAAGGGCAACACGGTGCTCGTCGTCGAGCACAAGCCGGAGACGATCGCGATCGCCGACCACGTCGTCGACCTCGGCCCCGGCGCGGGCAGCGGCGGTGGCACGGTCTGCTTCGAGGGGACGGTCGAGGGACTGCGGGCGGCCGGCACGATCACCGGACGCCACCTCGACGACCGGGCGAGGGTCAAGGAGACGGTGCGCACGCCGACCGGCAAGCTGGCCATCCGCGGCGCATCCACGCACAACCTGCGGAACGTGGACGTGGACATCCCGCTCGGGGTGCTCGCGGTCGTCACGGGCGTGGCCGGCTCCGGCAAGAGCTCGCTCGTGCACGGCTCGCTGCCACGATCGTCGGGGGCTCCGGGCGAGGGTGTGATCTCCGTCGACCAGGGCGCGATCCGCGGCTCCCGGCGCAGCAACCCGGCGACGTACACGGGTCTGCTCGAACCGGTCCGCAAGGCCTTCGCCAAGGCCAACGGCGTGAAGCCGGCCCTGTTCAGCGCCAATTCCGAAGGCGCGTGCCCGACCTGCAACGGCGCGGGCGTGGTCTACACGGACCTGGCGATGATGGCCGGCGTGGCGAGCGTCTGCGAGGACTGCGAGGGCAGGCGCTACCAGGCGTCGGTGCTGGAGTACCGCCTCGGCGGACGCGACATCAGCGAGGTGCTGGCGATGCCGGTGACCGAGGCCGAGGAGTTCTTCCGCGAGGGCGGGGCCCGCATCCCCGCCGCGCACGCGATCGTGAGCCGGCTCGTGGACGTCGGCCTCGGCTACCTGAGCCTCGGCCAGCCGCTCACCACGCTCTCCGGCGGCGAGCGCCAGCGCCTCAAGCTCGCGACGCACATGGCCGACAAGGGCGGCGTCTACGTCCTCGACGAGCCGACGACCGGCCTGCACCTGGCCGACGTGGAGCAGCTGCTCGGCCTGCTCGACCGCCTGGTCGACGCGGGCAAGTCGGTCATCGTCGTCGAGCACCACCAGGCGGTCATGGCGCACGCGGACTGGATCGTCGACCTGGGCCCGGGCGCCGGCCACGACGGCGGGCGGATCGTCTTTGAGGGCACCCCGGCCGAGCTGGTGGCCAGGCGGCACACCGTCACCGGGGAGCACCTCGCGGCGTACGTGGGCGCCTGAGGCGCCCGGTCGGTCGGGAGGGCCTAGCGGGTGACGGCCCACCAGGCGACGGGGTAGCGCACCGGGTGGCCGCCGATCCGGCCCGGGAGCAGGCCGATCGCGACCAGCAGGACGGTGGCCGGCGCGAGCAGCGGCAGGAACGGCAGCGGGTGAGGCGCCTGGAGCACCACGATGACGGCGGTGGCGGCGGCGGGCGAGTGGGAGAGGTGCGTGAGCAGCATCACGCCGAGCGAGATCCCGGCGGCCACCGCCGCGCCCCACCCGTTGCTGCCGGTTGCGGCGAGCGTGGCGTACCCGATCAGCGCGGAGACCAGCCGGCCGCCGACGAGGTTGCGGGGCTGCGAGATCGGCAGCCCGGGGGCGCCGTGGACGAGCGCGGCGCTCGCGGCCAGCGGCGGGACGAGCAGCGGCTGGTGCAGCAGGACCCCGGTCCCGACCAGGAGGAGCAGGGCCGCGATGGCGAAGGCGGTGGCCCTCAGCACGTGCAGCGGATGCGGCCTGGCGGCGGACGGGGGTCTGGGCATGCGGGAGCTCCGGGTGAGGGGCGGTGGAACGGCAGCGCCTTCCACAAAATGTTGATTTGCCGATCACCATCCTGCCTCGCGGGGACCCGGCGGACCCGGCGTTCCGGCGTCCGGACGGCGGGGTCCGTCAGATGAGCGGCGGCTCCTCGGTCTCGAACAGGCGCAGGATCAGGTCGTCGACGTCGAGGTGGAGCGTCTCGGTGCCGTACGGCACGACGTGCTCGGTCGCGTCGAGGAAGGTCTGGACGAGGGCGGCGGGCGCGCGCAGGACGGCGGTCGTGTCGTCGGCGCTGAGCGCGATGAAGAGCGTCGCGGCCGCGGGCCCGGTGCCGCGGTGGACGGTGACGTCGCCGAGGCCGGCCCAGCCGGTGAGGCCGGTGGCGAGGAGTTCGCGGGCGAAGATCCAGGTGATCGGCTCGTCGAGGTCGATGTGGGTGTCGAGGCTCACCGCGTAGGGGTCCTCCCGGCGGTAGCGCAGCCGGGCGGGCAGGGAGACGAGGAGGCCGGGGCAGGCGACCGCCTCCAGGTCGATGTACAGCGCCAACTCGTCGCCGGCGCAGGCGTTCTCCTGCGGGGCGCCGGGCAAGTCGTGCTCGCTCATGGGCTCTTCCTGTTCTCTTCCCCGGGTGTTCCGGGGCGTCTCGGGGCGTCTCGGGCTGTCTTCAGGGGAGCAGAATCGTTTTTTCTCGGTCGGTTTGGGCGGTGGGGCGGAACGCAGGCGGTGCGGGGCGCGGTGCGGCTGTGCGGTGTGGTGCGGCGGTGCGGCTTCGGCGTGCGGGGCTTCCGGCTGGAGAACGAGCCGACCCGTCCCGGGTAACCGTCCGCGACGATATTCGGGCGACGGCGCCCTGTCCCGGCCTGGGGCATTGCGGTTCGGTCTCCGTGGCGGCGGAATTGTGCATGATCGCTCCGTTGGTGTCAGAGTGTCACCGTCTTCTTTTCCGATCGGGGGGTTCGATGACAGCGGGGGACGGGTCGGATCTCGTCGCCATGGTGGTCGAGGCGCTGGTGCAGGCCGCGTCGCACACGGTCGGCGCGGCCGGGGCCGCGCTCGGCGGCGAGGCGGTCGCGCGCGTGCGGGAGTCGCTGCGGCAGTGGCCGCAGTGGGCGCACGCCCTCGGGCGGGTGGAGGCCCGTCCCGGCGACCAGCAGGCCCAGTGGGACCTGGCGCTCGCGGTGGGCCAACTGCTCGCCGGCGACCCGGGCCTGGCGGCCAACCTGCGCGCCCGGCTCTCCGTCGCCATGACCGCGCCGCCGCCGATGGCCGGGGCTCCGATGCCCCAGGCGGCTCCGGCGTGGCAGGGCGGCGACGGCGCCAACTGGCCCGCGTACGGCCCCGGGACGGTCCAGGGGACGTCCGCCCGGCGCAGCCGTGCCTGGGCGGTGACCGGCGGGGTCGTCGTGCTCGCCGTGATCGGGACGCTGACCGGACTCGGTTTCTACCTCGGCACCGGCCCGGACGGCCCGAAGCCGCTGGCCAACCTGGACCAGGTGAAGTCCGTCCTGCCCGACCTGCACGCCGTGCCGGACGGCTGGACCCAGGAGAAGGCGCCCTCCGCCGCGCCCATGGACCCCTGCGGCGGCGACGGCATCGCACCCGAGCAGGCGGCGCTGTGCCCGCAGGCGGTCGGGACGGGCAGTTCGCGCTTCCACGGCGACAACGGCAAGACCCAGGTGGTGTTCCAGATCATCGCCGGCCCCAGCACGGCGTGGGCCGACAAGATGTACGACTTCGCCAACGCCGGTCCCAGCGCACTGCCCGAGCAGCCGCCGATGGCCGCTCCGAAGGCCGGCCAACGCTCCGCGATCTCCGTGGACCGCGAGTGCCTGGCCATTCTCGTCGAGTCCGGGAGCAACGTCCTGAGGATCTCCTACTGCCCGGAGAACCTGAACGCCCCGAACGTGGACGTGGTCAACCGGATCACCCGCATGTTCGCAGCGCGCTCGCAGCAGGCGCAGGACGGGAAGACCCCGGACGCTGCGGCCTGAGGGTTCCCGGACAGGGGTGGAGCCGAGCGCCCGGCTCCACCCCTGTGTCCGTGGGGCGGTCAGGCCTTCGCGCAGATCACGAAGACGCTGATGCCGACGTCGTCCGCACCCGGCTGGCGGCCGAGACCGATCCAGCCGCCGCCGTCGTCGGTCGGGAAGCTGCCGACCAGGACCGCCTCGTTGCCGCGGGCCTCCGCGCCGCCGCCGAGCGCCTTCTTGCCGGCCGGGCAGGACACCGTCCGCCGATGGAAGTTGGGCACGTTCGCGTTGTCGAGCCTCACCAACTGGTACCCCTCGACCGATCGGACGACGGTGTCCCGTGCGGGTGCGTTGTCGGTGGTGGGGTCGGCCTCCGCGACCCAGCCCGTGCCGGCGGCGGCGAGCGCGACCGTCAACAGGCCTGCGGCCGGCGCGATTGCCCGAAGCTTCATGCCGTGTCCTCCCGAGGGGTGGCGGGCGCGCGCTTCGCGTCCGTCCCACTCGGGGTATCGGCCGTTCGGGTGGCGGCCGTGATCGGGTTGACCCTTTCGGGGGGTGTGAGGGCCGTCCGGCGCGCGCCGCGGTGGCGCCCCCGGGCGGTGCCGTGGGCTCTCACGCGGACGTCGGTGGTGGGCCGCTGACGGGCCCGGCGTTCCGGGGCCCGGACCCCGGGATCACTCGACCGGGTGAGCTGCCGTGGAACGGCCGAAGGCGCGGGCGGGCGCGCCCTACCGTCGGAGCCGGAACCCGCCGTTCGGACCGGAAGGAACCCCATGCGCCGCACCGTCGCCGTTCTCCTCGGAGCCTCCGCCCTCCTCGCCGCCACCACCCCGGCGGCCGGCGCCGCCACCGCCGCCGCCCCCGGCGCGCAGGCCGCTCCTGCCATGCAGGCCGGCGCCCCGTTGTTCGGCATGCTGGGCAGCGCGAGCGCGATGGCCTTCGGGGCCGTCGACGCGCTCAAGGGCGCGGTGAAGCTGCCCTAGGCGTGGCTGGCGCCGGCGGCTCCCGCACCGGCGAACCCGGGGCGGGAGCCGCGCCGTTCCGCCCCCACGGGCTCCGTCGCCTCCGGGGAGGTCCGATTGTCGGCGGGGCGCGCTAGGGTGCCGTCCGGGAAGCCCGACCAGGGCGGGTCGGTGCGACGGGGGGAGGGCGCCGTGAGCGACGGCATCCGGTGGCTCGCCGAGGGCGACGACCGCCTCAGCGGCATCCTGTTCGCGCGTGGGATCCCGCCGGAGGAGGTGGCCCGGCGGATGGGCGCGGACGTGCGCGGCGGCGCCGGTCCGGTCAGCGGCGCCGAGGTGTGGGACCTCGACATCGAGACCTACCGTCCCGGCGAGGACGGCGACGGCGTGGTCCGCGTCGGGGTGTCCGGTGGCTGGTCGTTCGCTATCGAGTACGGCGACTCCACCGGCGCCGACCTGCTTACTGAGATAGCGCGCGACGGCGTCGAGGTCGTCCACTACCGCCCCATGGCCGAACACCCGCCGGCCCTGCTCGACTACGCCCGCGACGGCTCCGTCCTGTGCGGGTTCGGTCTCGCCGAGGAGCGCTGGCGCTGGGGCAGTGAACCGGACCTCCTGCTCCCCGTCCTCGTCGCCGCCGGCGTCCTCCACCCCGACGGCATCACCCGTGCCACACCCGTCGGCGAACCCCTCCCCGCCGTCCACCGCCGCACCCTCGGCGCCGTGGAACGCCACTTCGGCCTCAGCCTCCCCCCGGCCGTCCTGGACGCCGCCCGCCTCCCGGTGTACGCGGTCCGCGGCACGCCCGACCTCATGCTCCGCTAGCGGCGTGGCCGGACGGGTTCGCCCGTCCGGCCACGGGGTCCGGCGCTACCCGGGCACCGTCACGCCCAGGGCTCGGAGAACGACCGTCCGGGGACGGGCTTGGCGATCAGGGCGATCGCCGCGAAGAAGCTGACCTGCCCGATCGCCAGCGTCAGCGCCGTGAGCGCCTTCTCGTCGTAGTGGGCGGCCACCTCGGCCGGACACCCGGTTGTCGGAGCGCAGGCGGCATCAGGCGTACAGGCAGGGCGGATCGAGTTCGAGCATGAGGACGTCCGCGCTGCTGTGGTCCGTGGTGAAGGTGCGTTCCGTCCTGTCCGCGCCCATGTGACGGGTCATACCCCAGATCGTCGTCAGGGACTCGGCAGGATGCCTGACCAGGGGGAATACCGGTCGGTATCATGCCACTGGGGGATTGTCGGCGGGGTGGAGGGGATGTCGGTTGGTCGGCGAGGGCGGGAGTTCGGGCGGGCTGCGGTTCGCGGTGCTCGGGCCGCTGCGCTGTTGGCGGGACGGGGCGGAGGTCCCGCTCGGTTCGCCGCAGCAGCAGAGCCTGCTGCTGGCGCTGCTGTTCCGGGCGGGCCGGCACGTGTCGGGGGCGCAGCTGATCGACGACCTGTGGGGCGACGAGCCGCCGGCCCGGGCGACGGGTGTCGTCCGGACGTACGTGCACCGGCTGCGGCGGGTGCTCGGGGCCGAGGCGCTCACGTCGGTCGGCGGCGGGTACCTGTTGGCCGTCGGCGGCGGCCTGGACACCGTGCGGTGCGACGAGCTGCTGGCCGAGGGCCGGGCCCGGCGGGCCGACGGCCGGAACGCCGACGCCGCCGCCGCGCTGCGGGGCGCGCTCGCGCTGTGGCGCGGCGAGCCGATGCCCGGGCTGCCCGGGCCGTACGCGCAGCGCCAGCGCAGGGAGTGGGAGGAGCGGCGGCTCGCCGTCCTGGAGCTGTGCCTGGAGGCGGAGGTCGAGGGCGGCCGGTGCACCGAGTCGGTGGCCGAGCTCGCGGCCCTCGTCGAGGAGCACCCGCTGCGCGAGCGGCTCTCGGAGCTGCTGATGCTCGCGCTGTTCCGCGCCGGCCGCCAGGCCGAGGCCCTCGCGGCGTACCGGGCGGCGGACCGCCGGCTGCGCGACGAACTCGGCGTCGGTGCCGGGCCCGGCCTGCGCGACCTGCACGGCCGGATCCTGGCGTCCGACGAGACGCTGTCGGCGACCACCGAATGGGTCCTCACCGAGACCGAGCCGGGCGCTCCGACGGTCGGGGCCGACCCGGCCTCCACCCTCGTCCCGGCCCAGCTTCCGGCCTCCGCCGCGGACTTCACCGGGCGGTGCGCGGAGGCCGAGGCCCTGCGCGCCGCCCTGCGGGAGCCGGACAGCGTGCCGGTGGCGGCCGTCGCGGGCATGGGCGGGGTCGGCAAGACCGCGCTCGCCGTGCACGTCGCCCACGGCCTCGCCGCCGAGTTCCCGGACGGCCAGCTCTACCTCGACCTGCACGGCGCCGACGGTCGTCCCACCCGCCCCGAGGAGGCCCTGGCCGCGTTCCTGCGCTCCTTCGGCGTCGTCGGCGACGCGATCCCGGGCGGCCTCGCCGAACGGTCCGCCCGCTACCGCTCGCTGCTCGCGGGCCGTCGCGTCCTCGTCCTGCTCGACAACGCGCGCGATGCCGAACAGGTCCGCCCGCTGCTGCCGGGCAGCGCCGGCTGCGCCGTCCTCGTCACCAGCCGCACCCGCCTCGGCGCCCTGCCCAACGCCCGTTTCACCGAACTCCCCGTGCTCCCGGCCGAGGACGCCGTCACCCTGCTCACTCGGGTGGTCGGCGCCGAACGGGTCGCCGCCGAGGAGGAGGCGGCCGGTGAACTCGTCCGGCTCTGCGGCCAGTTGCCGCTCGCCGTGCGGATCCTCGCGGCCCGGCTGGCCTGCCGCCCGGGCTGGACGGTCGCCCGGCTGCTGGAGCAACTCACCGGCGACCGCTACCGGCTGGACGCGCTGCGCAGCGGCGACCTGGCCGTCGAGTCCTCGTTCCGCTTCGGCTACGACCAGCTGGACGACGAACAGGCCCGCGCCTTCCGCCTGCTGGCCGTTCCCGAGGTGCCCGACCTGTCGCCCGGGGCGGTCGCCGCCGTGCTGGACCTGCCCGAGCCGGACGCCGTCGAGCTCGCCGAGTCGCTGGTGGACTGCTCGATGCTGGAGAGCTTCGCCAGCCCCGACCACTACCGCTACCACGACCTGCTGCGGGCCTTCGCCCGGCGGGCCGGGCAGGGCGGTGACCCGGACGAGCTCCGGGAGGCACTGAGTCGCCTGGTGGACCACCACCACGCGCTGGTGACGGCGGCGCTCGGGGCGTCCGCCGCGCGGCGCGGCTTCGCCGTCGGCTCGTCCCCGGCCGTCGGTGCCCTGGTGAGCCAGTGCGCGAAGCTCCCCGGCCGCTCCGCCGACACCGCCCCCGCCCTCGGCCGGCTCGCCGAACTCCTGCTCGGCTGCTGCCTGTTGGCCGATTCCGGGCACGCCACCCGCCCGCTCGGCCACGCCGCCAACGCGCTCCTGCACGCGAGCGTCGAACAGGGCGACCGCGCCGCCGAGGCCCGCGCCCGGCTGGTCCTCGGCCGCCTGCTGAACGAGGTCGGCTCGGTGTCCTCGGCCCTCGCCGAACTGCTCCGCGCCCGCGACCTGTGCACCGCCTTCGAACCGGCCCGCCCGCTGCTCGCCCTCGCCCACAGCTCGCTCGCCGCCTGCTTCCTCCAGGCCGGCCGCCCCGACGAGGCCGTGACCGGCTTCTCCGCCGCCGCCTCCGCCTGGGAGCGGGCCGGCGACCGCCGCTCCCTGGCCGCCGAACTCCTCAACCTGGCCGGCGCGTTCGCCCACCAGGGCCGCCACGACGCGGCGAACCGGGTGATCGACCAGTCCCTCGTGATCAGCCACGAACTCGCCGACCGCGAGCTGGAGGCGCTCGCCCGCGACGCCCTCGGCACGATCGCCCACGACCGCGGCGACCTCGCCGAGGCCGCCGCCCACCGCCGGGCCGCCCTCGCCCTCACCGACCCCGCCGACCACCGCCGCACCGGCCGCCTCCTGCTGCGCCTGGCCGAGTCGCTGCGGGCGGCCGGGCGGTGGGACGACGCGGTGGGGACGGCGGGCGACGCCGTCGACGCGCTGACCCTGGACGGCGACCACCGCGGCCGGGGCCTGGCCCTGGCGGCCCTGGGCGACGCGCTGGCCGACAGCCGGACGGACCTGGCGCGGGCCCGCGCGTGCTGGGCGGAGGCGCACGGGATCCTGGCGCCGATCGGCTCCCCGGAGGCGGAGCGCCTGGTGCCGCTGCTGGGCGCCGACCACCCGGCGGGCCCCGCGCGCTCGCGCTGGCCCTCCTGGCTGCCGGGGTGAGCACGGTCTCACCGACGCGAAGGCCGGGCCCTCGCGGAGGGCCCGGCCTTCATCCGTTCAACTGCTCGTCCCGTCATCCGGTCAGGGCGTGGCGACCGCCCACACCTGGTCGGGGCCGCCCGTGCACTGGCTGACGGCGGCGGGCACGCTCGGGCCCTTGGCCGTCAGGCAGAGCCACGTCTTCCCCGTGAGCACGACCAGGTAGCCGCCGGACGTCGGCATGAAGGACCAGACCTGGTTCACGCTGTACGTCGGCGAGGCGACGATCTGCGTCTGGGACGTCTCCTCGCTGGCGTCCAGGCGACTCTGGTAGCCCGTGGCGCCGTTGGTCAGGAAGTAGCCGCCCCCGTCCTGGCGCGGGACCAGCTGCCAGACGGAGGCGGCGCTGGTGTCCAGGGACTGGATGACGGGGTTCTGGTTCCGGGTTCCCGAGTTCTGATCGGTCAGGGCGAGCCCTAGGTTCGTCAGCCGAGCGTACTGCGGGAGCCCGTGCGCCCCCTCCGTCGGCGGCCGGACGGGCGGCTTGGCGGCGCCGGTGTACGGGGGCGGCGGCGGGGGCGCGGCCGTGTACGGCGGCGTGGGCGCCGTCGTCGGCGGCTTGTCGGACGGTGTCCCGGGCTGGTAACCGCCTTGCCCCCCACCGTCGTTGCCCGTCTGGTAGCCCGGCGGGACCGGCCCCGCGGTGTACGCCGGTCCCGGGGCGACGGCACTGGGCGACGGCGCCGGAGCGGCGGGCCCGGGGACCGGCGGGCGCCCCTGGGCGTTCGACCCGGAGGATGCGTCAGGCAGGCTGCCCGCACTGCCCGTACCGCCCGCCGCACCGCCCGTACCGCCTGTCGCACCGCCCGCCGGGACCGGGCCCACCGGGGCACCGGGAACGGACGGCAGGGGCGATCCCGAAGCCGTGGACGCGCCGGGTGACGGCGTGCCCGTACCGGTGGGCGCGCCGGAGATCGCCGCGAGCGGGATGACCGTCGGGACCGCGGGCGCGGTCGGCCCGCCACCGGCGAGTGCGGCGTCGGCCGCGGCCCGGCCGGTGTCCCGGCCGAGCGTGGTGGCCGTGGCGGCGGTGATGGCCGAGCAGAGCGCGACCACGCCCGCCGCGATCAGCAGCCGACGGCGCCCCCGCAGCGCCGCCCGCAGCCGCCCGGCGGCCGGGCGCGTTCCCGTCGTGGCCGCCGCGGCGACCACCACCGGCCGTGCCGCCGTCCGCAGTGCGGTACCCGACGGGGAGACGGCCGCGACGGCCTCCACCACCTCCACCGGCTCGCCGTCGAGCGCGGCCCGGGCGGCCGCCGCCATCGTGGCGGCGTCCGGCCAGCGCTCGCCGGGGTCCTTCGCCATCGCGCGCGCCACCAACGCCCGGACCGGGGCCGGGACGTCCGCCGGCAGTGGCGGCACGGGGGTGGTCAGGTGCTTGAGGATGACCTCCAGCGCCGTCTCCCCGTGGTACGGCAGCTGCCCGGACAGGCACTCGTAGAGCACGACGCCGAGCGCGTACAGGTCGGCCGCGGCGCTGACCGCACCGGTCGAGGCCTGCTCGGGCGCCTGGTAGGCGGCGGTGCCGAGGACCATGCCGGGCACGGTCAGCCGGGTGTCGCAGCCGGGGCGGGCGATGCCGAAGTCGGCGATCACGACGCGTTCGTCGCGGACCATCAGGTTGTCCGGCTTGATGTCCCGGTGGACGACGCCGGCCTCGTGCGCGGCCGTCAGCGCCTCCAGCACCTGGAGGGCCAGGCCGAGCGTCTCGGGCGCGTCGAGGCGGCCGCGCCGCTTCAGGACGTCGCTGAGCGGCTCGCCGTCGATGAGCTCCATGACGAGGTAGGCGATCGGGCGGCCGGTGCTGCCCCAGGCGGTCGTCCAGGAGTGGCCGCCGTCGAGCCGGCCGGAGCCGAAGTCGTGCACGCCGACGATGCCCGGGTGGCGCAGCCGGGCCATCACCCGGGCCTCCTCGTGGAACCGCTCCGCGAAGCCCGGTTCGTCCAGCAGCGCGGGCTTCAGGACCTTGACCGCCACCCGGCGCCCGAGGACCTCGTCCTCGGCGAGCCAGACGTCGCCCATCGAACCGCCACCGAGCCACTCGTCCAACCGGTAGCGGTCACCGAGCGTGGTGCCACGCATGATCCTCCTCGACCCCGTACGTCGTCGCGTCCCGCCGCCGTGGGCCCGGGCCGGGACCTTCGGTCGCGTTCCAACCGACCCTCTCACCAGCCTATAAACGCCGACTTGACGCGAACGCAGAGGGGGCCGGAAACCGGCTGGTGGAGCGGACGGTTCGTCGACGACCCCATGGGGGGCCGATCACTCCGCGCGCACCTCCGTCAACGCGTCCGTCGGCCCCCGGGCCGGCGCCTCCGTCAGCGCGTCCGTCAGCGCGTCCGTCAACGCGTCCGTTGACGGACCGTCGACGGGCCGTCGACGCCGCGTACACCGCCGGGCGGTGGCATGTCCCCGCAGACCGGTCCACGGGGACCGGTCGGGAGGAGAGCTTCGACATGATCACCCGTCGGGCGGCCGCCGCCGTCCTGTCCGCCGCGACCGTCGTGTCCGGCATGGCCCTCGGCGCCCAGAGCGCGAGCGCGGCCGAGTCGCTGCCGACCAGCGGCGCCGACTACCGCATCTCCAGCTACGCGGGCGGCGCCCTGCAGTGGGACGGCCCGAACAGCGGGGCCGACGTGGTGATCCGCGACTGGAACGAATCCTCCGCCCAGCAGGCGTGGACGGTCCGGGACGAGGGCAACGGCACCTGGTCGATCAAGGTGCCCGGCACCAACAACGCGGTCGACCGCGACAAGGCCCGCAACACCGTCGGTTCCTGGAACGACATCGGCGCCGACAACCAGCGCTGGTGGCTGGAGAACACCTCGATGGGCAACGGCCGCGCGTGGCTGCTGCACAGCGTCTCGGACGGCAACCTCTGCCTCACCCGCGGCGCCGACCTCGGCGTCGGGGTGACCGGTTGCAACGCCGGAGATCCGGCGCAGTCCTGGAACCTCGACAGGAACACCGCCACCACGCCGCCCACCACCGGCCGCCCGACCATCGACCTGGACTACTCGCAGGCCCCGGACCTCGGCCCGTGGCTGGAGCAGCAGAAGCAGACCGTCGCGGCCTACTACCCGCAGATCTCCGACCTCATCATCCGGGGGGCGTTCCAGGCGCCCTCCTACTTCAAGATCATCATGGACCCGTCGCTGACCCAGTACCCCGCCTACGCGACGAAGCCCAACGGCGGCGTCAACGAGATCCACGTCAACATCGGCTACGTGCGGGGCAACCGGAACGACACCGGCTTCCTGGTGCACGAGGCCGTGCACGTCGCGGTCTGGAACAACCCCCACGGCACGGACGACAAGCACGGGTGGATGGGCGAGGGCCTCGCGGACTGGGTGCGCGACTACAACTTCCAGCCCGGCACCGGCGCCCGGCACTTCGGCCCGGACATCCACTACAACAGCGGCTACCAGGCCACGGCCCGCTTCATCGACTACGTCTCCAAGGCCTACCGCCAGCCCGACCTCGCCTACAAGCTGAACCTGAACCCGAACGACGACGGCATCTGGGCCCGCCTCACCGGCAAGGGCCCCGACCAGCTCTGGAACGAGATGCCGAAGTAGGCCTCCGGGCCTTCCCCCGCACCGCGTCCCGGCAGCTGCTCGTGCCGGGGCGCGGCGGCCTCGGGCCGTTCCGGGCCCGGCCCCGCGCCGTCCCGGGCCCGGACCTCACCCTGACGGCCGGTGCGACGACCGGCGGCACGCGCCCCCTGGTGGGGTGGCCCGGCGGGCGAGCGGGGCGGCGCACACCTAGGGTGAGCGAACGAGCGCGGGGCGTGCACGTCCCCGGCGCGCGCCCGTAGGTGCGCCGGTCCGTGCGCCGGCCGCCGCGCATCGACCGCAGGTGTCCGGCCTTCGGGCCGTCCGGCCTTCCGGCCTTCCGGCCTTCCGAGAGGTGGAGTTCCCATGTACACCGTCGTCCGCGGTGCCGGAGCGCTCGGGCTGAGCGCGTTGCTCCTCGCCTCCTCGGCCGGCTGTCAGGGCGGGGTCGCGCCCGCCGCCGAGCCCGTGCCGGCCGCGCCGGTGACGGCGGCGCCCGCGGCGGTCCAGCAGCTCGACTGGCACGCGTGCGGCGCGCCGGACGCCGCGCAGGGCGGCGGCACCCCGCCCGCGGGGGACTGGCAGTGCGCGACGCTCAAGGTCCCGCTGGACTACGCCAAGCCGGACGGCGGCACGATCGACCTCGCGCTGATCCGCTCCCGGGCCAAGGACGAGCAGCACCGGATCGGCTCGCTGGTGTTCAACTTCGGCGGCCCCGGCGGGTCGGGCATCACCACGCTGCCGGCGCTCGCGGACACCTACGCCTCCCTCAACACCCGCTACGACCTGGTGAGTTTCGACCCGCGCGGAGTCGGTGCGAGCGCCGGGGTGCAGTGCCTGGACGACAAGGCGATGGACGCCGCCAACGCGATCGACAGCACCCCCGAGAGCCCGGCGGCCGTCAAGGCGCTCGACGAGAGCACCGCGCAGTTCAACTCGGCGTGCGAGCGCAACTCCGGCCCGGTGCTGCCCTTCGTGGACACCGAGAGCGCCGCCCGCGACATGGATCTCATGCGGCAGGCCCTCGGGGACCAGCAGCTGCACTACTTCGGCATCAGCTACGGCACCCAACTCGGCGGCGTCTACGCGCACCTGTTCCCGCAGCAGGTCGGCCGTGCCGTGCTGGACTCGGTGGTGGACCCGACGAAGGACCCGGCGCAGTCCGCGCTCGGCCAGGCCAAGGGCTTCCAGCTCGCGCTGGAGGACTTCATGAAGGCCTGCTCCACCGGTGTGCCGGACTGCCCGACCGGCAGCGGCGGCGCCGACGGCACCGCCCGGGTCACCGGACTGCTGCAGTCGCTGGAGCAGGCGCCGCTGCCGACCGACAGCGGGCGCCGGCTGACCGAGAGCCTCGCCGTCACCGGCATCGCGGGCGCGCTGTACAGCCAGGAGACGTGGCCGGCGCTGGCCGCCGGGCTCACCGAGGCGATGCAGCGGGGCACCGGCACGACGCTGCTCCAGCTCGCCGACGGCCTCCTCGGGCGCGACCCGAGCGGGCACTACAACGACCTCGACGCGGCGAACCGGGCGATCAGCTGCGTGGACGCCAAGCAGCGCTACTCGGACCAGGACGTCGAACAGCAGCTGCCGCAGTTCAAGGACGCCTCGCCGGTCTTCGGCGCGTTCACCGCGTGGGGCCTGACCGGCTGCACCGGCTGGCCGGTGGCCGGCAGGACCGACCACCCCGAGGTCGCCGCCGCGGGCTCCGCGCCGATCCTGGTGGTCGGCACCACCGGCGACCCGGCCACTCCGGTCGAGGGTGCCAGGACGATGGCGCAGCAGCTGGGCGCGGGCGTGGGCGTCACGGTGACGCTCCAGGGCGAGGGCCACGGCGGGTACAACACCGGCAACCCCTGCCTGAAGACGACGGTGGACGCCTACCTGCTCGACGGCAAGGTGCCGGCCGACGGCACGGTGTGCGGTCAGGGCTAGCACGTGGTCCGCGCCGCCGGGCAAGCCCAAGTGGCCCACTCCAAGTGGGGTGAATTGGCACTGCCCGGCGGTCCACTCGGCGCCTAGGCTCCTCACCGTGACCACCAAAGTTGACTTCTACTTCGACCCGATCTGCCCGTTCGCCTGGATCACCTCCCGATGGATCCTGGAGGTCGAGCGCGAGCGCGAGCGCGAGCTCGACCTGACGTTCCGCGTGATGAGCCTGTCCGTCCTCAACGAGGGCCGCGAGGGCCTGCCCGAGCGCTACCAGCGCCTGCTGACCACGGGCTGGGGCCCGGTCCGGGTCTGCATCGCCGCCGCCGAACGGTTCGGCGAGCACGTGCTGCGCGACCTGTACACCGCGCTCGGCACCCGTCTGCACGACCAGGACCGCGAGGCGGACGGGACGGTCATCCGGGAGGCGCTCGCCGAGGCCGGCCTGCCGGAGGACCTCGCCGACGCGGCCGGGAGCACGGCCTACGACATCGCGCTGCGCAAGAGCCACCACGAGGGCATGGACCCGGTCGGCGAGGAGGTCGGCACGCCGACGATCCACGTGGACGGCGTCGCGTTCTTCGGCCCGGTGCTGACCGCGATCCCGCGCGGCGAGGACGCGGTACGGATCTTCGACGGGGTCCGGGCCCTGGCCGCGTACCCGAAGTTCTTCGAGCTCAAGCGCACCCGGACGGGGGCGCTCGACTTCTCCTGACCGACCCGGGGAGGGTCTTCCGCTCCTGATCCACTCCCGTCCGGGGCCGTCTCGTCCGACCATGGAGACGGAGGCCCCGGCGGTCACCCCGCCCGGCCGCCTCCGGAGAGGCGGTGAGCGCAGATGACCGGACGGATCCGCCTGCGCGCCACCCGGCGCCCGGCCACCCGGCACCTGGCCACCCGGCACCTGGCCACCCGGCACCTGGCCACTCCGCCGGGCTCCTCCCCGCCGGGCCCCTCCTCGCCCGGGGGGCCGAAGCCCAACCCGTTCAAGCCGACCCCGCCCAAGCCGCCGCCCCCGAGCGCGCGCCGCTGGCTGCTGCCCGTGGGCGCCCTGCTGGCCCTGATCCTGCTGCTCGTCGTCCAGACCCCCGGCCCGGCCGGCACCAGGTACGGGTACTCCGACTTCGTCGGCCGGGTCGACGCGGGCCAGGTCAAGACGGTGAACGTGACGGACACCGGCGGCGTCAGCGGCACACTCAAGGACGGCACCCGCTTCACCAGCCAGATCCCGACCGCCCTGGACACCGCCCGGCTCAGCCAGTCCCTCGCCGCGCAGCACGTGGACGTCACCGGCAGCCGCACCGGGGGCAGCTCGATCTGGTCGACGCTGCTGCTGTTCCTGCCGCTGCTGGTCTTCGGCGGGCTCTTCCTGTGGTCCGGCCGGCTCGCCGCCCGCTCGGTCACCGGCGGCCTGAGCGCGATCGGGCGCTCCCGGGCGAAGATCATCGAGGCCGAGCGGCCCGACACCGGCTTCGCCGACGTGGCCGGGTACGAGGGAGTGAAACAGGAGGTCAGCGAGGTCGTCGACTACCTGCGCAGCCCCGGGCGGTACGCCGCCGCCGGCGCCAAGGGGCCGCGCGGCGTGATCATGGTCGGGCCGCCCGGCACCGGCAAGACCCTGCTGGCCCGCGCCGTGGCCGGCGAGGCCGACGTGCCGTTCCTGTCCGTCACCGGCTCCGGCTTCGTCGAGATGTTCGTGGGCGTCGGTGCCTCCCGCGTCCGCGACCTCTTCGACGAGGCCCGCAAACGCGCGCCGTCCATCATCTTCATCGACGAGATCGACGCCGTCGGCGCCCGCCGCGCGGGCGGCTCCCGGCTCGGCGGCAACGATGAGCGAGAGCAGACGCTCAACCAGCTGCTCGCCGAGATGGACGGCTTCGACCAGAGCACCGGCATCGTCGTCATCGCCGCCACCAACCGGCCCGACGCCCTCGACCCGGCGCTGCTGCGCCCCGGCCGCTTCGACCGGCAGGTCACCGTGCCGCTGCCCAACCAGCGCGAGCGGGCCGCGATCCTCGCCGTCCACGTCGTCGGCAAGACCCTCGCCCCGGACGCCGACCTCGACCGGATCGCCCGCGGCACCCCGGGCTTCTCCGGCGCCGACCTCGCCAACCTCGTCAACGAGGCCGCCATCAACGCCGTCCGCGCCGACCGGGCCACCATCACCGCCGACGACCTCGACACCGCCCGCGACCGCGTCCTGCTCGGCCGCCGCGAGTCCTCCAACGCACTCCTGCCCGACGAGCGGCATGCCGTCGCCGTCCACGAGTCCGGGCACGCGCTGATGGCCGCCCTGTGCGAGCACGCCGACCCCGTCGCCAAGGTCACGATCCTCCCGGCCGGCGTCGCCCTCGGCGCCACCGAACAACTCCCCGAGGCCGAGCGGCACCTGTACAGCGAGAGCTACCTGACCGACCTGCTCACCGTGCAACTCGGCGGACGAGCAGCTGAACTGGTCGTCTTCGGCGAGGGCTCCACCGGGGCGGCCAACGACCTCGCCAACGCCACCTCCGTCGCCACCCGGATGGTCCGCGAGTTCGGCCTCTCCCCGGACCTCGGCCCGGTCGGCTACGCCTCGGGCTCCCCGCAGCACCTCGGCGAGAGCCCCGAGGACCTGCTGCGCCGCCCCTACTCCGAGGAGACCCAGCGCGCGATCGACCAGGCCGTCGCCGCCCTGCTGCGCGGCGCCGAACGGCGCGCGATCGGCCTGCTGCGCGAACACCGCCACCACCTCGACGAGTTGGCCGCACTCCTGGTCGCCCAGGAGACGGTGGACGGCGCAGTGGTGCTCGACATCCTGCGCCACCCGGCCGCTACTCTTCCCGAATGACCGGACGTGACTGGCAGGACCGCGCGGCAGGCGCGGTGATCGGCTCCGCCGTGGGCGACGCCCTCGGTGCGCCGTACGAGTTCGGGCCTGCCGGGGCGTTCTCGGCACGCTTCCCCGACGGCCACGGCGAGATGGTCGCAGGCGGCGGCTGGGACCGCGGCGAGGCGACGGACGACACGCAGATGGCCGTCCTCGTCGCCGAATCCCTGCTCGACAACGGCGGGTTGCACCTTCCGGACATCTTCGCCCGCTTTCAGCGCTGGGCGGCGTCCGACCCGAAGGACGTGGGCATCCAGACCGAGGACGTCCTCACCAACGGCCACACCTGGGACCTCGCCGCCGCCGTCCACTTCAACACCACCACACGCGCCGCCGGCAACGGCGCCCTCATGCGCGCCGCCCCCTCCGCCGTCGCCTTCGCCCCCGCCGGGCGCGAGGCCACCATGGCCGCCGCCCGCCGGATCTCCGCCCTCACCCACGGCGACGGTGCCGCCTGGGAGGGCACGGCGATCTTCCACGAGCTCGTCCGGCACGCCCTCGACGGCGCCGATCCGCTCGCCGCGATCCCGGACACCCTGGCCCGCGTCGAGCCCGGCCACCGTGAGCGCTACGCCGTCGTCCTCGACCCCGACTGGCACCCCGACCGCGCCACCGAGGCCAACGGCGCCGTCTGGCCCTGCCTCGGTTCCGCCGTCTGGGCGCTGCGCACCACCGACGGCTACCCGGCCGCCGTCCGCGCCGCGATCGACCTCGGCGGGGACACCGACACCGTCGCCGCCGTCACCGGCGCGCTGGCCGGGGCCGTGTACGGCCCCGGCGCGATCCCGGCGGACTGGACCGAGCCGCTGCACGTGCCGCTGCCCGGATCCGGTGGGCGGGTGCTGGGGGCGTCCGACCTCCTGGTACTGGCCGGTAGGCTCGCCGCGGGCACCGGCTACGATGCGAAGTGATCACGCAACGAACGGGGGGCACATGGACGTGACTTCGAGGCCGGTGGCGCACGTCGTCGGCGGGCGGGACGAGGTGGTCGACGACCGCTGGGGCGGGGTCGCCGCGATCGTCCGGCTGGACGGCGAGCAGTTCGCCGAGGAGGCGCTGTACGGGCTGGCGGACTTCTCCCACCTGGAGATCGTCTACCACTTCGACCGCGTGCCGGTGGACAGGATCGAGACCGGCGCCCGCCACCCGCGCGGCAACACCGACTGGCCACTGGTCGGCATCTTCGCCCAGCGCGGCAAGAACCGGCCCAACCGGCTGGGCGTCTCCCGCTGCGAGCTGCTCCGCGTGGACGGCCTCGACCTGCACGTCGCGGGCCTGGACGCGGTGGCCGGCACGCCGGTGCTCGACATCAAGCCCTACCTGGCCGAGTTCGGCCCGCGCGGCGAGGTCCGCCAGCCGGCCTGGTCGAGCGAGCTCATGCGCGACTACTACGAGGCGGGCGAGTGAGGGCGGCGGCCGAGCGGCTCGCCGTGGTCTCCGGCGGCGGCACCGGCATCGGCCGGGCGATCGCCGCCCGGCTCGCCGCCGACGGGAACCGGGTGGCGATCCTCGGGCGTCGCGCGGCCGTCCTCGACGAGGCCCGGGACGCGATCGAGCGGACCGTCGGGCCCGGCCGGATCCTGCCCGTTCCGGTCGACCTGACCGACCCCGAAGCGGTCGAGGCCGCCGCCGCGCGGATCGCGCTACTCGGCCCGGTGGACGCCCTCGTGAACAACGCGGGCGCGATCGTCACCCCGCCCGCCGACCGAAGCCTCGCCGCCCTCGCGCACTCCTGGCGCCAGGACCTGGACGGCAACCTGCTCTCCGCCGTCCTCCTCACCACCGCCCTGCAGGACCACCTGCGCAGGCCCGGTGGCCGCCTGGTCGTGATCAGCTCGGCCGCCGCCCAGCGCGGCGGCGCCGGCCCGCACTCGCTCGGCTCCTACGCCGCCGCCAAGGCCGCCCTGCACGGCTGGGCGTTCGGCCTGGCACGGCAGTTGGGCCCGGACGGGATCACCGTCAACGTCCTCGCACCCGGCTACGTCGAGGACACCGAGATCTTCGGCTACGGCTGGACGGAGGCCTTCCACGCGCAGAAGGTGGCCGACACCCTGGTGGGCCGCGCCGGCACCCCGGCCGACGTGGCCGAGGCCGTCTCCTACCTCGCGTCCCCGGCGGCCGGGTACCTGACCGGCCAGGTCATCGGCCTCAACGGCGGTGCGGTGCTCGGCCGCTGAGCGGCTCCGGGGTCTACGTGACCAGCCGGAACTCCGGATGCCGGAGCCAGGCGGCGAGGAACTCCCGGTCGCCGACGTGCACGAGGGCCCGGCCGCCGCCGTCGAGCCCGTAGGGCTGCTCCCGGAGGCGGCCGGGCAGTTCCACCGCCTGGCGCGGCAGTTCGTCGGTGAAGTCGATCAGTGCGTCGAAGCGCTCGGCGAGCCACAGGGCGAGGTGCCCGAACGCCCGGTGGTCGTCCGGCCCCGAGCGGTGCGCGAGGAGGCCCAGCGCGGTCACCGGCGGCCGGTCGAACCCGGGGAAGCCGAACTCCCGGTAGGCGTCCAGGGATTCGGGCCCGAGCTCGAACGAGCCGGCGCCGCCGAGCGAGCGGAGCCCGAGCGGCGACGGATCGCGGACGGAGAACGCGGCTCGGCCGTGGTCCAGCCGGACCTCGCAGAACCCCTCCAACCAGGGCAGCGCCTCGACCGCACCCCGGACCTCCGGCAGCCACAACCCGACCGCGGGACCACCCGTCCGACCCGACCCTCCCGAACCCCGACACCACGACGGGCCCACCCTACGGTCCCAACTCCGGCGCCTCCCGCACCCCGTGGTGGCGCCGCAGGGCGGTGAGCGCGGCGTGGTGGCCGCACATGCCGTGGACGGACGGCCCCGGCGGGGTGGCGGCGGAGCAGAGGTAGACGCCGGGCAGCGGGGTCTCGTACGGGTTCCAGCGGGCCACCGGCCGGGCCAGGGACTGACGGAGGGTGAGGGCGCCCGCGCCGATGTCGCCGCCGACGTAGTTGGGGTTGTACTCCTCGTACTGCCGCGCCGACAGGCCGCGCGAGGCGACGATCGTGTCGCTGAAGCCGGGCGCGTACTCCTCGATGCGGCGGCGGATCAGGTCGACCGGGTCGCGCGGGTCCCCGTGCGGGACGTGGGCGTAGGCCCAGACCGGTCGCCTGCCGCCGGCCTCGCGGGTGGGGTCGGTCACGGCCGGGTCGACGACGAGCACGAACGGGTCCTCGACCGGGAGGCCCGCGGCCGTCGCCGTCTCCTGGCGGACGATGTCGGCCCGGGTGCCGCCGAGGTGGACGGTGCCGGCCCGGCCCACGAGCGGGTTCGTCCAGGGGATCGGGCCGTCGGTGAGGAAGTCCGCCTTCGCCGCCCCCGGCCCGTACCGGTAGCGGCGCAGCGACCGCCGGTAGCGCTCGGGGAGCCGGGGGCCGGCCATGGCGAGGAACTCCTTGGGGCCGACGTCGAGCAGCACGAGCGGGACGTCGCCGAGTTCGGCGAGGTCGCGGATGCGCTGCCCGGTGTGGAAGACGCCGCCGTGGGCGGTGATGTCGGCGGCGAGGGCGTCGGCGATGCGGACGCTGCCGCCCTCCGGGAGGGGCCAGCCGGTGCTGTGCGCGGTGTGGGCGAGCAGGAGCGCCACGGCGGCCGAGGTGACCGAGGGCAGCCTGCCGACGGCGTGCGCGGCGACGCCGGTCAGGAGCGCCCGGGCGGGTTCGGTGCGGAGGAGCCCGAAGGGCGTGAGCCGGGTCGCGAGCGACAGTACTCGCGCCCCGAGGAGCAGCGGCGCGAGGAGGTCGCCCGGCACGCTGCGCTGGTCCGAGAGGAGCAGGTCGACGACGGCGGGGGAGCGGTCGGCGAGCGGCCCGAGGAGCTGCATCCAGCGGCGGCCGTCCGGGCCGAGGTGGGCGGCGGTGCGGCTCAGGCTGCGCCAGGCCGCGGCGGCCCGCCCGCCGGGCAGCGGGTGGGCGTAGGGGATGTCGGGCTGGAGCAGCCGGACGCCGCGGGCGGGCAGGTCGAAGCGGCGGAAGAACGCGGAGGCGGCGGCCATGGGGTGGACGGCCGCGCACACGTCGTGCCGCACGTCGCTGTCGAACAGCGGCGTGGTGCGCAGCCCGCCGCCGATGGTGTCGGCCGCCTCGAAGAGGGCGACGCGCAGCCCGGCCCGGGCCAGGGTGACGCCGGCGGCGAGGCCGTTGGGCCCGGTGCCGACGACGGCGGCGTCGGGTGTCACGCGCCCACCTCGCTGCGCTCGTTCGCCCGGCCCGGCTCGTCGCGTCCGCTCATGCGGCGACCCCCTGGTGTTCGGCGAGGCGCCGGTACAGGCCGCTCTCCTCGCTGAGGTCGGCGTGGGTGCCGACGGCCTGCACCCGGCCCCGGTCGAGCACGATGATCCGGTCCGCCTGGGAGATGGTGGAGAAGCGGTGGGCGATGGCGACGACGGCGCGGCTGCGGGCGATGGCGGCGATGCTGTCCCGCAGCGCGGCCTCCGACGCGCCGTCGAGGCTCGCGGTGGCCTCGTCGAGGAGCACGATCCGGGGTTTCTGCAGCAGGGTGCGGGCGATGGCCAGGCGCTGGCGCTCGCCGCCGGACAGGCCGGCACCGCGTTCGCCGAGTTCGGTGTCGAGGCCGTCCGGCAGGGCGGCGACGACGTCGGTGAGGTGGGCCATCCGCAGGGCCTCGGCGATGTCCGCGTCGGTGGCGCCGGGGGCCGCGTAGGTGAGGTTCTCGCGGACGGTGCCGCGCAGCAGGGTGTGTTCCTGGTCGACGTAGCCGACGAGGGAGCGCAGCTGGTCGAGCGGCATGCGGGCGGTGTCGGTGCGGCCGATGCGGATGGTGCCGGCGGACGGTTCGTGGAGCCGTTCGGCGAGCTGGAACAGGGTGCTCTTGCCCGCGCCGGACGGGCCGACGACGGCGGTGAGGCCGCGTTCGGGGACGGTCAGCGACACCTGGTGGAGGACGGGGGTGTCGTTGCCGGGGTAGGCGAAGGACACCTCGTCGAAGACGAGGCCGTGCCCGTCGACGGCGGCGTGGGCGGGCGGTCCGGCGTCCTCCTGCTCGATCGCCCCGAGCTCGGAGAGGCGGTCGAGGGAGGCCCGGCCCTGCTGGAACTGGGCGATCGACATGAAGAGCATCACCAGCGGTGCGACGAGGTAGAACAGGTACATCATGAACGACGTCAGGTCGGCGGGCGCCATGTCGCCGGTGGCGACGCGGGCCATGCCCCACGCGATGACGACGGTCAGGGCGATCTGGGTGCCGACGTTCATCGCCGGGGTGAGCAGCGCCGACAGGGCGGAGACCCGCACCCCGGAGCGCCGGGCGCGGTCGGCGAGGCCGCCGAGGTGTTCGGTCTCCCGCTCCTCGGCGCGGGAGGCCTTGACGGTCGGCAGGGCGCCGAGGACGCGCATCAGGGCGGAGCCGTAGACGCCGGTGTCCTCCCGGTTCGCCACCGCCACGAGCCGCACCCGGCGGGCCAGCAGCAGCGAGACGGCGCTGGCCGTGCCGAGGCAGGCGAGGGTGGTGGCGAGCAGCAGCGGGTCGATCCAGGCCATCATCGCGACGCCGCCGGCGACCATGAACGCGCTGGTGACGATCTGGGCCAGCGCCTGCGTCATGCAGACCCGGGCCAGCGAGGTGTCGGTGACCATCCGGGTGAAGACGTCGCCCTGGTCCCAGCGGTCGTAGGAGCGCAGGCGGGAGCGGAGCAGCCGGGCGGCGAGGGTGTGTCGGATGTCGTACACGACGTCCTCGCCGGCCCGGCCGATCGCGTACGCGTGGGTCGCGGCGAGCACGGCGTCGGCGGTGAACAGGGCGGCGGCGAGCAGGATCGGCCCGGTCAGGGGGCGGTCGGCGGCGAAGGCCTCGATCATCCCGCCGATGACGAGCGGCTGGGCCAGCGTCGCCGCCGCGCCGGCGAGGCCGAGGACGATGCCGGTGAGCAGCAGCGCGCGGTGCCGCCGGGCGATCTGCCAGGGGTTCATGACGCTTCCCCGCCCCCGGACGGCGCGCCGCCGCCGGGCCCGCTCCCGCCCTCGGCCACCACGTCACCGCCGTCGGGCCCGCTCCCGGTCCCGGCCTTGACGTACGTGCAGACGAACATCGGCGAGCGCTCCGCGTACGGCTCGCCGTCCCAGCCCGCCAGGCGGCTCTCGGGCACCAGCCCGGCCGCCCGCGCGTACGCGTCGACCTCGTCCGGCGTGGTGAGCCGGGACAGCTCGGTGCCGACGCGCGTGCTGCCGTCGGCCTCGTACCAGATGTGGGAGCAGTGCCACAGGTCGTTCTCGGGCAGCAGCGTCGAGTGCGTCTGCAGGCCGGTGCCGCGCTCCGGGTACGGGGTGAAGTAGGTGGCGTGGCTGCGCCCTTCGTGCAGGGCGTGGATGGCGGGCCGGTTGTGGGTCTCGACGACGAGCCGGCCGCCGGGGGCCAGCAGGTCGGCGGCGCGGCGGACGGCGAGCTGCTGCTCCTCGGGGGAGAGCAGCATCGACAGCGTGCCGCAGACGCAGTAGACGAGCCCGGCGGTGCGGTCGGCGCGGTAGGTGCGGATGTCGCCGTGGACGGGCTCGACGTCGGTGCGGCCGGCCAGGGCCGCGCGCAGGCCGTCGAGCATCTCGGGGGAGGAGTCGACGCCGGTGACCGGGCCGACGAGCCCGGCGAGCGGCAGGGCGATCCGGCCGGTGCCGACGCCGAACTCGACGGTGCCGGCGGCCGGGGCGGGGTGGAGCGCGGCGAGGTGCCCGGCGGTGCGGGCCGCGGAGTCGTCCTTGGGGAAGAGCCGGTCGTACCAGCCCTTGAACTCCAGCCCGTAGCCGATGTCGTGGACGAGCTGCGCGGCGCTCACTTGGACCTCCCCTTCAGCACCCCGTAGGCGATGGCGCCGGCGATCACGGCACCGATGGCGACGACGATGTACGCGGCCATGGTCAGCTCCTCACTGCGGTGGTGGCGGGCCGGGCGGCGAGCGGGCGCCGCGCGTCGGCCGGGTCGAGCGGGGTGTACGGGGAGACGAAGACCATCTCGGGGTCCTGCGTCCTGTCGTATCCGGTGGCGCGGGCCAGCGCGAACTGGAAGCCCCGGACGTCGGCCGCGTCGCCGCGCTCGTGGATGGTGGCGCGCAGGTGCTCGGTGAGGGTCCGGTAGGCCGAGGTGCGGGTGACGACGGCGAAGCCCTTGTCGATGACGTGCAGGATCTCGCTGCAGATGTCGAAGACGGCCTTCTCCGGGCGACGGGTGGGGAACCAGGCGATCTGCCAGGGCTTGCGGCCCTCGATCACGTCGAGGCCCTCCCACGGGGAGGTGGTGCCGTCGGCGCCGAGGGTTCGGTAGAGGAAGTGGTAGTCGTGCATGGCCGGGGTGGGTGCGAAGAACCGCCAGTTCGGCAGGAGCGAGAAGGTGTCCTTCAGCTGGAGCCGGTTGAACGCGGGGTGCGGGTGCTGGGTGGCGAGGGTGCCGAGCAGCATCGCCGCCCCGGCGATACGCCACGCGGCGCCCTTCCCCGTGAACACGCTGCGCACGTCGGGACGGGGCGTCACTTGGCGGCCTCCTGGTCGGCAGGGTTCGCGGGGTGGGCGGACCGGACTTCCGCGACACCGTCGAGGAACGCGGTGATGAGGTCGGTCGCCCGGTGCGCGAAGCGGCTCTGGGTGAGCACGGTGTCGTGCCCGGCGCCCTCGATGACGGTCACCTCGGTGTGCGCGCCGCCCCGGTGGGCCTCGGCCAGCTCCCGGTGCATCAGCAGCTGGTCGGGGTCGCGGTCGACGGTCTGCTGGGCCGAGACGACCAGCGCGTGCGCGCCCTCGACGGGGTCCAGCGGGCCGGAGAAGGCGCGGAACTCGGCCTCCACGGCCTCCCATTCGCGCCGCCCGGCCTCCCACATCCTCGCGTCGGCGTACTGCGCGAACGCCTTCTTGCGGTACGCGACCGGCAGTCCCTCGACCCACTCGGGGCGGGCCATCAGGACGCCGGTGCCGAGGCGCAGGTACCAGGCCATCTGGGCGAGCGAGGTGCGCAGCTGACCGGCCGACTCGCTCTGCTGCCTGGAGCGGTTGAGCTCGTCGGGGTGCGAGGAGTCGAGGTAGACGACGGCGTGCAGGCGCTCGCCGAGTTGCGCGGCGGCGCGGCGGGCGAGCTCGCCGCCGAGCGAGTGGCCGACCAGGACCACCTTGCGGTCCGGCTCGACCGCGAGGCGGACGAGGTCGACGAGGTCGTCGACGGACTCCGCCAGCCGGAAGCGCGCGGCGGAGCGGTGGCGGCTGCCGGCGTACCCGGCGCGGGCGTAGGTGACGACGCCGTAGCCGGTCTCCTTCGCGAGGCGCTCGGTGATCCAGGTGAAGTGCTCGCTGGTGGAGACCATGCCGGCGGCGAACACCAGGACGGGTTCCTCGGCGCGGCCGTGCGAGAGCACCTCGTACTGCAGCTCGTTGCCGTGCCGGGTGGTCAGCATGCGGGAGGTGTGCCAGCCCTCGGTGGTGCGCAGGCGGCGCTGGACGGCGGTGCCGGCGGCGATCGCGCCCGCGCCGGCGAGCAGCAGGAGCGCGGCCGGCAGCGCCCGGTCGTCGCGTCCGGCGACGGCGGGGTGGTCCTTCGGGGCGGAGGTGTAGGCCACCATCGGGTGCATCGCGGTGAAGGCGGTGACGAACCGGCCGAGGCCCATGAAGTACCCGTTGGCCAGGTGGAACGCGGCGGCGCTCGCGATGACCGGCCGGGCCAGGCGGCCCTTGCAGGCGTAGGCGAGCGGGAACAGGCACTCCAGCGCGAGCACGCCGTGCGTGAGGTACCGGGCGGCCTTCGGGTGCTGCCGGGTCCAGCGGAACATGCCCTCGTGGCCGTACGTGCGGGTGCGCATGACGCCGCCGAGCGCAGAGGCGTCGCGCCAGGGCTCGCCGAGCAGCTTGACCCAGCCGGAGACGAGGTACGAGAGGTTGGCCTGGAGCGCGACGTACCAGAGCAGCGCGTCCCTGGCCTGCGGGGACCGCACGAGCCGGGCCGCCCCGGTGGCGGTCTGCACGAGGATCGCGACCTGGTCGGAACCGTCGGTACCGTAGCGGTGGCGCGGGTAGAGCAGCGCGGACGTGGAGCCGAGGAAGAGGCTCCCGGCGCCCCGCCAGCGGGAGTTGCCGGGCAGCAGCATGCCAGTGGCGACGGCGGCGCGCGCGACGTGCAGCACGGTGGTGGTCCGCGGGCCGCTCACGGCGTTCAGCAACCGCCGCACCAGCGGGGTGGATTCGGCCTGGACGTCCTTGACGATGGCCCAGTCGTTGAGCCCGCCCCGGCGGATCTGCCGCCGCTGCGCGAGGTACTCCAGGGAGGACGTCAGCGTGGTGGCGGCGGCCAGCCGTTCGGACAGGCCGAGGGCGCGGTCCCGGCCCACCGGGGCCGGGGCGAACACCGCCGAGGCGATCTTCCGGGTCTTCCTGGCGAATTGCACACGTGGCACGTATTTCACGTGGTCCCTTTCACGGCGCCCCGGTGGACGGGGCGCTAGGCTGGCCGTGGGCCTGCCGGGCCAGAACGCACCTCTGGCCCGGCAGGCGTCGTGGAGCGTCCGCCCCGGTCAGGGGGCGGTCGTCATCAGCCCTGGCGGCCGAGTTCGAACGCGCCGATCACGGCGGAGGAAATCGCCACACCGCCGAGAAAAGCACCGGGAGTCGCCAGAACGGGGCTGGCCTCCGGGAAGATGACACCCTCCTCGGGGATTTCCATCGCGTTCACGGCCTCGGTGACGTCGTTCATTTTCGCGTCCTTTCGCAACATGGCTGGGCGGGCGGGGGAAAGGGGGCGGGTCAGCCGACCGCGCGGCCGAGCGCGTAGGCGCCGCCGACCAGGGTCGCGCCGCCGACGAAGGCGCCGACGGCCTTGGCCCCGCCGATGGCGGCGAGCGCGGCGGCCGGCGTCGCGAGGACGGGCAGCGCGTCGCCGTGGGTGTCGGCGGCCTCGATGGTGCCGAGGTCAAGGCCGTTGACGTGGGAAACGATGTCGTTCATGGCATTCCTCTCCCTGGAAGGGATTTCCGGTGGATGATCGGCCGTTCCGCGCTCGGGGCGGCGGAACGGCGCCGAACCGCCGTGCCGTGAATTCCCCCCGGAGCCGCCAGCGGGCGGTCGTTCCGAGACGAACACGTGGTGGCGTGGAAGGATGAAAACACCGCCCGGGAACATCGGGTATGACCTGCGTCACACTCGATTTCGGACGGTGACTTCCCCTCAACTGACGGATGTCACGACGCGCTATGACATCCGTCATGCGAACCCATGACAGTTCTCATCCCGGCAAAGTCGAGTCGCCTGCGAACATGTTGCGCATGACGAATGACGGCAATTCAAACGTGATCGAGGTCACGGACCTGTGGCGCCGCTACGGCCCGCCGGGCCCCGGCGGTTTCGACGCCGTGCGGGGCATCGGCTTCACCGTCGGCCGGGGCGAGCTGTACGCGTTGCTCGGCACCAACGGCGCGGGCAAGACCTCGGCGGTCGAGCTCCTCGAAGGCCTCGCCCGGCCCACCCGGGGCACCGTCACCCTCTTCGGCCGCTTCGACCCCGTCCGCGACCGCAGGCGGGTGCGCCCGCGCACCGGCGTGATGCTCCAACGCGGCGGCTTCCCCACCGATCTGACGGTCGCCGAGACCGTCCGCATGTGGGCCTCCTGCACCACCGACCCGCGCCCGGCCGCCGAGGCCGTCGCCCTCGTGGGCCTGGCCGCGCGCACCGACGTCGCCGTCAAGAACCTCTCCGGTGGTGAAGTCAGGCGCCTGGACCTCGCGTTGGCCACCCTCGGTCGGCCCGACCTGCTCTTCCTCGACGAACCCACCACCGGCATGGACCCGGAGGGCCGCCACGACACCTGGCGGATCATCCGGCGGCTGCGCGCCGAGGGCACCACCATCGTGCTCACCACGCACTACCTCGAAGAGGCCGAGCAACTCGCCGACCGGCTGGCCGTCATGCATGCGGGGAGGATCGCCGCGACCGGCACGATCTCCGACATCGTCGCCGAGCACCCCTCCACCCTCGCCTTCCGCCTGCCCGCCGGCCTGACCCCCGCCGACCTGCCGCACCCCGCCGACCTGCGGGCCAGCGTCGCCACCGCCCCTGCCGGCCCCGCCGGCCGCGTCGAGCTCGCCACCGACGACCTCCAGCACACCACCACCGAAGTGCTGCTCTGGGCCCGCGCCAAGGGCGTCGCCCTCCACCAACTCGACGCCCGCTCGGCCTCGTTGGAGGAGGCCTTCCTGCGGATCGCCCGGCGCCGCGCAGACGGCCCGGGAGCGGACGACACGGGAACGGACGGCACGGGAACGGAGCAGGCCGCGTGAACCGCACCCACCTCGCCGCGCTCTCCCGGGTCGAGCTCACCCTCTTCCTGCGCAGCAAGAGCAACCTGTTCAACGTCCTCGTCATCCCGGTGCTGATCGTCATGGGCACCACGACGGTCATGCGGCAGTTCGACCTCAAGGGCGCCGGCCTCGCCATGGGCCACGTGATGGTCTCCACCACCGCCGGGATCGTCCTGATCATGGCCCTGTACGCGCCGCTGATCGGCGTCTACGTCCTGCGGCGCGAGGAGTACGTCCTCAAGCGGCAGCGCACCGGCGAGATCGGCGACCTCGTCATCCTGGCGAGCCCGGCCGTCCCGATGGCGATCGCCGCCGTCCTGCAGTTCACCGCGATCGCCGCCGCCGTCGCCCTCATCGCGGGCCTCGGCGCCCCGGCCGCCCCGCACCTCGTCGCCGTCGGCGTCCTGCTCGGCACCGTGCTGATCGCCGCCGCCGCCGCGCTCAGCACCGCCTTCGCCCGCACCGCGGAGAGCGCCCAGGGCGTCAGCACCGTCGGCTTCATGCTGCTGCTCGTCACCTCCGGCACCGTCGTCCCGCTGGAGGTACTGCCCGGGCCGTTCGCGGACGTCCTGCGCTTCTTCCCCCTCACCCCCGTGATCGAACTGGTCCGCTCAGGCTGGACCGGCGAGGGCGCCGGGATGGTTGACTCGGTGGTCAGGGGCGCGACGCTGCTGGCCTGGACGGCGCTCGCCGCCTGGGGCGCGCTGCGCCGCTTCCGGTGGGAGCCGCGCGCCTGAACCCGCGGCCGGCACTCGACGGGCCGAACGGAGAGGAACGGAGGATGACCGACGTGCGGACGACCACGCACTACCGCACCGACGTCGCGAAGGCGACGGTCCAGACGCGGTGGATGCTGTGCTCGATGCCGTGGCTGCTGCTCGCCGCGCTGCTGTGGCCGCTGCTCGCCAGGCTCGGCGAGGCGGGGGCGCCGGCCGTCGTCGGGTGGGGCATCGCGACCCTCACCGCGGTGCAGGGCATCGGCGCGACCACGGCGATCGCGCACAGCGTCGGGCGGACGGCCCGGCCCCGGGCGCTGCTCGGCGCGATGGCCGCCGTGACGGTGCTCGAACTCGGCCTGTTGCCGTACGCGTACGGCACCGGGCACCTCGACGGCACGCGCGTCCTGGTCATCGCCGCCATCGCGATCGTGATCCCGCCGGCCTTCGCGCTCTCCCCGCTGCTCGGCCAGGCCCGCTACCTCGTCGTGGCGCTGGTCGGCTCGGTCGCGGCGGCCGTGGTCGTCTGGTCCTTCGACCGGGCCGCCGGCCCGGCGGTCCTGGCGTTCACCGTCGCGACCTGGACGGTCATCGGCGGGCTGATGCGCTCGTCGCTGTGGTTCCTCTCGGTGCTGTGGCAGCTCGACGCGGCGCGCGAGACCCAGGCCCGGCTCATGGTGGCCGAGGAGCGGCTGCGCTTCGCCAGGGACCTCCACGACATCATCGGGCGCAACCTCTCGGTGATCGCCCTCAAGTCCGAGCTCGTCCAGCGGCTCACCGAGCACCCGAAGGCGCAGGCCGAGCTGACGGAGGTGCAGAAGCTCACCCGCAGCCTGCACCAGGAGATCCGCGAGGTGGTCAAGGGCTACCGCACCACCGACCTGACCACCGAACTGGAGGGCGCGCGCTCGGTGCTGGAGGCCGCGGGCATCACCTGCCGGATCGAGCGCGACGGGGCCCCCGAGCTGGGCCAGGACGCGCAGACCGCCCTCGGCTGGGTCGTCCGCGAGGGCATCACCAACGTCCTGCACCACTCCCACGCCCGCACCTGCACCATCGCGCTCGCCCGCGCCGCCGACGGCGCCGCCGAACTGACCATCACCAACGACGGCGGCGGCCACCGCCCGGCGTCGGGCGGCGGCAGCGGCCTGGCCGGCCTCGGCGAGCGCCTCGCCCCGCTCGGCGGCTCCCTGGAGCACGGCCCGGGCGCCGACCGCACCTACCGCCTGCACGTGCTCCTCCCGCCGACCGAATCGCCGACCGAACCGCCGACCGAACCGCCGACCGAACCGCCGACCGATCGAGGCCACCGATGATCCGCGTCCTGCTCGCCGACGACGAACACCTCATCCGCGGCGCGTTCGCCGCCCTGCTCGCCTTCGAGGACGACATCGAGATCGTCGCCGAGGCCTCCACCGGCCCGGAGGCCACCGCCATGGCCCTGCACCACCGGCCCGACGTCGCCGTCCTCGACCTCCAGATGCCCGGGCGCGACGGCGTCACGGTGGCGCGCGAGCTCGCCCAGGCCCTGCCGGACTGCCGGACGATGATCGTCACCAGCCACGGCCTCCCGGGCCACCTCAAGCGCGCCCTCGCCTGCGGCGTCACGGGGTTCGTCTCCAAGACCGTCTCCGCCCAGGAGCTCGCGAGCATCATCCGCACCGTCCACGGCGGCCACCGCTACATCGACCCGATCCTCGCCGCGGACGCCATCAGCGCGGGCGCCTCGCCACTGAGCGCCCGCGAGGCCGACATCCTGTCCCTCGCCGCCGACGGCGCCCCCATCCTGGAGATCGCCGAACGCGCCGCCCTCGCCCCGGGAACCGTCCGCAACTACCTCTCCTCCGTCACCACCAAGCTCGGCGTGGAGAACCGCCACGCGGCCGCCCAGCTCGCCCGCCAACGCGGCTGGATCTGATCACGCCGAACCGGGGGCGGAGCGGCTGCGGCGTTTACCGATCGTCAACAACCTTTCCCTACGGTGGGTCGACGGGGCCGCCGGCCGGCAGCCCCCGGCACGCTTCCTACCAGGGGGATTCCACTGTCCAGGATCATCACCGCCGCCGTACCGGCGCACGGCCACGTCGGCCCGCTGCTCGCCATCTCCGCCGACCTCGCCGCCCGTGGCCACGAGGTGGTGTTCCTCGGCGGAGGCCGGTTCGCGGGGGCGGCGGAGCGGGCCGGGGTGCGCTTCGTGGCGCTGCCCGCCGAGGCGGACTTCGACGACCGGGACCTCGACGCCCGCTTCCCCGGGCGCTCCGAGCTGCCGGCCGGGCCCGCGCGGATCGCCTTCGACGTCAAGCACGTCTTCACCGACCCCGTCCCGGCGCAGTACCGCGCGCTTGAGGAGTTGCTGGCCGACTTCCCGGCGGACGCGGTGGTCGTGGACGCGTTCTTCCAGGGCGCGCTCGCACTGGCGCTGAGCCGGCCCCGGTCGCAGCGGCCCGCCGTGGTGGGGGTCGGGGTGGCCCCGCCGATGTTCCAGAGCGTCGACACCGCGCCGTTCGGCCTCGCCCTGCCGCCCCTGCCGGGCGAGGAGGGCCGGGCGCGCAACCGGGCCATGTACGAGGAGGTGAACCGGCGCGGCGAGCCGCTCCAGCGGTACGCCGAGCAGGTGTTCGCCGGCCTCGGGATCACCCTGCCGGACGGGCCGCGCGCCAACGCCCTCGTGACGGTGCCGGACCACTTCCTCCAGCTCACGGTGCCCGGCTTCGAGTACCCGCGCAGCGACGCCCCGGAGACCTTCCGGATGATCGGCGCGCTGCCGCCGGCCGTCGGCGCCGATCACCGCCTGCCCGCCTGGTGGCGGGAGCTGGACGGCGGCCGCCCGGTGGTCGTGGTGACCCAGGGCACCCTCGCCAACGACGATCTCACCGAGCTCGTCGCGCCCACCGTGACGGCCCTGGCGGACCGCGACGTGCTGGTGATCGCCGCAACCGCGCGCCCCGACGGCCCGGCCGCGCTCACCGAACTGCTGGGCGGACTGCCCGGCAACGTCCGGGCCGCCGCCTACGTGCCGTTCGACCTGCTGCTGCCGCACGCCGACGTGCTGGTGAGCAACGGCGGCTACGGCGGCGTCCACACCGCGCTGCGCCACGGCGTGCCGCTGGTGGTCGGCGGCGCGAGCGAGGACAAGCCCGAGGTGGCGGCCCGGGTGCAGTGGTCGGGCGCGGGGCTCGACCTGCGCACCGGGCGTCCGGAGGCCGCGGACGTCGCGAAGGCCGTCGACGAGGTGCTGGCCGACGGCCGGTTCCGCGAGCGGGCCCGCGCGCTGGCCGCGGAGCTCGCGGAGTACCGGCCGTTCGACGCCGTGGCCGAGCTGGTGGAGTCGCTGGGCTGAGTCGGACCGTACGTCAGCGCCGGGCCGGGCGGCGGCTCACTGGTCGTCGCCGTCCGCGTCCGGTCCGGCGGCCGGCGCGCCGCCCTTGCCGATGCCGAGCTTGGCCTCGGCGGTGGTCCAGTCGGCGGCGATGGCCTGCTGGACGGCGGCGAGGGTGGCCTGGCCCTTGCAGAGCGCGGTGTGCAGGTGCGTCTCGACGGTGTCCTTGGGGTTGTTCGGCCCCTTGCCCGGGACGTGGTCGGGGGACGGCGGCTGGATCCACAGGTTGCGCGGGTCGTTCGGGTCGCCGCCGAGCTGCAGACTGATCAGGTGGTCGTACTCGGCGTCGCCCATCGGGCCGGTGTAGCCGTAGGACTTGGCGTTCTCGGCCTTCTCCTTGCCGGTGATGTTCGCCGGCGGGCGGATCCCCGAGGTGTAGCCGCCTGGCTTGCAGACGGTGTCGTTGAGGTTGGCCTGGGTGACCGCCGGGCTGGTCGCGCCCGGGGTGCAGTTCGGGTCCGGCAGGGGCTGCTTGTCCGCGGTGTAGTGGTACTTGCAGGTGCCGGCGGCGGGCTGGGCCTGCACGTCGTACGAGGGCTTGGGGCCGACGCCGACGGGGATCGCGTGCGTGCCGGCCGCGTCGCCGGCCGCCGGGGCCGAGCCCTTGGCCGCCGCGCTGGTGGGGGCGGGCTTGGCGGTGTGTCCGGTGTTGGACGAGCAGCCTGCGGCCGCGGCGAGCAGGACGGCCGCGGCTATGGCCAGGGCACCGCGAGCGGGAGCCGGCACGAGTTCCTCCAGATGGGTGTGCGTGAGCTGCGGGCCGGCGGGCTGCCGGGTACCGCGCCAGCGGACACTACCGTGTCAAAGGGGCCGAAGGGGTGACGCCACGTCGGGCACGGGAGGCCGTGGCCCGGCGCGCGGAATCGTTCCGCCGCGTCGGCCGTCCCGAGTGCCGTCCCGCAGGCCGTTCCGGGTGACCGCCAGGGGTCTGACGTCGGGCGGAGTAACCGAGCAGGGCGGGGCCCGCCGAGCATGCGTAGCTTCGTCACCGAGCGACTGTTCATCGGCGTTCGCCCGAGTTGGCCCCCGCTCACCGCTCTCCGGCCCTCTCCGGCCTCCCCTGGCCCCCTCTGAACCCCTCTGACCCCCGACCGGAGTCACCCCCTATGCGGATCCCCGCCCTCCTCGCCGCAGCCGCCCTGCTGCCGCTCTCCCTGACCGCCGCGCAGGCTGCCCAGGCCGCCGCCGGCCCGACTCACCGCTCGACGTACGCCAAGGACCTGAGCGTCCAGGTCAGCCCGCCGTCCTTCCCGACCGCACCCGGCGCCGTCGGGACGATCCTGGTGACGGTCTGCAACAACGGGTCCGACGCGCCGGCCGACGGGGCGACCCTGGTGGTCAACGGCCCCGCCGATCCGTCGATGCGCCTGTCCACCGACCACGCGGGCCCGGTGGACAGCGGCTGGAACTGGATCCGGTTCACCGTCGCCAAGGGGCTGGCACCGGCCACCTGCGAGACGGAGAAGCTCTACGGCCAGACCCTCGGCACCACCCCCGGCCCGAGGACCTATCCCGGCGGCACCGCCGTGGTCACCTGGGACGCAGACCAGAACCCGAACGACAACTCGACCACCTGGTCCTGGGACACCTCGGCGCCCGTCACCGACGCGGTGCTGGAGATGTGGCGGCCCCCGAAGCCCGCCGCGCCCGGCAACCCGGCCGACTTCGAGGTGCTGGAGCGCAACCTCGGCCCGTCCACCGACTACCCGTGGCGCGGCCGGCTGATCGCCCAGCTTCCGCCCGGCTCCAAGTGGCTCGACAGCGCGCCGAGTTACAACAAGTGCGCGATCTCGACCGACGGCACCACGGCCACCTGCGACGACATCGTCGGCAACACGTGGTCCCAGTACAACCGCGGCTTCGCGCTCCAGGTCGACCCGGCCGCGAGCCCCGGCACGAGCATCGCCGCGACGCTCACCTACGAGGCCCCGGCCAACCCGGACCCGCACACCTTCGTGCTGACGGTGCTCGTCCCGGTGTGCTGAGCCCGGTGGGCCGAACGCCCCGCCGTCCGGGGTGGGGCCGGTCCCGGCCCGCCGACCCCACCCTCCGCGGTCCCGGGCGTCAGTGCGCCGCGATCCAGTCCGTGATCAGCTCGTCCAGCACGCCCAGCGGCAGGCTGCCGTGCCCGATCACCTCGTGGTGGAAGTCCTTCACGTCGAACCGCGAGCCGAGCGCCGCCCGGGCCCGCCCCCGGTGCCGGACGATCTCCCGGCGGCCGATCAGGTAGGCCGTGGCCTGACCTGGCCAGGCGATGTACCGGTCGATCTCGTTGCGGACGTTGGCCTCCGTCGTGGCCGTGTTGTCCCGCATGTACGCGATCGCCCGCTCCCGCGACCAGCCGAAGTGGTGCAGCCCGGTGTCCACCACCAGCCGCACGGCCCGCAGCGCGTCCAGCGACAGCATGCCGAAGCGCGAGAGCTCCGAGCTGTACAGCCCCATCTCGTCCGCCAGCCGCTCGGTGTACAGCCCCCAGCCCTCGACGTGCGCGGTCAGCTGCCCGCTCGGCTTCTGGCGGAACTCCGGCAGGTGGTGCAGCGTCTGGGCGACGGCGATCTGCAGGTGGTGGCCCGGCACGCTCTCGTGGAAGGCGATCGCCTCGTACTCGTACCGGAAGCGGGTGTGCGGGCGCAGCGTGTTGATCCAGTGCGTGCCGGGCAGGCCGCCCGGGCCCGGCGGCTGGTAGTAGGCGAGCGGCGCGGTCTCCGCCTCGATCGGGTCGATCTCGCGGGTCACGCAGTCGGCGATCGGGTAGGCGCGGAAGTACCCGGCGGACGCTCGGCGGGCCCGCTCCAACGCGTCGTCGACGAGCGCGACGATCTCCGCCGCGCTGCCGAACCGCAGGGCCGGGTCCTCGCGCAGCGCGGCCAGCACGCGGTCGGTGCCGACGACGCCGAGCACCGTGGCGCCCAGCTCGGCGAACTCCTCGCGCAGCGCCGCCACCGCGTCCAGGCCGATCCGGTGGATCTCCTCCGGGGTGAGCCCGGGCCGGGTGTAGCGGCCGACGGCGTCCGCGTAGCCCTCGGTGCCGCCGGGCACGTGGCACACGCCGGCCTCGGTGTCCGGCCGGGCCCCGGGCGCGAGCCGCTGCGCCAGGCCTGCCCGGTAGCGGGCCACCGCGGGCCGCACGCCGTCCCGCACGATCGTCTCGGCGCGCAGCGCCTCGCGGCGGCCGTGCAGGGGGCGCAGCAGCTGGTCGTCGCCGATACTCCCGGCGAGGTAGCCGTCGAGCTGGGCGATCGCGGCGTCGACCCCGCTGCGCAGCGGGCGGCGGCCCTCGACGGCGGCGTCGAGGTAGCGCTGGAGGCAGGCGTCGAAGTAGCCGGGCAGTCCGGCCAGGCGCTCCAGGTAGGAGTCGGCGCCCTCCTGGTCGACGGAGGTCATGACGAGGGACTGGAAGGCCTCGTTCTGCGGCGCCGCGACGGTCGCCGAGACGCTGAAGTCGGCGAGTCCGTGGGCGATCCTGCCGGTGCCGTTGTCGATCAGGCGGGCGAGGACGCGGTGCGTGACGCGGTCCTCGCCGTCGAGCGCGTCGAGGGGCACCGCGGTGAGCCGCGCCCCGAGGCCCTGCAGCACCGCGCGGTGCTCCAGGGCGGCCTCCCGGGACGGGTCCGGCACCTCGTGGGCGTGGCCCGCGACCCCGCTGAGCGTGGCGCCGAACGGGTCGTGCGCGTTCTCGGCGGCGAAGTACTCCTCGGCGAGCGCGGCGAGTTCGGCCTGGTGAGTCTGCTCGTTCATGAGAGGTGCCTATGACGAAACCTCAGGGGTCCGCAACCCCTGCGACGGCATTGGCCGTTGCGGGTTCGTGCAGCCGGTCCGCGTTCGTGCGGGCGGTTCGCGCGCAGGTTCGCGCAGCTCGTCCGGGATATGACGATGCCGGTCCCCGCCACTGCGGGGCGACGGGGACCGGCATCGGTTCTTCGGGAGCGGGGAGCGTCAGGCCTTCGCGGCCTTGGCGGCGGCCTCCGCGGCCTCCTTCTCGTGCTTCGCCTTGATCCGGGCGGTCTCCTTGCGGACGTCCACCTGGTTGGCGCGCTCGTGCTGGAGCCAGAGCGGGTTCTCGGCCTTGAGGGCGTCGATCTGCTCGGTGGTGAGCGCCTCGGTCACCCCGCCGCGGGCCAGGCCCGAGATGGAGATGCCGAGCTTGGCGGCGACCACCGGGCGCGGGTGCGGGCCGTTCTGGCGCAGCTCCTGGAGCCACTGCGGCGGGTTCGCCTGGAGGGCGTTGAGCTCCTCGCGGGAGACCGGGCCGTCCTGGAAGCTCGCCGGGGCCGCGTCGAGGTAGATCCCCAGCTTCTTGGCCGCCGTGGCCGGCTTCATGGTCTGGCCGGTCTTCTGCTTGAGCGATGTCATGAGGACAAGGGTAAGGGAGTGCGCGGGCGCTTCCGGTCACGGTCGGTAGCCTTGCCCTGTGACAGACATGCAGGTGAACCCGTCCTTCCGGCTCGCGTACGTCCCCGGCGTCACCCCCGGCAAGTGGGCGCGCGTCTGGGGTGAACGGCTCCCGGACGTCCCGCTCGACCTCCTCGCGGTGCCCGCCGCCGACGGCGAGCGGACCCTGCGGGAGGGCGACGCGGACGCCGGCCTGGTGCGGCTGCCCGTCGACAAGGACGTGCTGAGCGCCATCCCGCTGTACACCGAGACCACCGTGGTCGTCTTCCCCAAGGAGCACTGGCTCGCCGCCGCCGAGGACGACGTCGCCCTCGCCGACCTGGCCGACGACGTCGTCTTCCACCCCCTGGACGACACCCTCGGCTGGACCGACCTGCCCGGGCGCCCCGCCATCGAGCGTCCGGCCACCACCGCAGACGCGATCGAGCTCGTCGCGGCCAATGTCGGCGTGCTGCTGGTGCCGCAGTCCCTCGCCCGGCTGCACCACCGGCGCGACCTCACCTACCGGACGGTCGCCGACGCGCCGCAGTCGCAGGTCGCGCTGTCCTGGCCGCAGGAGCGGACGACGGACCTGGTCGAGGAGTTCATCGGCATCGTCCGCGGGCGGACGGTGAACAGCTCGCGCGGGCGGGGCGCGGCCCAGGCCCCGGAGCCGAAGGCCGAGCCGAAGAAGGCGACGGCCCGCAGGCCGCAGCCCCAGAAGGCGGGCCAGAAGACCGGGCAGAAGTCCGGCCAGAAGCCGAGGCCGAACGCCGCCGCCGCCAAGCGCGGCAAGCCGCGGCGCGGCCGGTAGCCCGCTTCCTGGTACCGGTCGAAGCGGGTGCTGGCCGCGGCCCGGCGGGGCGCGTACCGTCGGTCCCCGCCCGGCCGGGCGGAGTCGAGGGTTGAGCCGAGGGTGCGAGGAGAGCGGTCATGTGGCACGACCTGGTAGTCGTCCAGATCCCGATCGTCGAGAAGGTCCTGCGCACGATCGCGGTCTACGCGCTCATCCTGGTCCTCTTCCGGGTCGCCGGGAAGCGCGGGCTCGCGGGCCTGAACACCTTCGACATGGTGGTCGTCTTCCTGCTCTCCAACGTCGTCCAGAACGCGGTCATCGGCAACGACAACAGCCTCCTCGGCGGCGCCATCGGGGCCGTCACCCTGGTCGCGGTCAACTCGGCCGTCACCCGCTGGCTCGCCCGCGACCCGCGCGCCGCCCGGCTGCTGGAGGGCACGCCGACGACGGTCGTGCGGGACGGCGAGCTCGTCCCGGGCGCCCTGCGGGAGCTCGCGCTGCGCCCGTCCGAGCTGGAGCACGCGGTCCGGGTCCAGAACGGCGACGACCTGAGCGACGTCGCCCGCGCCCGTCTGGAGCCCGACGGCCAGCTCCTCGTCACCCTCAGGGCCGCCGAGCGGAGCGCGACCCGCGGCGACGTCGAGGAGCTCCGGCGGCGCCTGGACACGATCGAGCGGCTCCTGACCGATCTCGGTCGGCGGCCTTGACCCGCTGGTGCGCGGTCACCGGCGACGGGTGAGGGTGGCCGTGAAGGGGCGGGGGCGCATCGCGGCGCTGCGCATCGGGCGGACGGGGCGGCCGGGGGGCGGGGTGACCGTCCAGCGGGCGGCGATGGTGGCGATGGCGAGGACGGCCTCCGTCGTCCCGAACACGTCCCCGATGCAGCGGCGGGCGCCGGCGCCGAAGGGGGCGTAGGTGCCCAGGGAGGGGCGGGCGGTGTCGAGCCAGCGGTCGGGGTCGAAGCGGTCGGGGCAGGGGAACAGGTCGGCCCGGCGGTGCAGCAGGTAGGGGCTGAACAGGATGGTCGCGCCGGCCGGGACGCGGTGCCCGCCCAGCTCCGTGCCGTCCCCGGTGACGACGCGGCTGAGGAGCCACGAGACCGGGTAGAGCCGCAGCGTCTCGCTGACGACGCGCGCGGTGAGCGGCAGGGCGGGCAGGTCCTCGTGGCGGGCGGGGCGGCCGTCGAGGACGGTGTCGAGCTCGGCGTGCAGGCGCTCGCGGACCGCCGGGTGGGCGGCGAGCAGCGTCCAGGTCCAGGAGAGCGTGGCCGCGGTGGTCTCCATCCCGGCGAGCAGGAAGGTGATCACCTGGTCGTGGATCTCCTCGTCGGTCAGCCCGCTGCCGTCCTCGTCGCGGGCGGCGAGCAGCATCGAGAGCAGGTCGTGGTGGTCGGTGCCCGCGGCGCGGTAGTCGGCGATCAGGCGGCGGGTGATCTCGGCGAGGTCGGCGCGGGCGCGGTGGTAGCGGCGGTTGCCGGGGGTGGGGATCCGGTCGGCGCCGGGCAGCGGCATCATGATCCGCCGGGCGACGCCGTGGGTGACGACGTCCATGGCCCGGTGGACGGGCAGGGCCCCGGCCCGCTCGTGCGCGGCGAAGAGGCAGCGGGCGGTGACGGCGGTGGTCAGGCGGTACATGGCGGCGGGGACGTCGACCACCTCGCCGTCGCGCCAGGGCGCGGTGGCGCCGGCGATCTCGTCGGCCATCATCGCGGCGTAGCCGGGCAGCCGGTCGCGGTGGAACGCGGGCTGGACCATCCGGCGCTGGCGGCGGTGCGCGGCGGCGGGGCAGGTGGCGAGGCCGTCGCCGAAGACCTCGCGGGCCTTGTCGACGACGAGCCCGCCCTTGTCGTAGGTGCGGTCCTCGGTGAGCATGCGGCGGACGAGGTCCGGGTGGCAGGCGACGTACGCGTCCATCGGGCCGAGCCGCAGCCGCACGAGGTCGCCGTGGGCGGGCAGACCGGCCACGAAGTCGTACGGGCGGCGGACGAAGGCCGGGACGTGGCCGAGCAGGGGCAGGGCGCCGGGGGCGGTGGCCGAGGTGTACTGGGTGGGCACGGGCGTCACCTTGGGGGTACGGGGGCAGGTGATCGGCAGCTTCCCCGGCGGGAGTCGGCGAAACGAGCGCCGGGCGGCGGGCTGGTGATCAGCGGGGCGTGCGCCGAACACCCGTGCGCCGTGCGGAGGTTGGCCCGGGAGCGGTCGGCGGTGCGGTCGGCGGGGGCGGGGCGGGGTATCCGCGGGCGCCGTCGCGCGCCTAGACTGCCAACCTCTTGCGAGACTACCGGTCAGTAGGAATTGGGGAGTTGGGATGGCCGACGAGCGGGTCCACGCGTTCACCGACGACGCCCTCGGCGAGCACGACGCGGTGGCGCTCGCCGCCCTCGTGCGCGCCGGCGAGGTCAACCCCCGGGAACTGGTCGCCGCGGCCGTCGCCCGTGCCGCCCGCGTCGACGACACGCTGCTGCCCCTCGCCCACGACTCCCACGACCGGCCGCGGATCAGCCGCGAGGGCATCGGCGGGCCGCTGTGGGGCGTCCCGACCTACCTCAAGGACAACGTCGACCTGCGGGGCCTGCCCACCGCCAACGGCAGCGCCGCCTACCGGGCCCGCCCCGCCCGGCGCAACGCCCGCTTCGCCGACCAGTTCCTCGCCACCGGCCTCGCCGTCCTCGGCAAGACCCGGATGCCCGAGTTCGGCCTCAACGCCTCCACCGAGTTCGCCACCGCCCAGCCCGTCCGCAACCCGTGGAAGCCCTCGCACTCGCCCGGCGCCTCCTCCGGCGGCGCGGCCGCCCTGGTCGCCTCCGGTGTCGTCCCGATCGCGCACGCCAACGACGGCGGCGGGTCGATCCGCATCCCCGCCGCCTGCTGCGGCCTGGTCGGCCTCAAGCCCACCCGGGGTCGTCTGGTCACCAACGCGCAGAGCGGCAAGCTGCCGCTCGACATCGTCACCGATGGCGTCGTCACCCGCTCCGTGCGGGACACCGCCGCGTTCCTCGCCGCCGCCGAACAGCACCGCGCCAACCCGCGGTTGCCGCCGATCGGCCTGGTCGAGGGCCCCGGGCGGCACAAGCTGCGGATCGGACTGGTGGTGGACTCGCCGATCGCCAAGACCGACGAGCCGACCCGCCGCGCCGTCGAGGAGACCGCTGCCCGCCTGGAGGCCCTCGGCCACCGCGTCGAACCGACGACCCTGCCCTTCGACGAGGAGTTCTCCCGCGACTTCGTCTCCTACTGGGGCTACATCGCCTGGGCGATCTCCGTCACCGGCAAGCTGATGTACGACCCCGGCTTCCGCGCCCGCGACCTCGACGGCCTCACCACCGGCCTGCGCCGGGGCTACCAGCGCGAGTTCCGCCGCACCCCGGGCGTGCTGCGCCGCCTGCGGGCCGCGGAGGCCACGTACGCGGGCATCTTCCGCACCCACGACGCGATCCTCTCCCCGGTGCTCGCCCACGTCGCCCCGCCGATCGGCCACCTGAGCCCGAACGTCGCCTTCGACGAGCTGATCGAGCGCCTGCTGCGCTACGTCGCCTTCACCCCGGTCAACAACGTCACCGGAGGCCCCGGTATCGCCCTGCCCACCGGCGCGGCCCAGAACGACCTCCCGATCGGCGTCCACCTGTCCGCCGCCCACGGCCAGGAGCGCCTCCTCCTGGAACTCGCCTTCGCCCTGGAGGCCGACCGCCCCTGGCGCCGCATCCAGGACTGAACGGCCGACCTGTCGTTCGTCGGGTCGAGCGCGCCCGCGGACGACGCCTGGGGGCTCGTGATCCCGGACGATTCCGACCAGGCCGGCGCGCTCGGCTACCACGACCCGCCCCCGGGCTTCCGGCCGATCGGGAAGGTCTTCGCCGCGACCGACAAGCAGTTCGGCGGGAACCGGACCGTGACGGCCGTCGCCCGTGCCGCCGCGAGCGGCGCCGGACGCCGCGCGACCAGTGGGTGCCGAGCCTGCCGAGACGCTGAACCCGTACCCCCGACGGCCGGGCGCCCCGTCGCGGCCCGGCCGCCGGGCCTGCCCTAACCGGCCGGGGCCGCCACCGCCCGGGCCGCGCGGACCTCGTGGTGGACGCGGGACAGGGCGCAGTCCGGCGGCAGCGGCGCCTCCGGGGCGGGGACGGGCAGGGCGGCGCCGGTGCGCAGCGCCTCGGCCAGGTCGGTGAGTTCGCGGGTGACCGCGGCCACCTCGGCCCGGGACGGGACGGGCGCGCCGTGCTCGACGCGGACCCTGGTCGCGGTCGTGGTGTCGACGATCCGCTCGACCGCGATCACCAGCGGCCACCACGCCTGCGCCCGGGCACCGACCGGCGGGGGTTCGGTGAGCGCGCGCTGGAACTCGCTGCGCACGGCGGAGAGGTCCCGGTAGAGACGCCGCCGGTAGCGGGCGCGGGCGGGCTCGTCGCGGCCGGGGCCGGTGGCGAAGGCGAGCGAGACGTAGGAGGCGGTGTCGGAGACGGCCTCGGCCAGGCGGTCCCCGATGCGGGTGTGCCAGGACTCGGGCCACAGCAGGTAGCCGGCCAGCAGCGAGATGGCGCAGCCGATCAGCGAGTCCACGAGCCGGGGCAGGACGAGCTGGAAGCCCTGGTGGTTGAGCAGGTCGGAGAGCATGAGGATCACCGGCGTGATGGCCGCGGTCTGGAACGCGTACCCCTTGGCGGACAGCACCGGGATCAGCGTCGCGAGCGCCGCCATCACCGGTACGTCCCACCAGCCGTGCGGCACCTCGGCCAGCACGGGCATAGCGATCAGCAGTCCGGCCGCGGTGCCGAAGGCGCGCAGCACCGCCCGGGAGAACACCGAGCCGAAGTCGGGCTTCATGACGAACGTGACGGTGAGCGTGACCCAGTACGAGCGGGGCACCGCGATCACCGACACCAGCACCTGCGCGAGGCCGATGCACAGTGCGAGCCGCAGCCCGTACCGCCAGGACGCGCCGGACAGCAGCAGGGCGCGCGCCGCCCGCCGGGCCCGTTCGTGCAGCCCGGCGGGCCGGCCGAGGCGGTCGTCGGCGGTGTACGGGTCCGGCGCGTCCTCCCGCACGACGGTGGCGGCGTGCCCGATGGCCTCGTCCAGCGCCCGCGTGGACGGCCCGGCGGGTTCCGGCAGCGCGGGCGCCGGGCCCGGCCCGGTGCGGCCCGCCTCGACGGCGTCCGCGAGCCGCCGCACCGCCTGCGGGTAGGCGGCCGGCAGCGGGCCGAGGTCGCTCGGGCGCAACTGCGCCGCCGAGGCCGCCTCGACCACCGGGATCACCGCGTTGAGCTGGGCGAGCAGCCGCACGAGGGTGCGCGAGCGGCCGTGCCGCCGGGCCCTTCGGGCGAGCAGCAGGTCGTAGGAGTGGTTGAGCGACTGGGTGAGGGCCTGGCGCGTCGCGTCGTAGCGGGGGGAGCCGGTGGCCTCCAGGAGCTCGGCGACGGCCCGGTACGTCCCGGCGACGACCGCACGCTCGGGCGTGCCGCCGCGCAGCGGCCACGCGAGCAGGGTGAGGACGAGGACGACCCCGCCGCCCGCCAGGAGCAGCACCGGCGGCAGCCACCACGGGTTCGGCAGCGGCAGGCCCGCGCCGACCACGGCGTTGAGCAGCAGGAGCAGCCCGGACACCGATGCGACCGCGCCGATCGACGAGATCATGCCGGAGACCAGCGCGATCAGCGTCAGCGCGACGACGGCCGTCCAGCCCTCCTGGAAGACCAGGGTGCCCAGCAGCACGCCGAGGGCGCCGAACAGCTGCGGCACGGCGATGTTGTACACCCGCATCCGGTAGGCGTCCGCGGTGTCCCCGATGACGCCGGACAGCGCCCCCATCGACACCAGCGCCCCGTACCCGGGCTGCCCCGTGGCCGTCCCGACGGCGAGCGGCGCGGCGAGCGCCACCGAGGCCCGGGCGGCCGCGGCCCACGGGATCGGCGCACGGGCGGGCCGCAGCCCCGCGGTCAGCCAGCCGGGCGGGGCGAGCCGGGCGGCTCGGGAGCGGCGTGCCATGGGAAAAAGCTACGGCGAACCGCCGGGCCGGGCCCCCGGGACGCGGCCTACGTCAGGAGTCGTAGCGTGAGGGGGACCGCAGACCGAAGCGTGGCACGGCGTCCGGTCACCAGGATGGGCGCGGACGATCTTCGCGCCCCCGGTGTCGCGGGGCCGGAAGGGAAGTACGGCGGATGGACAGCGCACGGAGCCGGACGGCACTGGTCGAGGACCTCATGGAGCGGTTTCCCGACGTGCCGCGCGAGGCGGTGATCAAGGAGGACCTGCTGCGCGGCGGCATGGCCTTCGACGAGTCCGCGCTGAGCGGCAGCGGCGGCGACGGCACGGGGGAGGTCAAGCCGAAGTCGTACTTCATCTTCTCCTTCGACCACCGCACCCTGCCCGAGCTCGGCGCCGCCGCGCTCAACCGGCCGCCGGAGGAGATCGTGCTGACCGGCGGCCCGTACGGGCTGCGCCGCACGGTGGTGTCGGTGCGGGTGAACCCGGACTCGCCGTACCGGGTGGGCGCGGGCGAGGACGGCGCGCTCGGGCTGTACCTGGACGGCGTGCGGATCGCGGACGTGGGCCTGCCGCCGATGCCCGACTACTACCGGCACACGCTGTCCAACGGGAAGTCGGTGATGGAGGTCGCGCCGACGATCCAGTGGGGCTACCTGATCTACCTGACGGTCTTCCGGGTGTGCCAGTACTTCGGTGCCAAGGAGGAGTGCCAGTTCTGCGACATCAACCACAACTGGCGCCAGCACAAGGCGGCCGGCCGCCCCTACACCGGCGTCAAGCCGGTCGAGGAGGTGCTGGAGGCGCTGGAGCTGATCGACCGGCACGACCCGGCCCGCACCTCGCAGGCGTACACCCTGACCGGCGGCTCGATCACCTCGCACGTCGGCGGCCGGGCGGAGGCGGACTTCTACGGCCAGTACGCGCAGGCGATCGAGGAGCGGTTCCCGGGCCGCTGGATCGGCAAGGTGGTGGCGCAGGCGCTGCCGCGCGCGGACGTGCAGCGGTTCCACGACTACGGGGTGAAGATCTACCACCCGAACTTCGAGGTGTGGGACAAGCGGCTGTTCGAGCTGCACTGCCCGGGCAAGGAGCGCTACGTCGGGCGGGACGAGTGGCACCGGCGGATCCTGGAGTCGGCGGAGGTCTTCGGCCCGTCGAACGTGATCCCCAACTTCGTCGCCGGCATCGAGATGGCGAAGCCGTTCGGGTTCGCGACGGTGGACGAGGCGATCGCCTCCACGCGGGAGGGGCTGCGGTTCTTCATGTCGCACGGCGTCGTGCCGCGCTTCACGACGTGGTGCCCGGAGCCGACGACGCCGCTCGGGAAGGGCAATCCGCTGGGCGCGCCGCTGGAGTACCACATCCGGCTGCTCCAGGCCTACCGGGCGACGCTGGAGGAGTTCGGTCTGTCCTCCCCACCCGGCTACGGGCCCGCGGGGGCGGGGAGGGCGGTGTTCTCGGTGAGCTCCTTCATGGACTCGCTGCCGGGGTAGCACCCGCCGCAACGTGCGGACGGCCGTCCGGGTTCACACCCGGGCGGCTGTTTTTATGTCAATTTCCGAAACAATGCCACCGGGGTTATGTCCCCCGGCGAAACATACAGCGAACCGTGGCGGCGGCCTTGAGCTGCGCGGATTTCCCTAATGGCAATCCGCAGTTGAGGGTTGACACCATTAGTTGGTCTAGTCCAACGTAGGTGACGCGCCGTTCGGCGACGGCTGAGGCAGGGTGAGGTGCTCTGCCGGGCCGACGAGTTGGCCGCCCGACCTGGTGAGAATTCCGGTCCATCGTGCCCGCACTCGTCCATCCAGGAAGCGCTGCGCCGAACACGAACCATGGAGTGACTTGCTCATGCCGAAGCCTGACGGATATCTGCACCGGGCCGCCTCCGAACGCCCCTACTTCAGTGCCGACGGTGAGTCCTACCTCGCGCAGACGGCGCTGCGGGACATCCGGAAGACCCGGCCGCTGCGCGTCCTGTCCGAAGAGGACCTGGAGTTCTGGCGGACGTACGGCTACGTCGTCGTGAAGGAGGCCATTCCGGCCGACGCGGCCCGGCGCCTGCTCGACTTCGCCTGGGACTTCCAGGGGCTGTCCCCGGACCGCCCCGAGGACTGGTACCAGGAGCGGGAGTACCGCGACGAACTCGACCAGCACCTGCACATCTACGGCTTCGTCGAGGCCTACCACCACCAGCTGATCTGGGACAGCCGCCAGTCGCAGAGGGTCTACGACGCCTTCGTCGACGTGTGGGACTGCGAGGAGCTGTGGGTCACCCTCGACCGGCTCAACCTCAACCCGCCCAACGTCCGCAACCGCGACCGCGCGCTCATCGAACCCACCGATCGCGGCTTCGACATCGAACTGCACTGGGACGTCGACACCACGCTCGGCATGCTGCCGCAGCGCGTCCAGGGCATCATCGCGCTCAACGACACCGAGCCCGACCACGGCGGCTTCCAGTGCGACCCGGAGCTGTTCCGCCGGTTCAACGAGTGGCAGGCCGCCCAGCCGGCCGACCGCGACCCGATCCGCCCGGACGTCGACCGCACCGAATTCCCGGTGGTCCGACCCGAGTTGCAGGCCGGTGACCTGCTGATCTGGAACGGCCTGCTGGCCCACGGCGTCGAGCGCAACACATCCGCCGGCGGCGTCCGCGCCGTGCAGTACCTGTCGATGATGCCCGCGCTGGAGGAGGCCGAGGACCTGCGCCGCTCGCGCGTCGACTCCTGGCGCACCCTGAGCACGCCGGACTGGAACCGCACCCTCGTCGGCGACGCCGACAAGCCCGAGGCGCTGCGCTACGGCCCCGCCGAGCTCACGGAACTGGGCGAGAAGCTGCTCGGGCTCAGGTCCTGGAACGGCGGGGAGTCCGCCGGGGCGGGGGAGTAGCGTGCGGCGCAGAATCTGCCTGACCCTGCCGACCAACCGGGCCTGCGCCGGGACGATCTCCGCGACCGGCGCCGAAGCCGCCCACGCGGCACGCGCGTTCGGCGTCGAGGTGCACCTGCTGATCCTGGACTCCGCGGACGGTCCGACGTACGACGAGCACGCCAAGGCCGTCGCCGCGCTCCCCGCGACGGAGCACGTCGTCGTCCACCACCTCGACGAGGACGCCCAGCGCTCCTTCCTGCGGGACGTCATCGCGCGCTCCGGGCTCGAAAACGCTGAGCACCTGTTGGAGCTCCTGCTGCCGGACGCCGTGTCCTACGGCGCGTGCACCAACCGCGCGTTCCTGATCGCCGCCGCCCTCGGCTGCACCTCCGTGCACCGCCGCGACTCCGACAGCCGCTACCAACTCCTCGACGGCGAACCGGTCTTCCCCGTCGACCACGAACTCGCCACCCTCGGCCGGCGGGCCGCCGACGCGGCCGGCTCCGTCACCGAGAACACCCTCGACCCGGCCCACGCCGACAAGCCCGTCAGCCTCGTCGGCGCCTCCTTCGTCGGTGAACTCTCCGTCGACATCGGCGAGATCCGTGAGACCGACCCCGACGTCTACCGCGAGGTCGTCGGCCTCTGGGCGCCCACCGGTGCCACCGAGGAGGAGCGGCGCGAACTCGTCGCCGAGTCCTTCGTCGGCGCCGGCACCGAGCCGTTCACCGGTGATCGCGCCGTCCTCGACCTGCCCGACATCTGGCGCGTCGACATGTGCAACATCGCCCTCGACCACGAGGTCTACGAGCGCGTCCCGCTGCCGCCCGCCACCGCGACCATCGGCAGCGACTACTTCCTCCTGCACCTCGTTCGCGACGCCACCCTTCCCGGTGTCGTCCACAACCGGCACATCGTCAACTACTACACGCCGGAACGGCGCACCGGCGCCGGCTTCACCGCCTACCAGCTGCGTTACACGAAGTTCCTGCTCTCCATGCTCTACCTCTACCCGGTCTACTCCGAGATGGAGGCCGCGGGCGGCGCCCTGCTCGACGCCGAGCACCGCGTGCGCGCCGACGTCATCGCCGACTCCGCCCGTCGCAGCGCCGCGACCGACCGTGCGGAGAACCACCGACGGCTCGCCGTCCTCGACCGCTGCTACCGGCGACTCGGCGGCAAGTACGCGGAGTTCGCCGACCACCTGGCACCCCTGCGGACGGACCTGCTCGACGAGGCGCAGGCGGACATCGAGGACTTCGCGCTGCTGACCGACGCGTGGGGTCCGCTCGTACGGGCGAGCCGGGCCACCCCAGCCGACCGGCTGCCACGGTAGCCGGGACCAGGAGCCGCACCCACATGTCACGCCAGACCGTCACACCAGCCGCGGGGCTCCATACGACCGTGCACCCGCACGCCCCGCACCGCTCCTCCCTCCAGGGCGCCTTCCCCCAGGGGCCCGATGCACCCGCCCCCGGCCACGACCCCTCGGCACTGCGCGCCGCGCTCGCCGCGGCCACCGACGACCGGATCATCTACGACCTCGACGGCATCGCCGCCCAGTACGCCGCCCTGACCTCCGAACTCCCCGGCGCAGACGTCCGGTTCGCCCTCAAGGCCTGCCCGGTCGACGAGGTCCTCGCCCGCCTGGCCGGCCTCGGCGCCGGCTTCGACGCGGCCTCCCCGCAGGAGATCGCCCAGGCGCTGCGCACGGGCGTGGGCGCCGAGCGGATCCACTACGGCAACACCGTCAAGTCCGATGCGAACATCGCAGAGGCCTACCGGCTCGGCGTGCGCGACTTCGCCACCGACTGCCTGGAGGACGTCGAGGCGATCGCCGAACACGCTCCCGGCTCACGGGTGTTCTGCCGCCTGGCGACCACCGGGGAGGGCGCGCTGTGGGGCCTCAGTCGCAAGTTCGGCTGCTCGCCCGAGGACGCCGTCCGGGTGCTGGAGGCGGCCCGCGCGGCCGGCCTGACCCCGTCCGGCCTGTCCGTGCACGTCGGCTCGCAGCAGATGACCGCCGAGGCCTGGCACGCCGCGATCGACGCGCTGGCCGCCGTGGTCGAGGCGCTCAACTGGCGGGGCATCACGCCCGCGACCATCAACCTCGGCGGCGGTCTGCCCGCCCTCGGGGTGCTCGACCGGCGCGGCCGGCCGCTGCACCCGCCGCTGGACAAGATGTTCGCCGTCATCCGCGAAGGCATGGACCGGCTGCGCGAACTCTCGTCCGGACCGGTGGAGTTCATCATCGAACCCGGCCGCCACCTGGTCGCCGACCACGGCGCGATCCGCGCCCACGTCGCCCGGCTCACCTCCCGCCGCCAGCTCGACGGCACCAGGGAGGACTGGCTCTACCTGAGCTGCGGCAAGTTCAACGGCCTGTACGAGATGGACGAGCTGCAGTACCGCCTGGAGTTCCCGACCCACCCCGGCGGCCAGTTCGTCAACGCCGTCGTCGCCGGCCCGACCTGCGACAGCGACGACGCCTACCAGACGCTGGACGAGGGACTCGTCCGGGTGCCCCGCGCGATCGCCTCCGGCGACCCGGTGTGGGTGCACGCGTGCGGCGCGTACGCGACCGCCTACGCCACCCGCGGGTTCAACGGCTTCGAGCCGCTCCCGTACAGCTGCATAGGAGGCGGTGAGTGACCGCCGACATCCGGATCCGGCCGGTGCAGGAGGGGGACTGGGACGCCATCGTCGCCCTGGAGGCCCGCGCCTACGCCGACCACGGTCTCTCCGAGGGCCGCGAGGCGCTGCGCTCCCGGCACGCCGCCTCGCCCGGCACCTGCTACGTGCTGGAGCACGCCGGCGGCGTCGGCGGCTACCTGCTCGCCCTGCCCTACCCCCTGTTCCGCAGCCCGGACCTGAGCCTCGGCGAACGGCGGGCGGCCACGCGGCCGAGCGAGAGGTTCAGCAACCTGCACGCCCACGACCTGGTGATCGCCGAGGAGTTGCGCGGCCGGGGCCTCGCGCCGCGCCTGATGCGCCACCTGCACGACACCGCGCGGACGGCCGGCTACCGGACGGTCTCGCTGGTCGCCGTCCTCGGCGCCCAGGCCGTGTGGGCCCGGCTCGGCTACCGGGCCCGGCCCGAGATCGGCCTTCCGGAGAGCTACGGCCCCGGGGCCGTCTACATGGCGATGTCCCTGCGGCCCGCCACCGCTCCCGCCCTCACCGCCGTCCCCACCCTCGCCACCGAACTGGGCTGATGCACATGATCCGCGTCCGCGACGACTTCCGTCGGCACCAACTCGCCATCGCCGCACTGTTCTTCGTCCTCGGCTTCCAGTACGCGACCTGGGTCTCCCGGGTGCCCGCGCTCAAGGCCAGGCTCGACCTGAGCGAGGCGGAGATCGGGCTGCTGCTGATGACCTGCGGGGTCGGCGCGGCGGTGTCCTTCCCACTGGTCGCGGTGCTGATGCGGCGGGTCGGCTCCCGGCTGCTGTCGGCGCTGTCCGCGCTGGCGCTCGGCGGGGTGCTGCTCGCGCTGTCGGTGGTGCCCGACTACGCCGTCACGCTGCTGGTGCTGTTCTGCGACGGCGTCGCGGTCGGCTGCCTGAACGTCGCCATGAACGCCCAGGGCGCGGAGCTGGAGGCCCGCTTCGGACGCACGACCATGTCCCGCCTGCACGCGACGTTCAGCGCGGGCTCGCTGCTGGCCGCGCTGCTCGCCTCGGCCGTCACCGCGGCCACCGACTCGATGGCGGTGCACTTCGGCGTCGCGGTCGTGGTGCTGGTCGCGCTGGTCGCGGTCGCGCGCCCGGCGCTGCTGGCGGACGGGCCGGGCACGGCGGACGCGCAGGGGGAGGCCGGCCCGGAGAAGAAGGACCGCCGCCGGTTCGCCCTCCCCGCGATGGCGACGTTGTGGATGGGTCTCGCGATGGTCTTCGGCACCGTCACCGAGGGCGCCATGAACGACTGGTCGGCGCTCTACCTCAAGGACGTCGTCGAGGCGAGCGCCGGCATCGCGCCGCTGGGCATCGCCGTCGTCTCGGTCATGATGGTGCTCGCCCGGATCTTCGCCGACGGCTGGCGCACCCGCTTCGGCGACGGCCGGATCGTCCGCGCCGGCAGCCTGCTGGCCGCCGGCGGCCTCGCGCTCGCGCTGCTCTCCGGCGGCGTGGTGCCGACCCTCGTCGGCTTCGCGTGCGTCGGCCTCGGCGTCGCCGCCGTCACCCCGTGCGTCTACGTCGCCGCGGCCCGCCGGGGCCCCGACGCGCTGTCCCTGGTGGCCGCGATGGGCACCACCGGCCTCCTCGCCGGCCCCGCGGTGATCGGCTTCGTCGCCGAGGGCGCCGGTCTGGTCTGGGGCATGGCCGCCGTCGCGGCCTCGGCCGGCGTCGTCGCCCTGTGCGCCACCCGGATCCAGTGGCCCGCCCCGGCCCCCGCCGACCCGCTCGACGCCGGTCCGGCCCTCGACGCGACCTGACGGTCGCCCCTGATCCTCGCCCGGCACGCCGATGTCCCCGTCGTCGACGTGCCGGGCGAGTCCGTTCCGCAGCACCCGTGCTCAGCGGGTCCGCGGGGGCGGCGGGCTCTCCGCCGCTGTGCCAGGACGCCGAACCCTGACGTGCAGGTCAGGGGCAAGCCCGGCAAGCGGTCTGACGGGCCGTCTTCTAGAGTCGCCGTGGAACGCGTGTAGGAGATCCGCAGCCGCACCGAGAGGCAGTACCGCCATGAGCGAGCGATCAATCAGCAGGGGCGCGTGTCGCGAGGCGACCGCCGAGCGCAGCGAGGTGGGCGCATGAGCGAGCAGGCACCCGAGCCGTTCGAGTCCGTCGACGAGGACTGGGGGACGGCGCTCGCCGTCGTCGCGCACCCCGACGACATGGAGTACGGCGGGGCCGCCGCCGTCGCCCGCTGGACCGGGCAGGGCAAGAAGGTGGTCTACGTGATGGTCACGAGCGGTGAGGCCGGGATCGACTCGATGGCCCCCGAGGAGTGCGGGCCGCTGCGCGAGGCCGAGCAGATCGCCTCGGCGGCCGTGGTCGGCGTCGACACCGTCGAGTTCCTCGGCCACCCTGACGGCGTGCTGGAGTACGGGCTGCCGCTGCGCCGGGACATCGCCCGCGCGGTGCGCCGGCACCGGCCGGACATCGTGATCACGAGCAACTTCCGCGAGACGTACGGTGGGACGATGCTCAACCAGGCGGACCACGTCGCGGTCGGCCGGGCCACCCTGGACGCCGTCCGGGACGCGGGCAACCGGTGGGTGTTCCGCGAGCTGGTCGAGGAGGGGTACGAGCCGTGGAACGGCGTCCGGCAGGTCTGGGCGGCCGGCTCGCCGCAGGCCGGGCACGCGGTGGACACTACGGACACCTTCGACCTGGGCGTCGCCTCGCTGCAGGAGCACAAGGCGTACCTGGCGGGGCTGGGCGGCCCGATGGCGGACCCGCGCGAGTTCCTGGAGGGCTTCGGCCGGGGCGCGGGCAGCCGGCTCGGGGTGCGCTTCGCGGTGCCGTTCGAGGTGTTCCCGCTGCGCTAGTCCCCGTCCCCGTTCGTGTCGCCCTCGGGGTCCTCGCGGCGCCGGCGCCGGTAGCGCACCACCTGGCGCACCAGGAGCGCGGCGACGAGGACCCCGAGCCCGATCGCGAACCAGAGCTGGTAGCGGATCGCCGTCCGGTACACCGTGCCGATGTTGGCGCCGGCGACGTACCCGAACGTCCCCCACACGGCCGTCCACAGCGCCGCGCCGATGACGTTGAAGACGGAGAACCGCCGCCAGGGCATCTCGGTGGTCCCGGCGATGATGCCGTTGGTCTGGCGCAGCCCGTCCACGAAGCGGGCCACCACGACCACCTTCCCGCCGTGTCTGGCGAAGAAGCGGTCCGCGCGCTCCATCCGGGCGGGGGTGAGCAGGACGTACCGGCCCCACCGGTGGACGAACGCGCGCCCACCGGTGCTGCCGATCAGGTAGCCGAGGGAGTTGCCGAGCGTCGCGGCGACGAAGGCGATCACCAGGACGGCGGCGAAGTCGAGGTGCCCGCTGCCGGCGTAGACGCTGGCGAGCACGAGGATGGTCTGCCCGGGCACCGGGATGCCGCAGTTGTCGAGCAGCACGAGCAGCGCCACCGCCAGGTACCCGTAGTGGTCCAGCAGTGGCGCGAGCCCGGCCAGTGCCCCGGGCAGCGGGGTCGCGGGGGCGGACACCGCTCCTCACCACCTCGCCCGGGTCGGGGGCGGGGCGGCGGGCGCGTCGGTCAGCGGTCTGCCAGACGGGGTTCGATGTTGCAGTCGGGGCCCGGGTAGACGAGTCCCTCGTGGCCGTCCTCGAAGCGCACCACGTACGGCGGTTCGCCGTTCGTGCCGCGCACCTCGATGATCTCGCCCTTCTGGTCCGTCATGCCCACCGACCTGCTGTGGATGTGGAGCTGGTCACCTACTGCCGCGTGCATGGGTCTGCTCCTCGGGTCGCGGAGGCCGCGTCGGCGGCCGGTCTGCCTTCCACTGTGCTGCGCGGTGAGCGGCCCCGCAACGGCTCGGGCGGACGGGACGGGAGGTGCGCGTCTTCCGGTCGCGCTCCCGGTCGGGCTTCCGGGCGCCTTCCCGGTCGGCGCGCTCCCGGGCGCGCCGCTACGCGAGCTGCTCCGCCAGGTAACTGCGCACCAACCGCTTGCATTCGGTGATCAGCGCCGGGTCGCCGTCCGGGTCGCCTCGGAAGGCGAGCTTGAGGACCGCGTCTGCGGCCTCCAGGGCCACCCGCAGGGCGAGCGTGAGGGCGGCCGGGTCGCTGGCCGCGAAGAGCTCGCCGCCGAGCGCCTGGAGGCGCAGCGCGACGGCGGTGTTGTTGTCCACGCCCGCGTCGAGCAGGTGCCGTTCGTCGCGCAGACCGGACGGGACGGCGGCGCCGGCGAGCCCGAAGTCGAGCTGCCCGAAGCCGGGCACGGTGCGCTTCATCGCGACGAACTCCTCCACCGCGAGGTCGGTGAAACCGGCCGGGCCGACCGGGGCGGCCTGCGCGAGCCGGCCGTCCAGGCGCTGGAGGTAGCGGTCGAGGTTGCGGCTCGCGAGCGCGGCGAGCAGGTCCTCCTTGCCGGCGAAGAACTGGTACAGGGTGCCGATCGGCACCTGGGCGCGGGCCGCGACCTCCTTGGTCGTGAGCGCGGTGGGGCCGACCTCGTCGAGCAGCCCGGCGCAGGCGTCCAGGATGCGGCCGTACCGCTCCTGGCTGCGCTGCTGGACGGGCTTGCGCCGTCCGGGGGGTAGGTGACTCCTCGTGTTCGCGCTCATAGGGCTCACTGTGCCGCATCCGGCCTGGTGGGGGCGAATCAGCGGCGGCGCGGGCGGCATCAGGGCGTGACGAGGGACGGTTAGCCCGAACGGCACCCCGGGAAATGATTGACAAACTCAACCTTTCACGTCTAGCGTCGGTATTGCTTCAAGTGATGAAACATCGATGTGTGCAAGCCATCCCGAAGGACCGCGAGACCCTCATGACCGCACTGTCCGGACCGTCCACCCCCGCTTCCGCCCCCGTCGAGGACATCCCCGCCGCCGTCGCCCGGCTGCGGGCCGCGTTCGACACCGGCCGCACCCGCCCGCTGGCCGACCGCCTCGACCGGCTCGCCGCCCTGCGCGCCCTGCTCACCGAGCAGGCCGAGGTGTTCCAGGAGGCCCTCCGCGCCGACCTCGGCAAGAGCGCCGCCGAGTCCTACCGCAGCGAGATCGGCTTCACGCTCAACGAACTCGACCACACCGTCGCGCACCTGGCCGAGTGGCTGCGCCCGCGTCCGGCCGCCGTCCCGGAGCCGTTCCGGCCCGCCGAGGCCACCGTCGTCCGCGACCCGCTGGGCGTCGTGCTGATCATCGCGCCGTGGAACTACCCGCTCCAGCTGGCGCTCTCTCCGCTGGTCGGCGCCCTGGCCGCCGGGAACACCGCCGTCGTCAAGCCCAGCGAGCTCACGCCGGCCACCTCCGCGGCCATCGCCGAGCTGCTGCCGCGCTACCTCGGCGAGACCGTGGCCGTCGTCGAGGGCGCCGTCCCGGAGACCACCGCGCTGCTGGAGCAGCGCTTCGACCACATCTTCTACACCGGCAACGGCACGGTGGGCCGCATCGTCATGGCCGCCGCGGCCCGGCACCTGACCCCGGTCACCCTCGAACTCGGCGGCAAGAGCCCGGTCGTGGTCGAGCCCGGCGCGGACCTCGCCGTCACCGCCCGCCGGATCGCCCGCGGCAAGTTCCTCAACGCCGGCCAGACCTGCGTCGCCCCGGACTACGTGCTCGCCGTCGGCGACACCGCCGCCGAACTGGAGAAGGAACTCGCCGCCGCCGTCCACGAGTTGTACGGCGACGACCCGGCCGCGGCCGAGCACTACGGGCGCATCGTCAGCGAGCGCCACTTCGACCGGCTCACCGCGCTGCTCGGCGACGGCCGGACCGTCACCGGCGGCACCCACGACCGCGCGGCCCGCTACCTGGCCCCGACCGTCCTCGCCGACGTCGAGCCCACCGCCCCGGTGATGCGGGACGAGATCTTCGGCCCGATCCTGCCCGTCCTCACCGTCCCCGACCTGGACGCGGCCATCGCCTTCATCAACGAGCGTGACAAGCCGCTCGCCCTGTACGCCTTCACCGAGTCTGCGGAGACCAAGCGCCGCCTGGCCGAGGAGACGTCGTCGGGCGCGCTCAACTTCGGCCTGCCGGTCCTGCACCTGGCGATGCCCGAGCTGCCGTTCGGCGGCGTCGGCGGGAGCGGCATGGGCCGCTACCACGGCGAGTACTCGATCGACACGTTCAGCCACCTCAAGGCCGTCGTCGACAAGCCGCTCGTCTGAGCCCCTCACCCCTTCCACCTCCCTGGAGACCACACCGATGACCCCGCTCGACCACAGCGCCGCCGTCGCCGCCGAGTCCGCCCGCTTCGTCGGCGCCGTGCGGGCCGCCGACCCGGCCACCCCGGTGCCCACCACCCCCGGGTGGACCCTCGCCGACCTCGTCAAGCACGCGGGCAGCGTCCAGCGCTGGTTCACCGCCCTGCTGCGGCAGCGGATCCAGGAGCGGCCCACCAGCCGGGACCTCGACCTCAAGATCCCCGAGCGGGCCGAGGCGTACCCCGACTGGCTGGCCGACGCGGCGGCCGAGGCCGGCGAGGCTTTCGCGGCGACCGACCTCGACGCCCCGATGTGGGCCTGGGGCGCCGACCAGCACGCCCGCTTCTGGGTGCGCCGGATGCTGTTCGAGACCCTCGTCCACCGCGTCGACGCCGAACTCGCCCTCGGCGGCAAGGCCGACATCGCCCCGGAGCTCGCCGCCGACGGTGTCGACGAGTTCCTCACCAACCTGCCGTACGCCGTCTTCTTCGCCCCGGGCACCGCCAAGCTCCGTGCCGAGAATCGCACCATCCGCTTCGCCCGCACCGACGGCGACGGCAGCTGGCTCGTCCGCCTCCGCCCCGACGGCTTCGGCCTCGACCGCGACGCCGCGGACGCCCCGGCCGACGCGACCGTCTCCGCCACCGCCGCCGACCTGCTGCTCCTCCTGTACGGCCGCGTCGACCGCGCCTCGGAGGGCGTCGCCGTCGCGGGCGACGAGGCGCTGCTGGCGCTCTGGTTCGCCAACTCGGCCTTCTGACCGGCGGATTCACTGCGGCACTCCGGCGTGCACAGCCGCCCCGGGCCACCCGGTCCGGGGCGGCTGTCGTCGTCCGCGCCGCACCCCCGACATGTTCATTGTTGATTGGTTCATGGCAAATTGCGCAGCTTCGCGCAGGTTGCGGTCCCGGGCCGCACGGCCGGTCGTTCGGGAATCGCCCAGGGCTGCGCAGGTGTCGTGGCCCGGGGCTACACTCCGGTCATGCTCAAAGCTGATCGCGCCGCGCGGATCCTGTCCCACATCTCGGAGGCGGGAAGCGCGGACGTGCACGCGCTCGCCGAGCTGCTCGGGGTGTCGGGGGCCACGGTCCGCCGGGACCTCCAGGAGCTGCACGACCAGGGTCTGCTGCACCGCACCCGCGGCGGGGCCGTCACCGGGGCGGTCAACCTCGAACTGCCGCTGCGGCACCGCAGCGAGAAGCAGCAGGAGGAGAAGCGCCGGATCGCCCGCGCCGCGGCCGAACTCGTGCCCGAGGGCGCGGTCGTGGGCCTCACCGGCGGCACGACGACGAGCGAGCTGGCCCGGGTGCTGGCCGAGCGCGGCGGCGTCACCGTCGTGACGAACGCCGTCAACGTCGCCGCCGAGCTCATCGTCCGCCCGGAGATCCGCCTGGTGGTGATCGGCGGCATCGCCCGCTCGGCGAGCTACGAGCTGATCGGCCCGGCGGCCGAACGGATGCTCTCCCAGTACCACTTCGACGTCTCGTTCGTCGGCGTCGACGGCCTCACCCCGCACGAGGGCTGCACGACGCACGACGAGATGGAGGCCCAGACCGACCGCGCGTTCCTGCGCAGCAGCGCGCGGTCGGTGGTCCTGGCGGACAGCACCAAGGTCGGCCGGGTCACCTTCGCGTCGATCTGTCCGCTCGCCGAGGTGCACGACATCGTGACGGACACCGGCATGACGGACGCCCAGGAGAAGGCGATCGCGGACTGCGGGGTGCGCGTCCTGCGGGTGTGAACGCCGTTCCCGGGGCGGCTACTTGACCGAGCCGGCGGTCAGGCCCGAGACGACGTGCCGTTCGATCACCGCGAAGAGGACGACGACCGGCACGATCGCCACCAGCGACGCGGCGAACACCTGGTTCCACTGCACGCTGTAGGCGCCGATCATGTTGTTGATCCCGACGGTCAGCGGCTGCCGGTCCGGGGACGTCGTCAGGGTCAGGCCCATGATGAACTCGTTCCAGGCCGCGATGAACGTGAAGATCACCGCCGTCACCACCCCCGGCAGTGCCAGCGGCAGCGTGACGCGCCACAGCGCGCCCAGCCGCCCGGTGCCGTCGATCCGGGCCGCCTCCTCCAGCTCCACCGGGATCGCGGCGATGTAGGCGCTCAGGATCCAGATCGCGAACGCCAGGTTGAACGCGGCGTTGGCGAGCACCAGGACGAGGACCGTGTCCAGCAGGTCGAGCGCGTAGAACTCCCGGTAGAGGCCCACCTGGAGTGCCGTCGGCTGGAACATCTGCGTGACGAGGACCAGCAGCAGGAACGCCCGGCGCCCCCGGAAGCGGACCCGTGCCGTGTAGTACGCGGCGGGCAGCGCGACCAGCAGCACCAGCAGGGTCGAGCCGCCCGCGACGACCAGGGTGACCTGGAGGTTCTGGCCGAGCGTCGTGTCCCGCCACACCGCGGTGAACGACGACCAGTCGAAGTGGTCCGGCAGGTAGCCGTTGTCGCGCAGCTCGCCGGCCGGGCGGCCCGCCGTGACGAGCATCTCCAGGTACGGCAGCAGGAACAGCGCCGCCAGCGCCCAGGCGGCGGCGGCCGGCAGCAGGGTCCGGGGGTCGAAGCGTTTCACGGGCTCTGCTCCTGGTTCCAGCGGCTGACCCTGAGGAAGAGCAGCACCATGACGATCACGACGGCGAAGTTGACGACGGACATGGCGGCGGATTCGGCGACGTCGTAGCCGCGCAGCATGTACATGAACACTGTGGTGGTGGCGGTGTCGGCGTTGGGTCCGCCCTGGGTCATGCCCCAGATGACGGGGAAGGAGTTGAAGACGTTGATCAGGTTGACGACGAGGGCGACCAGGAACGCCGGGCGCAGCAGCGGCAGGGTCACCAGCAGATAGGTCTGTCGGCGGGACGCGCCGTCGACGCGGGCGGCTTCGTGGACCTCGGCGGGGACGGTCTGGAGGCCGGCGAGCAGGGTGTAGGTGGTGAACGGGAGGGAGACGAACACCGCGACGGCGATGAGCCAGGGTTTGGCGTGGGCGGCGTCGCCGAGCCAGGCCTGCGGGCGGTCGATGAGGCCGAGGTCGAGCAGGAGGCGGTTGAGGACGCCGGCGACCTGGTCGAGCATCCAGCGGAAGCCGATCGCGGTCATCAGCACGGACGCCGCCCAGGGCGCGATCAGTGCCCACCGGGTGATCCGCCGGCCGGGGAAGTTCTGGTTGAACAGCTGGGCCAGGGCGAGCGAGAGCAGCATCGTCAGGCCGACGACGGCGACCGTCCACAGCACCGTCCAGCCGAGTACCTCGGGCAGCCGCGGGTCGGCGAACAGCTTGCGGTACTTGACCAGGCCGGCCGCGCCGTGGTCGGTGCCGGTGGTGTCGATGCGCCGCAGCGAGGTGCGGACCATCTCCACCACCGGCCAGACGACGACGGCGAGGATCAGCAGGACGGCGGGCGCCAGCCAGGGCACCGGGCCGAGGCGGCGGAGCAGGTCCCGGCGGCGCGGTGGGCGCGGCACGGCTACTGGCCGGCCTGGACGGCGGCCTGCTGGAGCGCGTCCAGCGCCTTCTTCGGGTCGCTCACGGCGGTGCCGATCTGCGTCTTGACCTGGGCCGAGACGCCCGGCCAGGTCGGGTCGCTGAGCGGGTAGAAGGTGGCGGTCGGCAGGATGCGCAGGAAGGGCGCGAGCGCCTGCTCGTCGGGGTCGGCCTGGAGGGCGGTGAGCGCGGACTTCGTCACCGGCAGCAGGCTGTACTCCTTGGCGAACTTCACCGTGTTGTCCTTGGCGTAGGCGAAGTCGAGGAAGGCCTTGATCTGCTCCTTGTGGCCGCCCTTCCTGAAGGCCATGACCCAGTCGGCCACCCCGAGCGTGGACGGGCTGGCGGCGTCCTTGCCGGGCATCGCGGTCCAGCTGACGTCCATGTTCTTGACGTCGCCCAGCAGGGTGGGGATGCCGTTGAGCATGCCGACCTTCCCGGACGCGAAGTCCTTGGTGAGGTCGGTGCGGTTGACGGCCGCCGGGCTCTGCTCGGTCAGGCCCGCGTCGACCCAGGACTTCAGCTGGGTGAACGTGGCCACGTTGGCGGGGGAGTTGATGGTGTACTTGCCGCCCGCGTCCTGGTAACCGCCGTGGTTGCCGAGCATCCAGATGAACGACTCGCCCTGCGCCTCCTCCTTGCCGAGCGGGACCCCGAGCGGCACCTCGACGCCCGCCCTCTTGAGGGCGGTCGCGGCGGCGGTGACGTCGTCCCAGGTCTTCGGCGGGTCGGCCGGGTCGAGTCCGGCCTTGCGGAAGAGCGCGTTGTTGATCAGGAACATCCGGGCGCTGGAGACGAACGGGACGCCGTACTGGGTGCCGTCCTGCACGCCGGCCTTCGCGAGGGCCGGGACGAAGTCGTCGGCGGTGGCGGCGGAGAGGACGTCGCCGGCCGGGTAGAGCATGCCGTTCTTCGCGTAGTCGGCGTAGCCGCCGGTCTGCAGGAGGTCGGGCTGGTTGCCGTTCTGGACCATGGTCTTGACCTGGGTGTCGAGGTCGTTCCAGTTGATGACCTGGAGGTCCACCCTGACCTTCGGGTTCTGCTGCTCGAAGGCCGCTATGACGCCCTGCCAGTACGCCTGGCTCGGGTTCTGCCCGTTGGAGCCGTAGTCGGCGGCGACGAACCGGATCGTGGTGACGCCGTCGGCGGACGTGCCGCCGGAGCCGGAGCCCTTGCTGCACGCCGACAGGGCGAGCGTGCCGGCCAGGGTGGCCGCCGACAGGGCGAGGAGAGGCCGCTTCATTGCAGGACCGCCTTGTGCGAAGGGGCCGGCTCCCGGCCGGGCCCGGTGAGGGTCGGACGTACTGCGTGAACCTGTGTGTTTACGGTGAACGTCAATCAGTTTCGATCAGTGGCGTGCCCAGAGTGTGCACCCTTCACGGCGGGTGCGACAGGCGCGTTATCGAAGTGTTGCCGTGGAGTTGGTGTGGGTGAGGCGATTCGAAGGCGCTCTTCCGTGTGAGTGGAACTGCGTGTAGCCTCGCCGCCGGTTGCTCAATATTGATCTGTTGGGCATGAAGTGCGGCAGATTTGAGCAGAAGTGCCGTGGGAGCTGTTGGCGCCGTAGGCGGGGAGGCCCTTGTGAGTCACGTCAACCAGAGTCACGTCGAGCGTGAGATCGCGGAGCAGCCGGACTGCTGGCGGCGGGCGTCGGAACTGGAGCCGGCCGGACTGCCCGAACCGGGCGAGCGGGTGGCCGTCATCGGCTGCGGCACCTCGCTCTACGTCGCCCAGGCCTACGCGGCGCTGCGCGAGGCCGCCGGCCACGGCGAGACGGACGCCTTCCCGGCCTCCGAGTACCCGGCCGACCGCCGCTACGACCGGCTCCTCGCCCTGAGCCGCTCCGGAACCACCACCGAGGTGCTGACCGCGCTCGCGCGCGCCGACGGCACACCCCGCACCGCGATCACCGGCGACCCCACGACGCCGATCAGCGCCGTCGCCGACACCGTCGTCGACCTGGCCTTCGCGGACGAGGAGTCCGTGGTCCAGACACGCTTCGCCACCACCACCCTCGCCCTGCTGCGCGCCCGGCTCGGCCACGCCCCGGCCGACCTGCCCGCCCAGGCCGAACGGGCGTTGGTCGCCGACCTTCCCGAAGGTGCCCTCGGCGCACGGCAGTTCACCTTCCTCGGCACGGGCTGGACCTCCGGTCTCGCGCACGAGGCGGCGCTGAAGCTGCGCGAGGCCTCCGGATCGTGGGCCGAGTCCTACCCGGCGATGGAGTACCGGCACGGCCCGATCAGCGTCACCGCGCCGGACACCGTCGTCTGGTTCTTCGGCGAGCCGCCGGCCGGACTCCTCGACCAGGTCCGCGAGATCGGCGCGACCACCTCCGTCACCGGCCTGGACCCGCTCGCCGACCTGATCCGCGCCCAGCGGCTCGCCGTCGAACTCGCCAAGGCCCGCGGCCTCGACCCCGACCGGCCGCGCCACCTCACCCGGTCGATCGTCCTCACCCGGCCGTGACCACGGTCATCGCGCTCGACGTCGGCGGCACCTGGGTCAAGGGCGGCGCGGCCGGCCCGGACGGCCGCCTGCGGGCCGCCACCCGCCGCCCCACCGGCGCCGAGCACGGCCCGGAGGCCGTCCTGGCGACGGTGCTCGCCACCGCCCGCGAACTCGCCGACCACTACCGTCCGGTGGCGGCCGGCGTCGCGATCCCCGGCATCGTCGACGAGCCGTCCGGCCGGTCCGTGCTCGCCGCGAACCTCGGCTGGCACCGGCTGCCCGTCCGCGACCGGCTCGCGGAGGAACTCGGCGTCCCCGTCGCCCTCGCCCACGACGTCCGGGCCGGCGGCCTCGCCGAAGCCCGCCTGGGGGCCGGCCGGGGCAGCGGCAACTTCCTGTTCGTCCCGGTCGGCACCGGCGTCGCCGCGGCCCTGGTCGTCGACGGCCGCCCACCGGCCGGCAGCCATGCCAAGGCCGGCGAACTCGGCCACCTCCCGGTGGAACTCGCCGCCGGCGAACCGTGCGGGTGCGGCGGCCGGGGCTGCCTGGAGACGGTCGCGTCGGCCGCCGCCATCGCCCGCCGGTACACCCGCAGGACCGGCCGCACCGGGTCGGACGCCAAGGAGGTCGCCGAACGCGCCCGGACCGGCGACTTCGCGGCGGTCACCGTCTGGCGCGAGGCCGTCGACGCCCTCGCGGAGGGCCTCGCCGCCGCCGTCACCCTGCTCGACCCCGAACGCATCGTGATCGGCGGCGGCCTCGCCGAAGCGGGCGAACTCCACCTGGCCCCGCTCCGGACCGCCCTCGCGGCCCGCCTGACGTTCCAGACCGTCCCCGAGATCGTCCCCGCCGAACTGGGCCCCCGCGCCGGCTGCCAGGGCGCAGCCCTCCTGGCCCGCGAACTGGCAGGGGAGACGGGGCCGTGATGGGCGCGGAGTGCGCGTGCGCAGGAAGCCGGCCGGTTCGACGTCCGGCGCGATCGCGTGTGGCGCCGGGGGGCGGGGGCCGTCGGGTGCCGTGCTGGAGCGCCAGAAGCCGGCCCCTCCGACGTCCGGTGCCGTCGTGCGTGGCCCCGGGCGCTGCGCGCCCGCGGGTCCGCCCGTTCGCCCTGGAGGCCGGGCGATGATCCTCACCGTCACGCCGAACGCCGCGCTCGACCTCACCTACCGGGTCGACCGGCTCCGTCCATGTGCCTCCAACCGGGTGCGGCGGGTGGCCGAACGTGCGGGTGGCAAGGGCGTCAACGTCTCCCGCATCCTGCACGGCCTCGGGCGGCCGACCCTCGTCACCGGTCTCGCCGGCGGCCCGTCCGGGACGGCGCTGCGCCGTGACCTCGCCGCCGCCGGGCTGGCGGAGCGGCTGCTGCCGATCGCCGCCGACACCCGCCGCACGGTGGCCGTGGTCGACGCGGAGGCCGGCGACGCCACGACCCTCCTCGAACCCGGTCCGGTGGTGCGGCCGGAGGAGTGGAACCAACTGCTCGCCCACGTGGACGGGTTGCTGCCGGACGCCACGGCCGTCGTGCTCTCCGGCAGCCTCCCGCGGGGCGTGCCCGAGGACGCCTACGCCGGGCTGATCCGGCTCGCGCACTCGCACGGCGTACCGGCGGTCCTGGACACCGCGGGCCCGGCCCTGCGTGCCGCGATCGGCGCGGGCCCGGCGCTCGTCAAACCCAACGCGGACGAACTGACCGCCGCCACCGGCCTCGTCGACCCGGTGGCCGCCGCGGGCGCACTGCGCTCGGCGGGCGCCGGGGCGGTGGTCGCATCGCTCGGTGCGGACGGCCTCATCGCGCTGACACCGCAGGGGAGTTGGTGTGCGGAGCCGCCCGCGCGGATCGCCGGCAATCCGACCGGCGCGGGCGACGCGGCGGTGGCCGCGCTGACGCTCGGCCTGGTCGCGGACACACCGTGGCCCGACCGCCTCGCGGAGGCGGTGGCCCTGTCGGCGGCAGCCGTCGCCGCGCCGCTGGCGGGCGACTTCGACCCCGACGTCCACCACGCGCTGCGCGGCCGGGTGGGCGTGCGGCCGCTGTGGAACCCGTGATGGCGGGGGGAGGGTGGCGCCACGGTGCTTCGACCTCTGGCGGCTCGTGTCCTCGGCCCCGCCGTGGAGCGCTGCACGGACGGGCGGCCGTTCGGCCGTTCGACCGCCGCGGAGCCCGTGTCGCCCGGCCGCGCTCCCGTCATACACCCCTCGCGCCCCGCACGTACGGCCCCGCGATTCCGGCCCCCGCGGCCGTCGTGCCGCTGCCGCCTGCGATGTGCGAGTGCCCGGTCGGCCGGCCGATCCGGCGCCGCGGAGCCCGTGTCGCCCGCCCCCACCACCCCCACCCGAGGAGTCCCCGATGCCCCTGACCGGTACCGGTGCCATCGTCGCCCCCGCCGTCGCCTACGGCCGGGGGGTCGGGGCGTTCAACGTCATCCAGCTGGAGCACGCGCAGGCGATCGTGACGGGGGCCGAGGCGGTCGGGGCGCCGGTGATCCTCCAGCTCAGCGAGAACGCCGTCCGTTACCACGGTGCCCTCGCGCCGGTCGCCGCCGCGACGCTGGCGCTGGCGCGGCGGGCGACCGTTCCCGTGGCCGTCCACCTGGATCACGCGACGTCCGCCGAACTCGTCGCCGAGGCCGTCGACTTGGGCTTCTCCTCGGTCATGTTCGACGCCTCCGCGCTCGCCCACGCCGACAACCTCCGCCGGACCGCCGAGGTCGTCGCCCGCTGTCACGCGGCCGGCGTCTGGGTGGAGGCGGAGCTGGGGGAGATCGGCGGCAAGGACGGCGTCCACGCGCCGGGCGTGCGCACCGATCCGGACGAGGCCGCCGACTTCGCCGCCGGGACGGGCGTCGACGCGCTGGCCGTCGCCGTCGGCTCCTCGCACGCGATGGCCACCCGGGACGCCGTCCTCGACTTCGCCCTCATCGCGCGGCTGCGCGAGGCCGTCGCGGTGCCGCTCGTGCTGCACGGGTCCTCGGGCGTCGCGGACGAGGACCTGACCCGGGCCGTCGAGCACGGCATCACGAAGGTCAACATCGCCACCCAGCTGAACAGGGTGTTCACCACCTCGGTTCGCCGAGCCCTCGCCGCCGACGTGCGGCTGGTGGACACCCGCCGCTACCTCGGGGCCGGCCGCGCTGCGACGGCCGCCGAGGTGGCCCGCCTGCTCACCGTCCTCAGGGCGAATCCGTCCTGAGGACGACGCGCAGCCGCCCCGCATCCCGACGTCCCGTCCGGATCCCCCGGCGGGAGCCCCACCGGAGAACGGAAGGTGACACGTCCATGCGCCACCGCTTACGCCGCCCGCACCCCCGAGGCGTCCTGACCGCCGTGCTCGCGCTGCTGTGCGCGCTGCTCGGCGCCGTCCCCGCGGCCCGCGCCGCGACGCCGTCGGCCGGCACGCTCTCGCTCGGCCACCGCACGGTGACCTGGCAGAGCCCGACCTACGCCAACGGCGCAGTGCCGGACCCCGCGCACTGCCCGAGCGCCGCCGCCGACCCGGGCGGCAAGGTCTGCGACCGCTTCTCGATCACCGTCGACGTCCCCGCCGGCTACTGGCAGGGCCACCCCGACGGCGGCGTGCCGGTGTCGATCAGCTGGCCCGACCCGACCATGGAGTTCGACCTCTACGTCTACGACGGCGCGGGCCGCAAGGTCGCCGAGAACCAGAGCGGCGCCGTGCCCACCACCGCGGTGATCCCGGACGCGTCGGGCACCTACCAGGTGCTGGTGGTGCCCTACTCCGTCAAGAACTCCTCCTACAGCGCGACCGCGCTGCTCCCCGAGCCCACCACCGTCGGCGACGCGACCGGCATCGTCCGGGACGGCGACGGCTACCTGATCCAGGCGGGCGCGACGGCCCGCGCCCGCGTGGACTTCACCACCGAGGACGCCTTCCGCCTGCAGTTCAGCCCGGACGGCACCTTCACGGCGCCGCCCGTCGGCGAGATGATCGCGACGACTCCGCCCACCCTCAGGACCGTCGAGGAGCGCGACGAGGGCGACTACTACGCGATCAGCTCCGCGCACCTCACCCTGCGCGCGTACAAGCAGCCGCTGCGCTTCGCGCTCTACACCGACGACGACACCAAGCGCGTCTGGGAGGAGACCCGCGGCCTCACCTGGACCCAGGACGCGATGCAGCAGACCCTCTCCCGCGGGCCGCAGGAGCAGTTCTACGGCGCGGGCGAGCAGAACGGCTCGTTCTCCCACCGGGGCAGGACCGTCCACGTCGCCAACGACTACAACTGGAACGAGGGCGGGTTCAACAACTCCCAGCCCTTCTACCTGTCCTCGGCCGGCTACGGCGTCTTCCGCCACACCTACGCCCCCGGCACGTACACCTTCGGCGACCCGGTGCGGACGTCCGAGCGCGAACGCCGCTTCGACGGCTACTACTTCTACGGCCCGGACCTCAAGAACATCATCGGCTCCTACACCGACCTCGTCGGCAAGCCCTTCATGCCGCCCGTCTACGGCCTCGAACCGGGCGACTCCGACTGCTACCTGCACAACGCCAACCGCGGCGAGCGGCACACCCTGGACGCCCTCAAGGTCGCCGACGGCTACACCGCCAACCAGCAGCCGCTCGGCTGGATGCTCGTCAACGACGGATACGGCTGCGGCTACGAGAACCTCCAGCAGACCGGCCAGGGCCTGCGCGACCACCAGATGCAGCTGGGCCTGTGGACCTCGACCGGCCTGCCCAACCAGGGCGAGGAGGTCAAGGCGGGCGTGCGGGTGCGCAAGCTGGACGTCGCCTGGGTCGGCCCCGGCTACAAGTTCGCGCTGGACGGCTGCCTGAAGGCCAAGGAGGGCATCGAGCAGAACAGCGACGCCCGCGGCTTCGTCTGGCTCCCGGTCTCCTGGGCCGGCGCGCAGCGCTGCGGCGTGCTGTGGAGCGGTGACCAGAAGGGCACGTACGACTACGTGCGCTGGCAGATCCCGACGTACGCGGGCGCGGCCATGTCCGGCATCGCGTACAACACCGGTGACGTGGGCGGCATCTTCGGCAGCGACCCGAAGGTGGAGACCCGGGACCTGGAGTGGAAGACCTTCGTCCCGGCCATCATGACGATGGACGGCTGGGCGGCCGCCGACAAGCAGCCGTGGCGCGCGGGCGAGCCGTACACGTCGGTCAACCGGCGCTACCTCCAGCTCAAGGAGCGCCTGCTGCCGTACTTCTACACGCTCGCCGAGGAGGCGCACCGGACGGGTGTCGGTGCGGTGCGGCCGCTCGTGCTGGAGTACCCGGACGACCCGAACACGTGGGGCGACGCGGCGAAGTACGAGTTCATGAGCGGCAGCGACTTCCTGGTCGCGCCGGTCTACGACGACTCGTCCGTCCGCAACGGCATCTACCTGCCGAAGGGCACGTGGGTGGACTACTGGACGGGCAAGACGTACGAGGGCCCGACCACGGTCAACGGGTACCGGGCGCCGCTGGACACGCTGCCGCTGTTCGTCCGGGCCGGGGCCGTCGTGCCGATGTGGCCGCAGGGCACGCTGTCGTGGCAGACCCGCGACACCGGCCGGCTCTCCTACGACGTCTACGCCAAGGGCGGCGAGTCCTCGTTCACCCTCTACGAGGACGACGGCACGACGCGCGCGCACGAGCAGGGCGCGGGTGCCACCCAGGAGGTGTCGGTCCGCTCGGTCGGGCGCGGGCACGGCGTGACCACCGTGGACGTCGGCCCGAGCGTGGGCGACTACACGGGCAAACCGGCCGCGCGCGCCTACGAGTTCACCGTCCACGCCGGGGCCGGGCCGGGCGCGGTGCTCCTGGACCACGAGCCGCTGGACGGCTACTCCTCGCAGGCCGGGCTGGACGCGGCGGGCGCGGGGTGGTTCTACGACGCGGCGGCGGGCGTGGTGCACGTGAGGACGCCGCAGCAGCCGACGGACTCGGGCTTCTCGCTGCTCCTGGCGGGAGCCGGACCGCTGGCGGGCTGAGCCGCCGGCGGGCCGCGCCGGAGGAGGGCGGGGGTCTTTCGGGCCGTCGCCCTCCTCTTCGCTGTGACGAACTTGTTCGTAACGAACATGTTCGTTACCGTGGAGGGACGACGACCCGAAGGAGCGGACATGACCCAGCGGAACCCGGCCGACGTCCCGGCCCACGCCCCGATCGCCGTTCTCGGGGCCGGCCTCGGCGGCCTGACCCTCGCCCGCGTCCTCCACGTCCACGGCATCGAGGCCGCGGTGTTCGACCTGGAGGCGTCCCCCGAGGCCCGCACCCAGGGCGGCATGCTCGACGTCCACGAGGCGTCCGGCCAGCGCGCCCTGCACGCGGCCGGCCTGCACGACGGCTTCCGTGCCCTCGTTCACGAGGGCGGCGAGGCCGTGCGCCTGGTCGCCCCGGACGGCACCGTCCGGCTCGACGCCCCGGACGACGGCACCGGCGGCCGCCCCGAGGTGGACCGCGGCGCCCTGCGCGACCTCCTCCTCGGTTCCCTCCCCGCCGGGACGGTCCGCTGGGGCCGCAAGGCCACCGGCGTGCGGGCGCTCGGCGACGGCCGCCACGAGGTCGCCTTCGCCGACGGGGGCACCCTCACGACCGACCTGCTGATCGGTGCCGACGGCGCGTGGTCGCGGGTCCGCCCGCTGCTGTCCGATGCCGTCCCGGCCTACACCGGCATCTCCTTCGTCGAGGCCGACCTGCACGACGCCGCCGTGCGTCACCCCGAGGCCGCCGCGCTCGTCGGCGGTGGGTTCTTCATGGCGCTCGCCGAGGACCGAGGCTTCCTCGGCCACTTCGAAACGGACGGGAGCATCCACGTCTACACCGCCCTGCGGGTGGGGGAGGACTGGCTGGACGGCCTCGATCCGGGTGATCCGGCGGCGGTCAAGCGGGCCGTCCTCGCCGAGTTCGACGGCTGGTCCGACGGCCTGTGCGCCCTCGTCGCCGACGCCGACGGTCCGCTCGCCGGGCGCCGCATCCACGCCCTGCCGGTCGGCCACCGCTGGGAGCGCGTCCCCGGCGTCACGCTCCTCGGCGACGCCGCCCACCTGATGTCCCCGTTCGCGGGAGAGGGCGCCAACCTCGCCATGCTCGACGGCGCCGAGCTGGGTGCGGCGATCGCGGCCCACCCCGGCGACGCCGAGGCGGCGCTGGCGGCGTACGAGCGGGAGCTGTTCCCGCGCGGCGAGGCCTCAGCGGCGGAGTCGGCGGCCAACCTGGAGCGGATGTTCGGACCGGACGGGCTCCAGGGGATGCTGGACCTGTTCGCCGGGCCCGCGGCCTAAGGTGGGCGGCATGAGCAGCACCCCGACGCCCCGCCCCCGCAGCCGCCGCGAACGCCCGGCCAAGCCGGCCCTCACCTACGAGGGCATCGTCGCCGCCGCCGTCCGGATCCTGGAGGCCGAGGGGCTGCAGCGGGTGACCATGCGCCGCCTCGCGCAGGAGCTCGACACCGGCCCGGCCTCGCTCTACGTGTACGTCGCCAACACGGCCGAGCTGCACGCGGCGATCCTGGAGGAGTTCCTCGGCGCCGTCGACCTCGCGCCGGTGCGGGCGCCCGGCGACTGGCGCGAGCGTCTGGCCGCCGTGCTCGGCTCGTACACCGAGGTGCTGTTCCGGCACCCGGCGCTCGCCCACACCGCGCTCGTCACCCGCCCGTCGGGCCCGCACTACCTCGCCGTCGTGGAGGCGGTCCTCGCGCTGCTGCACGAGGGGGGCGTGCCGGACGGGCAGGCGGCCTGGGGCGTGGACGTCCTCCTGCTCGTGGCCACGGCGACGGCCGCCGAACAGTCCGCCCGCGACGCCGACCCGGCCGCCGAGGCCGAACACACCGCCCTCGCCGAAACCCTGCTCGGCGCCACCGCCCCCGACCACCCCCGCATCGCCGCCCTCGGCCCCGCCCTGCTCGCCGGCAGCCCGGAGGACCGCCTCGCGTGGACCTTCCGCATGGTGATCAACGGGACGGCCGCCACCCCGCTCTGAGCGTTCCCCGCCCAGGGTCAGTTGCCGTACGGTCGCTTCTCGCGGGCCTCGCGCAGGGCGTGCCCCCACCAGCCGAGCCGGTCGAACAGGGTGGCCGCGGCGGCCGTCGCGCCGGCGGGCTCCTTCAGCGCGCCGGTCTCGTCGAACTGTCTCCAGCAGTTGTGGAAGCTGACCACGTCGCGGACCGAGACGGCGTGCATCTCGGCGAAGACCTGCCGCAGTTGCTCCACCGCGCGCAGGCCGCCGGACAGGCCGCCGTAGGAGACGAAGCCGACCGGTTTGGCCGCCCACTCCTTCCCGTGCCAGTCGATCAGGCTTTTGAGCGAGGCCGGGAAGCTGTGGTTGTACTCCGGGGTGACCACGATGAAGGCGTCCGCGTCGGCCAGCCGCGGCGAGACCCCGGCCAGCACTTGCGCCACGTCCTTGCCGGGGTTGTGGGACAGCTCGTGCGGCAACGGGTGGTCGGCGAGGTCGATCGGATCGACCAGCAGGTCGTCCCGCTCCTTGGCGAGCGAGGCGACCCAGTTGGCGACGGTCGGGCCGAAGCGGCCGTCCCGGACGCTACCGGTGATCACGGCGAGACGGAGGGGCGTGGTGGACATCCGGACTCCTCGGCAATCGGATCTGCGCGGCCCCGGTGCGGGGCGACGTCCACATGATTGAAGTTCAAGTGCACTTGACGTCAAGTCGCGTCCGGCCGCGGCGGCATCCGGCGTTCCGGTGTCACGGCGATGACATGAGTACCACTCAAATATCCGCGGCTGCTGCACCTGGTCCCTCCTCGACGACTTCGAGTGGGCCGAGGGCCGTCGAACGTACTGTCATTCGACGGCCGCGCCCGGTCGCGGTCCTCCGAGGATCCGGCCCACGCCCGCGCACCACCGCGAACCGCCGATCAAGAGCCCCTCGCCGGACCTGGCCGACCGGCCCGAGGCTGAACTCCGTCTCCGTGCGTCACGGTGGTGCCCCCGTCCGGCCGGCCGTGGTTCAGGAGGCGTGGCCCGTGCCGACGCAGCGCTCGGGCTCGGCGACCTTCAGGTACTCGTGCTTGAGGAGGTTGGCGACGTTGTAGCGCTCGGCGTCCGCGAAGTCGGACGGCTTGAACTGGGGGTCGAGCCACTGCTGGTAGCCGAACCCCGGCTGGTTGAAACCGGCCGCGATCCGGCCTGCCTGCACGCGGAAGGAGCGGTTCACCTCGTAGCAGTGGTAGCTGTTCTCCGGGCCGTTGAGCGAGTCCGGCGGCAGAGCGCGCTTGGCGTAGGGAGTTCCGCCGGTCGCCAGGAAACCGCCGGCCTCGGACCCGAATCGGTCCAGGGCCTGGCCCACGTCCATCGCCTGCTCGTGCATGTCGAGGGTGCCGTTGGTTTCCGCGAAGCCTCGGTTGCCGGGGTACTTCCACAGGGTGCCGTCGCGGTACCAGTCGAGGAACTGGCTCGGCTGCAGGCCCCCGAAGCGCTGGTAGTGGTCCAGCAGCGTCGCCACCGGTCCGGTCGCCGGCAGTTCGGCCGGGCCCAGCTCGGACCGGCCGCAGTAGTAGACGGTCGGGTCTTCCGGCGGGAGGAGGTCCGGACAGTCGGAGGGTAGAGGTGGGCGGTGGGACGCCGGCACCGCCGGCGCGGCGGCGACGGCGGTGCCGGCCGAGGCCATCACGGTGAGCGGAAGGGCAGCGACCAGCGGCAGGGCGATGAGCCTGAGCGAACGCACGGGTGGGCTCCAGGGGGCGCGGACGGAGGGGTGCGCGACGTACGACGCAGCGACAGCGGATGTACGTGGCAGGGTCATTGCACCCTCGTACTGATCGGTAGGCGGGCAACCTGGGGAGTGGCTGCGCGCACAGCATTCGGACGGAGCAGTCGGCGGGACTACGAGGCCCCGTGCGCCCCGCTTCGCGCAGCGGCGGTAGCAGGACCTCCCGCGGCCTCCGTTGCCGGTGCGGCTCCTGAGGCGCGAAACAACACCGTTGTGATGAAGGCCAGTTGCCTCTGGCGTCTGCTGGGCTCGGGGCTAACATGAGCCACCCTCATATTCTAAAAGGGGGCAATCGTGAACCGTCCTGACCTGTCGGCGGGGTTCCGCTGGGGCGCCGCCACCGCCGCCTACCAGATCGAAGGGGTCGGTGGACGAGGACGGGCGCGGACCGTCCGTCTGGGACACCTTCGTCGCCCGGCCCGGGGCCGTTCGCGACGGGCACACCGGCGTGGTGGCGTGCGACCACTAACGCCGTCACAGTCCCCCCGGGACCTGACGGCGGCTCTGATCGAGCGGATCAACCGGTCGTCCGGGCTCTTCCGGCAGAATGAGATGGCCGCGCAGTCCTTGGCGGCGGCCCGATCCAATTCGGGGTTCGCCTTGCGCGCGGCGGTACACATGCGGTTGTCAGCCCATGGGCGGGCACGGTGCGGGCCAAGCCCGGGCCGGGGCCGGGCCGACGGTGCTCCAGAGAGGCGCTGGGTGATTCCACGGCAGAATCGGTGCGAACACGAAAGGGCCGTGCATCACCAGGGGCGGGTCAGGTCACAGGGAAAGGGCGGTGACCCCTCTCTTCAGTACAATGGGCGATGATACTGAAAAGGATACATTGAGGCATCAATGTGTCAATAGAGGCATTGGGGGTTGGTTCGGCGATGCGTACCGACGCGACAGAGGTCCTGGATTCGGCGATCCCGGTCCTGGCCAAGGACCGGGCGGCGTCCATGCAGGTCATCGCGAAGCGGGCGGGTATCAGCCGGGCGACCCTGGTGCGCCTGTTCCCCACCCGCCAGCACCTGGTGCAGGCCATGGCGGAAAAGATCCTCGACGACTGCGACCGGGCCCTGTCCCGTGCCGAGGTCGACGCCGGCCCCATGCAGCAGGTGCTCGCCGCGATGGTCGCCGAATACCCGCCGTTCGCCCAGCTCTGGAACCTCGTCTATGTCGAACCCGATGTCCTCGGCGTCCCTGAAGCCAGCGCCCGGGCGGACGCGATCTTCGACCGGACCGTCAAGTTCTTCAAGCGCGGCCAGGAGGCCGGACTGCTGCGCAACGACATGCCGGCCACCTGGCTGGCCTCGACTTTCTGCGGCCTCGCCGAGACCGCCTGGGAGCTGACCCTCGAAGGCGACATGGGCCTCCGGCAGGCCCCGGGCTTCATTGCGGCGATCCTGCTCCAGGGCGCGGCAGCCCGGCAGCGTCCGGGGCTGCCGCTCTCGTGAGTCCGGCGAGCCCGCCGGGATGGGCCTCACGTCTCGGCCGGAGGCGGAGCGAGCTCGACCGGCGTCCCGCGTAGTACCACGTAGACCACCGAGAAGGCCACGATCGCCTCGGCCCACAGGAACGCCGTGTGGTCGAGCAGGCAACCGATCGGTGGCGCCCCGGGAGCGGTGTTGCGGAAGCCGGCCAGCGCGAACAGCGTCGCCGCCATCCAGCCCAGCGCCGGCTGCCGAAGAGCGTCGTCGCCCTCGCCCCGACCGTCATCATCCTGCTGGTGTTCGTCCCGCTCGCCCTGACCAACGGTGACAGCCTTGGTCCCACCTCCTCGGCCACGCTCAACGCGACCCTGGTCGCCATCGGCTCGCTCGCCCCTCGCCTTCCGTCGGCGGGCCCCTCGGCCTGGCCGCCTACCAGCGCACCCGCGCCGTCGGCGCCCTCGCTGACCGCAACCGCCTACTGGAGGAGGCTCGCCCGTACGCCGAGGAACGCGCGGTCGCCGCCGAACGCGCCCGCCTCGCACGGGAGATGCATGTTGTTGTCTCCAGTCGGGTCTCCCTCATCGCCCTGCATGCCGGCGCTGCCCAGATCGCCCAGGCCGACGACCCGGCCGCCGTCCGCGAGACCCTTGCTCTGATCCGTTCCCTCGGCCTCCAGGCCCTCGCCGAACTGCGGGGTCTGCTCGGCGTCCTCGCCCCCGCCCCCTCGATGGCATGCGTACCCGCGCCGAGGGCCTCGGCGGTACCGTCGGCGTCGGCCCCACCCGCGACGGTGGCTTCGCTGTCCACGCCCGCCTTCCGCTGGCCGGCCCGGAGGCGTGACACCGAGGTCGCCACCGCCCACCCGAGCCTCCTTGGCGGTGGAGTCACGACCTTCGCCCACGGTTGCCTACGCCAACCCGCCAGCCATGCTCCAGTGCCTCTATTGACACATTGGTGTTTCAAAGTATCCTCTCTTGCATCGCCTCGCCTTGCCGTCGCGGCGGGTTGCTGCTGGTCGGCGCCCCACGCGGCGTACGCCGGCGGGTCGGCGAGCCGACACCCGCCCCGGTGCAGGGAGCTGTCCCCGACGAGGCGGGTTGGCCGCTTTGAAGCCCGTGTGGCTTCCCTGCCCAGGTGGCCCCGACGAACGCAACGGAGCGTTCGGCGACACCCTCGTATTGGCCCGTGTCAGAAAGTAGATCGGTCAACAGCCATGACGATGCATCGCCGGCACTTCCTGCGGAGCGTAGGCCTGGGAGTGCCCAGCCTCGCTCTTCTCGCCTCCCTGTCCGCCTGCGACAACGACGGGGACACCGAGGGCGGCGGAGATGAGAGCGCGGCGCCGGGTCCGTCCGGACGCAAGAAGGTGATCGTCGTCGGTGCCGGAGTCAGCGGCCTGGGAGCCGCCCGGTACCTGGCCGACAAGGGGCACGACGTGTCGGTGCTCGAAGCGCGCGACCGCATCGGCGGGCGGATCTGGACCAGCGAGAAGTGGTCCGGCACACCGCTCGATCTCGGCGCATCGTGGATCCATGGCATCGACGGCAACCCGATCACCGATCTGGCCAGGAAGGCCGGTGCGAAGACCGCGGTGACCGACCTCGAAAGCGCCACCGACTACCTCGCCGGCGGCCAGGAGATCGAGGGCGCCCAGGCCCAGGCGCTGCAACGCTGGCGGAAGGCCGCTGCCGACGCGCTGTCGTCCTTCCAGAAGAAGGATGACGACGACGCCTCGATCCGCAGCGTCGTCCAGAACGCGCTGGGCTGGTCGAAGCTCTCGGACAGCGACAAGGCCCTGGTCTCCTACGCGCTGAACGACTACGAGCACGAGTACTCGGGCAGCGTCGACCAGATGTCCGCCCTGTACTTCGACGACGACGCCAAGATCAAGGGCAAGGACGTCCTGTTCCCCGGCGGCTACCACCAGATCACCGACTACCTGGCCGAGGGACTGGCGGTGCAGACCGGACAGGTCGTCAAGCAGATCGACTGGACGTCCGGCGCCGTGACGGTCACCACCGACAAGGGCACTTTCCAAGGCGACCACGTCGTGGTCACGCTGCCGCTGGGCGTCCTGCAGAGCGGGTCGGTCACGTTCGGCCCCGGTCTGCCCCAGGCCAAGACCACGGCCATCGGCAAGCTCGGCACAGGTGTCCTCAACAAGTGCTACCTGCGATTCCCCAAGGTGTTCTGGGCGGACACGGACTGGCTGGAGTACGTGCCGGACCTGGGCAAGTACGGGCAGTGGGCCCAGTGGATCAACGTCGCCCGGCCCACCGGCCAGCCGGTGCTGCTCGGCTTCAACGCCGCCGACTTCGGCCGCACCATCGAGGCCTGGAGCGACACCCAGATCGTCGACAGCGCCATGAACACCCTGAAGACCATCTACGGTGGCAACATCCCCCAGCCGACGGACTACCAGATCACCCGCTGGGCCTCAGACCCGTACGCCTGCGGCTCCTACTCGTTCACCAAGCTCGGCGCCACGTCCGACCTGCGCAACCAGCTCGCGGCCGCCGTGGACGGCCGGGTGCACTTCGCCGGCGAGGCGACGGACCGCAAGGACTACGCCACCGTCCACGGCGCCTACCGGTCGGGCCTTCGCGCGGCCAAGGAGATCGCCGGCTGACACCGTCAGCCGCGTGACGAATCCCCGGATCGTTCCCCCGTCGTGTGGGCAGCGGGGAACACGAGCGGGGTTCGTCCCCCAGGACCCCACGGGCGCCCCCCCCGACGCCCGTGGGACGGCAGTCCCCGTCGGCGCGTACCCCCGAACGCGCCGGCGGGGGCCTGCCCGGAGCGGAACACCGGGCCCACCTGCCCGCACGGCCGGCCGCTCCTACACGCCGGTCGCGAGAGCTGGACACTGACAGTAACTGCGGCCGGACATCATCCGCTGCGAATCCGGGCGCTGGAACGCATCCAGGGGCCGCTACTGCCGCCGCCCCCCGTTTCGCCGTGCCCCGTACCACCGCACGACTTGCTGGGAGCCCTCATGACCGCGCAGCCCTTCGGCGCCCCGACCTCCTCGGCCTTCGAGGCACTGACCCCGGATGACCCCGGCGAGGTCGGTGGCTACCGGCTGTGCGCCCGGCTCGGCGCGGGTGGCATGGGGCGCGTATACCTCGCGTACACCCCCGGCGGGCGCCCGGTCGCGCTCAAGGTGGTCCGGCCCGAATTCGCCGAGGACCCGGAGTTCCGTCACCGCTTCACCCAGGAAGTCGCCAGCGCACGCCGCATCCACAGCCTCTACACCGCCCAGGTGGTCGATGCGGGCACCGACGACACCTCTCCTTGGCTGGCGACCACGTTCGTGCCCGGCCCCTCCCTCGACCGGGTCGTCCAGCGCCACGGCCCGCTGCCGGAGCGCACCGTCCTGCTGCTGCTCGCCGGGGTCGCCGAAGCCCTGCAGGCGATCCACGCCGCGGGCGTCGTCCACCGCGACCTCAAGCCCGGCAACGTCCTGGTGGCCGCCGACGGCCCGCGCGTCATCGACTTCGGCATCGCCCGCGCCGCCGACGCGAGCCCGCTCACCGGCACCGGCCTGCGCATCGGTTCGCCCGGCTTCATGGCCCCGGAGCAGGCCCTCGGACAGCCCGCCACCCCGGCCACCGACGTCTTCGCCCTCGGTGCCCTGGTCGCCTTCTCCGGCTCCGGGGTGTCTCCCTTCGGGGGCGGGCCCGAGCCTACCGCTCTCTACCGGGCGGTCCACGAGGAACCGGACCTCTCCCGCCTGCCGCACGGGTTGCACGAGCTGGTCCGGTACTGCCTGGCCAAGAACTCCGAGGACCGCCCCGGTACGGCATGGCTGATCGAGGCTGCCCGCAGCCACCCCGCCGTAGGCGGCGAACTGCGTTTCTCCGAAGGCTGGTTGCCCCCGCAGGTGCGCGACGAACTGAACCGCCACACCGACCTGCCGGCCACACCTGTCCCGCAGGTCACCGTGGTCGATCCCGCCTGGGCCGAAGCCCCGACCGCCCGCGTTCTGCCGGCCCCGGCACCCACCCGAGTGCAGCTGGAACCTGCCCCCACGGCAAGACACAGGGCCGCGACCGCCGCGCGCCGGGGCGTCCGCACCGCAGTCGTCACGGCGGCCACCCTCCTCATCGGTGCAGCAGCAGCCTTCTTCCTGCTCGACTACACCGAATACTTCGACGACTCCGCCGATCTGAGCCCCGCCGTCACCGGCAGCCTCCTCCCGTCCGCCACCCCCGCCTCCACCCCGTCCGCGGCCCCCGGCTACACCGCCGTCTACACGAACCTCGAACTCACCTCCCCCGACCGCGACCACGAATTCGACCTCAAGGCCGGGAAGGTCACCCAGGACACCTCCTCCTGGTACCTGGCCCGCCAGCCCGGCGCCTTCTACATCCCCGAGGACAGCGACGCCTACATCGCCCCTCCCGGCCCCCTCGCGCTCCCCGACTGCCTCAAGGGCGTCGAAACGCAGCCCACGTCCATCCTGCCCTTTACCACCCTGCGCGCCGACCGCACCTTCTGCGTCCGTTCCCACGGCGCCCAGGACATCGCCATCATCCGCACCCTCACCACTGCCACGAACGACGACCCGGTCAAGGTTTCCATTACCTGCTACCACCGCACCTGACCGGCTGCCCGGGCATGTTAGGGGCTTCGTGTAAGTCCCCTGAGGTCATTGGATGCTGAGCCGGTCCTCGAAGAAGAGTGAGAACTGCTGCCCCTGCTGCACTGGCAGTCGAACCGTGGGGCAAGGCCGGGTCTGCGGGTTGCTTGCCATCCGATCGCTCTGGGCGGCGGGTGGTGCGTCAGAGGGTGTGGGATTTCAGTACGAGCAGCACGATTGCGGCGATCATGGCGAGCCCGCCGAGCAGTGGCGCGGTGAGGGTGCGGGACCAGTGTCGGGATTCGGGGTGGTTGCGGCGGAAGTAGGCGATCACCGCGAACGAGCTCAGGGACTGCACCACCAGCAGGGCGAGCGTGCCGAGGATCGCCGTGAGCGTGTACAGGCTCGCGTACGGGTCCTGTCCGGCGGCCCAGAAGCCGCCGACGATCGCCAGCGCGATCGCGCTCTGGGTGAAGGAGGCGATGTACGGCGATCCGTGTCTTGGGTGGGTGCGGCCGAGGACCTTGGCGGCAACGTTCAGGTCGAAGTACGACAGGAGAGCGGTGACCGCCACCATCACCAGGGCGAAGGCCTGCCACGGCCAGTGCACGCCGAACTCCGACTGGACGCTCCAGGATTGACGTCGTGTCAGTTCAAATGTGTCGGCTTGTCCAGTGCGGGGAGCGCACGCACGGCACGGGTGCGCACGGCGCGGACCCTGGTCGCCCGAGGGGTCGGCCTGCGTCCTTGCGCCAGGCTATGCCTCGGCGCCCGCGATCCGGCGGCGGCGCTTGGCCATCGGCGGGTAGAGCAGTGCGCAGGCGCTGACGGCGATGAGGCAGTAGGTCACCGCCGTGGTGCCGTTCTCCGCGTACTGCTGCCATGCGGCCCAGGTGCACACGCCGGTCAGGCTCAGAACGACGAGGGAGAGGCCGACGGGTCCGCCGGGGACGCGGTAGGGACGTTCCAGGCGTGGCTCGCGCACGCGTAGTGCGATGAGTGCCGCGACTTCGAGCAGCAGTGTGATGTTGGTGAGGAAGACGTCCACGATGATCAGGTTGCTGAAGCTGCTCAGGCAGAACAGGGCGTAGATCGCCGATGAGCCGATGAGGGAGGCGACGGGGACCTGACGCCGGGCGGTCCTTCTCGCCATCCAGTTCGGGAAGTAGCCGTCCTGGGCCAGAACGAAGGGCACGCGGGCGCTGGAGGTGAGGAGCGCGGAGAACATCGCGGCCGAGGCGATCATGCCGCCGACCGTCACGGCGGTCTGCAGCCACGGCCCGGCCAGGGCTCCGGCCACGGTCGAGAAGGAGCCGCTGCGCCAGCTCTTCCAGCCGGCCGGGCCGTCCGGCCCGAGCGAGAGCGAGGCGAGAGCCGGAAGCAGGTAGCCGACGGTGATGACCCCGACGGAGAGGGCGAGCGCCCGCGGCAGGTGCTTGCGCGGATTCTCGATCTCGCCGGCGAAGGCCGAGACGTCGTCCCAGCCGCTGTAGTTCCACATGGCGAGGAAGAGCCCGGCGCCGAAGGCGCTTCCGATCGACTGCTCCGGGCGACCGGTCAGCTGCTGAACGGGACCGGCGCCGCCGCCGAGCATGTGCGCGAAGCCGGCGACGCTCAGCACCAGCAGCGGGGTGAGGCAGACGACGGCGAACACGACAGCGGAGGCGCCGACCCTGGCCGTACCCATCAGGTTGATCAGGACGCAGGCGGTGATGACGGCGAGGCAGACGCACCAGTGCAGGTCGAACTGAAGGCCGCCCACAGCGAACATCACGTGCTCGCCCGGGGCGGCCCAGCCGACCATGGACTGCAGGTAGCCGGTGAACAGGACCGGGTAGACGGCCAGGTCCACGAAGCCGCCCAGCCAGCTGATCATGCCCTGCTGGAAACCCCAGAAGCGCCCCAGCCCGCGCCGCACCCAGTGGTAGTACCCGCCGTCGACCGGGATCGCCGTGCCGAGTTCGGCACAGACCATCGCGTGCGGAACGCTGTAGACGAGGGGTGTCACCAGGAGGAGCAGCAGGCCGATACCGGGACCGGCGGTGGGGAACAGGCCCTCGATGCCGTAGGCCCCGCCGGAGACGCTGAAGAAGATGAGCGCGACCAGGGGCGCGAGCTTGACGTTCCGGGCAGGGGAGCGGAACCGGGCCGCCGGCGCGGTTGCTGCGGTCACGGCAGTGACGTTCGGTGGCACTTCTCACCTTGATCCGGCGTACGACGGGCAACGAGCCGGGTGATTATCTCCACGGAGTCGCCAGGTGGCACATCCGGTTGGCGTCGCCAACTGCCCTGTGCCGGTGATCACGGAGAGTCATGGGCGGCACCGCTGGTCCGGGAGCGGGGTGCCGTTGGAGCCGGCGAGGGCACCGGTGTCAGCCGACGATCTCCTTGGCCGCGCGGATGCCCGACAGGTAGGCGCCGTGGACGGTGGCGAAGGACCGGCGGTTGGTCGCCTCCCCGGCGAAGTGCACCCGGCCGTCGACGGCGGCCGCCAGTCGGTCGCGCATGTCGGGTGTCGAGCCGAGCTTGTTGAAGGAGTACGAGCCGAGCGCGTAGGGGTCGGAGGCCCAGCGGGTGATCTGGTGCGCGGTCGGAGCGGGGATGTCGTTGCCGAAGATCGTCCTGAGCGTGGTCATGGCGCTGTCGACGATCTGGTTGTCGTCCCAGCCCTCGGTCGTGCGGGCGAAGTCGGCGGCGTTGAAGCCGAGCAGCACCGGCTGGCCGGTGGGGCGGGCGACGTTGATCCACTGCTCCCACTGCCCGTAGCGGCTCAGGTCGGGGATGTACATCAGCCAGTCGGTGTCCGGCCAGAACACCTTCGGGAAGTGCAGGTAGCACTTGTCGAGCACGCCCATGCCGAGCTTGCCGATCGCGTCCTGCTTGTCGGCGGGCAGGCCGGGGCCGAACGTGACCGACCCGCTCTGTAGGACGCCCAGCGGGAGCGTGACCACGACCTGGTCGCCCTGGAAGGTCCCCTTGTCCGTGGTGACCGTTACGCCGCTGGAGGTCCAGTCGATCTGCTTGACGACCTGCCCGGTCTGCACGGAAAGGCCCTTGGCCAGGTGGTCGGTGAGGGCGCCGTAGCCCTCCGGGAACAGGACGTCCATGCCGCTGATCTTGGCGTCGTCGTCGAAGTACAGGCCGGACATCCGGTCGACGCTGCCCGCGTACTCGTGCTCGTAGTCGTTCAGCGCGAAGGAGATCAGAGTCTTGTCGGAATCGGGCAGGTTCGACCAGCCCAGCGCGTCCTGCACGACGGTGCGTACCGGCTCGTCCTGGTTGTCGCCGCCCTGGAACGTCGACAGCGCCTTCGCGGTGTCCTGCTGCCACCGCTGGAGAGCCTGCGCCTGGGCGCCCGCGATCTCCTGGCCGTCGGTGGCGTACTCGGTGGAGCTCGCGGGGTCGGTGACCACTGTGCGCGCGCCGGCCTGCTTCGCGAGGTCGGTGATCGGGTTGCCGTCGATGCCGTGGATCCATGACGCGCCCAGGTCGAGCGGCACCCCGGACCATTGCCGGCTGGTCCAGATCCGCCCGCCGATCCGGTCTCGTGCTTCGAGCACCGACACCTCGTGGCCCTTGTCGGCCAGGTAGCGGGCGGCGCCCAGGCCGCTGATCCCGGCGCCGACGACGATCACCTTCCGGGAACCGGAAGAGCTCGGCGGACTGCTCTTCTGTCCGCTGTCCCCGCCGTTGTCGCAGGCGGACATCGAGGCGAGGAGGGCGAGACCGGGAAGGCCCAGGCCGACACTCCTCAGGAAGCGACGGCGATGCATCGTCATGCTTCTCCACCGATCTGCGATCCGACACCGGCTGGCTACGAGCATGTCGGTGAATGCCCTGTCATGCCCGCCGTGCCGCCCGCCGGTGGCACCACGGTCGGGCCGCCGGGCGCGAGTACGCCCGGGCGGGTGCGCCGTCGTGCGCGGCGGTGGGCATCGATTCCGCCCGGTCCCCACCTGTACGCCATTCGGTGACGGGCGCGGAGTCCAGTCCTTCGCGGGTGCCGAAGCCGCTTCGAGTGCCAGCTCCGCCATCCGGCCGGCCATCGCCGAGGAACCGACGGAGCACGGAGAGGGGGGCGTGAAGCACGGCTGCCACGTCGCTCAAGCTTCGGGCCGCCGCTAAATGCCTCAATTGAAACACTAGAGGCTCAATATATGCTTTACTGTGTCAGTCCTGCCGGGCTGGCAGAAGGGCAGGATTCCCGTCGGCTGCGCTGCGGAGCATGCAGGTTCCTGCTGCGCATCCCACTGCCGCCGCCGACGCTCTCGGTCGTCTCGGCCCGGCAGGTGGTGGGGCTCGTCAGGCCGAGGCATCCCAATCGCAACACCGGCGCGCGTCCGGGCGGCAGCGACCCTGCATGCCCCGCATCAGCGCCGCAGGAAGGATGACCGTGCAGGTCACCACTCGCGAGGTCGGCGCAACCGACTCCGCGGTCGAGCCGCAGGCAGCGCCGCGTGTTCCTCGTCGCCGAAGCCGGCGGCTCGCCGTCGTGCTGGCACTGATCATCGGCTTGTGCGGATCCGGGATCGGGCTGTACCTCAATGAGCGCAACACCCGTGAGCAGGCCTACGAGCTGGGCATCCCCTCCGGCCAGGACTGGGTCGAACTGGAGGTCACCGCCCAGGACGTGGACCCGGCGGCGCAGCGGCTGACGCTGTACGTCACCGCCATCCCGCACGGACGGCTCGCCGTCGGCCCCGACTCCCAGGCCTTCGCACGCCCCGTGGAGATCACCGCTACCGGCATCGCCAAGGCGACCGTCAAAGCCGCCGAGGGTGAAACCGCGGCGCCGCAGCTGTTCCACGCCGAGACCTACGACGGCACTGCCACCGACTACCCGTTCGACCGCTACCGCACGGAGGCGGGCTTCACCGCCACCAGCGGCGGCACGGCCGTGCCGGTGGGCCTGGTCTTCACCGACGCCGACCCGTTCTTCGTCCTTCACCCCGAAGTCACCACCGCCGCCACCGGCAGGCTGGTCCTGGATGCGAAGATCACCCGCTCCCGCAGCACCTTCATCCTGGCCTGGTTCATGATCGCGGCCATGTGGGCACTCGCCCTGGCGGTGCTCGGTGCCGCCGAAGTGCTCTACCGCAAGCGCGAAGGCCTCATCTGGCCCTCCCTCGGCTGGATGGCCGCGACGATCTTCGCCCTGATCGGCATGCGCAACGCAGCTCCCGGCTCGCCGCCCATCGGATCGCTCATCGACTACGTCGCCTTCTTCTGGGCCGAATGCATCATCGCAGCCAGCCTGACCTGCACCGTCCTGTCAGGCATCCGCACCGAGCACCGGCAACGCCGCGAACGGGAAGCCGCCGCCGACGGGCAGTGACGGCCGGCCTCGGAGGCTGCATCGCCTGGTCGGAGTCGTCGGCGTAGACGAAACCCGCCCCGGGGTCGCGATCCCGCCCACTTGTCTCGGTGCGTATTCGGCAGCCGGCGGATCCGCCGGGACTGGCCGCGCCCGCCGTGATCGCGATGCGGTCGCGGCGCTCTCCGAGGCCGCGCGATCTCGGCGTCCATACTGCCTCTTCCGCACTAAGTGAATGAACAGTAGTCTCTTCCTTCTCAGAGGTGGAGTGGAAGGCTGGAGCTGCCATGGCATCGAGGGTGACCGTCGCAGGCGTAGGGATGATCCCGTTCACCACGCCGAGGAACAGCGATTCCTACGACGTTATGGGTGAGAGGGCGGCGCGGGTCGCGCTTGCCGACGCAGGGATCGACTACGCCCTGATACAGCAGGCGTACGTCGGCTATGTGTACGGCGATTCGTGCTGCGGACAGGCTGCTCTGTACGGCCTAGGCCAGAGCGGCATCCCGATCGTGAACGTGAACAACAACTGCTCGACCGGATCCTCGGCGCTGTTCCTGGCCCGGCAGGCGATCGAGAGCGGCATGGCGGACTGCGTGCTCGCCCTGGGCTTCGAGCAGATGCAGCGCGGTGCACTGGCGTCGCACTGGCAGGACCGGACCAGCCCTTTCGCCCGCTTCGACGAGGTGGCCCTCGCCGTCCAGGGGGAATCCGACGCCCCGTTCGCCGCGCAGTACTTCGGCGGCGCCGGTGCCGCCTACGCCAAGGAGTACGGCCTGGCCGAGGACACCTTCGCCAAGATCGCGGTCAAGGCGCGCAAGCACGCGGCGAACAACCCGTACGCGGTGTTCCGCGACCCGGTGACAGTCGAGGAGGTACTCGCCTCGCCACGGATCTACGGACCGCTCACCCGGCTGCAGTGCTGCCCGCCGACCTGCGGCGCGGCAGCCGCGGTCCTGTGCTCGGAGGAATTCGCCCGCCGCCACGGCCTGAGCACCGATGTGGCGATCACGGCACAGGCGATGACCACGGACTACCCGTCGACCTTCGCGGACGCGGACATGCGCAGGGTCGTCGGCTACGACATGTCCATGGCCGCGGCGAAGCAGGTCTACGAGCAGGCCGGCATCGAGCCCCAGGACGTACGGGTCGTCGAACTGCACGACTGCTTCACCACGAACGAGCTGCTCACGTACGAGGCGCTCGGGCTGACGCCGGAGGGCACGGCGGAGAAGTTCGTCTGCGACGGCGACAACACCTACGGCGGCCGCGTGGTCACCAACCCCTCCGGCGGCCTGCTGTCGAAGGGCCACCCTCTGGGCGCGACCGGACTGGCCCAGTGCACCGAGCTGGTCTGGCAGCTGCGCGGCCACGCCGAGGCCCGCCAGGTGGAGGGCGCGACGGTGGCACTGCAGCACAACATCGGCCTCGGCGGCGCCGCCGTGGTGACGCTGTACCAGAAGGTGGGCTGAGCGATGGCGATCGACGCCGAGGCGGCCAGGAACATGGCACTCGATCCGATCACCGTCCAGGTCGAGCGCGGCCGACTGCGCTTCTTCGCCAAGGCCACCGGCCAGACGGACCCCATCTGCACCGATGTGGACGCCGCCGGGCGGGCGGGCCACCGGGACCTGCCGGTTCCGCCGACCTTCTTCTTCAGCCTGGAGCTGGAGGCACCCGACCCGTTCGCCTACCTCGCCGCCCTGGACGTGGACCTGCGCCGGGTACTGCACGGCGAACAGGCATTCACCTACCACCGACCGGCCTACGCGGGCGACACCCTCACCCTCCAGCCACGCATCGTCGACGTGTACAGCAAGAAGGGCGGCGCACTGGACTTCCTCGTCAAGCAGACCGACGTCCACCGCGGAACCGAGCTGATCGCCGAGACGCGGAGCGTCCTCGTGGTGCGCAACCCGGAGGTGCCGCAGTGACGATCCCGACGAACATCGAGGTCGGCACCGAGCTGCCCGCGTTGCGCATCGCGCCGATCTCCCGGACCACGCTGGCACTGTTCGCGGGCGCGTCCGGCGACCACAACCCGATCCACATCGACCTCGACGTCGCGCAGTCCGCCGGCCTGGACGACGTGTTCGTACACGGGATGCTGTCCATGGCCTACCTGGGGCGGCTGCTCACCGACTGGGTGCCGCAGGAGCGGATCCGCTCCTACCGGGTGCGCTTCGCCGCCGTCACCCCCGTGAACGCCTCCTTGACCTGCACCGCGAGCGTGGTGTCCGTCGAGGACGGCCTGGCCACGCTCGCCCTCACCGTCGCCCTGGACGACGGCACCCTCACCCTCGCCGGCGACGCCCTCGTCGCGCTGGACTGAAAGGAACGTGATCCACATGGACAAGCTCGACGGTAAGGTCGCCGTCATCTCCGGCTCGGGCCGCGGCATCGGCCGTGAGATCGCACTCAAGCTGGCCGCCGACGGCGCCGCCGTGGTGGTCAACGACCTGGACGCCGGGCCCGCCGAAGAGACCGTGGCCGCGATCGAGGCCGCTGGCGGGCGGGCGGTGGCGTGTCCGGGCAGCGTCACCGAGAAGGGCTTCGCCGAGCACTTCGTGCAGACGGCCGTAGACACCTTCGGCGGCCTGGACATCGTCGTCAACAACGCCGGTTACACCTGGGACAGCGTCATCCAGAAGATGACCGACGAGCAGTGGGACGCGATCCTGGACGTGCACCTCAAGGCGCCGTTCCGGATCCTGCGGGCCGCACAGCCGGTGATCTCCGCGGCGGTCAAGCGCGCCGCGCAGGCCGGTGAGCCGGTGCCGTGCCGCAAGGTGGTCAACATCTCCTCGATCGCAGGCCTCGGCGGCAACGCGGGTCAGGCCAACTACGCCGCGGCGAAGGCCGGGGTCACCGGCCTGACCAGGGCGCTGGCCAAGGAGTGGGGCCGCTACAACGTGACGGTCAACACGGTGGCGTTCGGGCTGATCAGGACCCGGCTGACGGAGACCCCCGCCGGGGACGGGACGATCGACGTCCAGGGCAAGGAGATCAAGGTCGGCGTCAGCCCCGACCTGATGTCCGCGATGGAGCACGCGATCCCGCTCGGCCGCGCGGGCACCCCGGCGGAGGCCGCGGGCTCGGTGTACCTGTTCTGCATCCCCGAGTCGGACTACGTCAGCGGACAGACCCTCGTCTGCGGCGGCGGGTTCGTGATCTGACACCGCGCTCCGCGTGGACCTTCGAGACTGCTCTTCACCCTGCAAACAACCGGAGACACCAGTGAAACGGATCCTGTTCGACGCCGAGCACGAGGCCTACCGCGAGAGCGTGCGGACGTTCCTGGACAAGGAAGTCGTGCCCCATTTCGCGGACTGGGAGTCGGCCGGCATCGTGCCGCGCGAGTTGTTCACCGGGCTGGGCCGCCTCGGCGCGCTCGGCATCGCCGTGCCCGAGGAGTTCGGCGGTGCGGGGACCAGCGACTTCCGCTACAACGTGATCCTGCAGGAGGAAGCGGCCCGCGCGGCGGTCTTTCCGGCGGTGCTCGGCCCCGCGCTGCACGCCGACATCTGCATGCCCTACTTCCTCGAATCCACCACCGACGAGCAGAAGGCCCGCTGGCTTCCCGGCATCGCCTCCGGTGAACTGATCACCGCGGTCGCCATGACCGAGCCGGGCACCGGATCGGACCTGTCCGGCATCCGCACCAAGGCGGTCCGCGAGGGCGACTACTACGTCATCGAGGGCGCGAAGACCTTCATCACCAACGGCATCAACTCCGACCTGGTGATCGTCGCGGCCCGCACCGGCGAGCATCCGCACCGCGGCCTGAGCCTGATCGTCGTCGAACGCGACACCCCGGGCTTCGAACGTGGCCGCAAACTGGAGAAGGTCGGACTGCACGCCCAGGACACCGCCGAACTGTCGTTCACCGGCGCCCGGGTGCCGGTGGCCAACCTGCTCGGCACCGAAGGCGATGGCTTCTTCGCCCTGACCCGCAACCTTGCGCAGGAGCGGATCTCCGTCGCGGTGTCCGGCCTGGCCCAGGCCACCGCCGCATTCGACTGGACCACCGCATACGTCCGCGAGCGTAAGGCCTTCGGCAAGCCCATCGGATCGCTGCAGGTGGTCCGGCACCGGCTCGCCGAGCTTTCGACCGAGATCGACGTGGCTCAGCACTACTTGGACCGCTGCATCCTCGCGCTCAACGAGGGCGAGCTGACCGCCGTCGACGCGGCCAAGGCCAAGTGGTGGTGCACCGAGCTCCAGGGCCGGGTCGTGGACGCCTGCGTCCAACTGCACGGCGGATACGGCTACATGCTGGAGTACCCCATCGCACGCGCTTGGCAGGACAGCCGGGTCACCCGTATCTACGCGGGCACGACCGAGATCATGAAGGAGATCATCGGTCGCTCCCTCGACCTCGGATAGCGCTTCTGGAGCAGCCCGTACGCATCCGGATCAGGCAGGATTCACCAGCAGGAGTCGAACAGGAAATACTGGCCGGGAGGTGGACGCCAAGTCCACCGAGGCCTGAAACAGCACGGGCCACTCGCGGCGAGGAGGAGACGGTGACAGTGACGGTCGGCACGGAGGAATCCGCGCCTCCCGCGCGCGGCACCCGGCCCCGCAACCGCCGGGAGCTGGTCATCGCCGCGGCACGCGAGCTCTTCTGCCGGCACGGCTACGCGAACGTCGCCATGAGCGACATCGCCAGCGCGGTGAACATCGGTCCCTCGGCTCTGTACCGGCACTTCCGCGGCAAGCAGGAACTCCTCCACACCGTCACCGCCGAGGCACTGGAGTCCTGCCTGGACGGGCTGAGGACCGCCGGATCCGGCGGCCTCGACCTGCTGCTCCTCAAGTTCGCCGAGACCTCCCTGGCCCGTCGCGAGCTCGGCGTGCTCTGGCAGCGCGAAGTCCGCAACCTCCCCACCGAGCAGCGCGCCGAACTCGAAGAGCTTCTGCACGCCGCGCGGCGTACGCTCGTCGAGCAGTTGACCGCCTCCCGGGCGGAGTTGGACCACGCCCATGCGGAGCTGCTCGCCTGGAGCATTCTCGACGTCGCGGTCAGCCTCTCGTACCAGCACGTCGACCTCCCCGCGCCCGACTACCGGAACCTGATCGCGGACCTGATGCGCTGCGTGGCGACGGCCGAACTCCCCGACCTCGGTGAACACATCGCCGACCGCTCCAGCGCCGCGCAGGGCCTGGAGCCCCGGTCCCGCCGCGAGGGCCTGCTCGCCGCAGCGACCCGCCTGTTCGCCGAACGCGGATACGCGGCGGTCACGCTGGAGGACACCGGCAGCACCGTCGGTATCGCGGGACAGAGCATCTACAACCACTTCTCCAACAAGCACGACATCCTCGCCGCGGCCATGAACCGCAGCGCCGAACGGCTGTGGCTCGACCTGACCGAGGTGCTCGCATCCGCACAGGACCATGCGGACGCGCTGCGTTCGCTGGTCCTGCGATACGCCCGGTTCGCACTCGCCCACCAGCACCTGGTCACGCTCATCGTCACCGAAACCGAACACCTGCAGGACGACGACAGACAGCGGACACTCCAGACCCAACGCGACTACATCGACGAATGGCTGCACCTCATGCATGCCGTCCACCCGGGTATGCCGCCCGGGGAGGCACGCGTCCGCGTCCAGGCGGTCCTCACCATCACCAACGACATCGCCCGAACACCCCGGCTGCGCACCCGTTCGGGCATCGAGGGGAACGTTCACCGCCTCGGCTGCATCCTCCTGGGCCTGGACGACACCGATGAGCAGGTCGTGTAGGTGAGCTCAGGGGTTCTTGGATCATCCGTACGTCGTGATCGGTATTCCCGAGGGCGCGGTTGATGGGCTCTGGTGTTCCAGTGCCGTGCCGGTAACATGAGCACTCCTCATGTATCTTCGGGAGGCTGTCATGCCGGACCGTTACGACCTGCCGGCGGGGTTCCGTTGGGGCGCCGCCACTGCCGCCTACCAGATCGAGGGGGCGGTCGACGAGGAAGGCCGCGGTCCGTCCGTCTGGGACACCTTCACCGCCCGCCCGGGGGTCATCCGTGACGGCCACACCGGCGCGGTCGCCTGCGACCACTACCACCGCTACCCCGAGGACATCGTCCTGATGAGGGGCCTCGGGCTGGATGGCTACCGCTTTTCCATCGCCTGGTCCCGCATCCTGCCCACCGGCACGGGGCCCGTGAACCCCGCCGGCCTGGCCTTCTACGACCGCTTGGTCGACGCCCTCCTGGAAGCCGGCATCACGCCGCTCCCCACGCTCTTCCACTGGGACCTCCCGCAGGCCCTGGAGGACGAGGGCGGTTGGCTCAACCGCGAGACGGCGTACCGCTTCGCTGAGTACGCCACCCTCATGGCCGACCGCCTCGGCGACCGCATCCCCACCTGGATCACCCTCAACGAGCCCTTCGTCCACACCGTCTTCGGCTACGCCCTGGGCACCCACGCCCCCGGCCGCACCCTGATGTTCGAGGCCCTGCCCGCTGCCCACCACCAACTCCTCGCCCACGGCCTGGCTGCCACGCTGCTCCATGAGCGCGGCCTGGAGGTGATGCTCTCCAACAACCTCACCCCGGTGTGGCCGGCCTCCTCATCGCCCGAGGACGTGGCCGCCGCCGAGACCTACAACACCCTGCACAACCGCCTGTTCACCGACCCCGTCCTCCTCGGCCACTACCCCGACCTCTCCGTCCTCGGCGTCCCCGACGACATCTATGGCTCCATCCGCCCCGGCGACACCGACCTCATCCACACCCCGCGCCTCGACGGACTCGGCATCAACTACTACAACCCCACCCGTGTCGCCGCCCCCGCCTCCCCGGGGCTGCCGTTCGACCTGGTCGACATCCCGGAGGTCCCCCGCACCGCCTTCGGCTGGCCCGTCGTCCCCGACGGCCTCCGGCAACTCCTCGTCGGTTTGAAGGACTCGTACGGCGAAGCCCTCCCGCCCATCACCATCACCGAAAACGGCTGTTCCGTCGAAGAAGCCACCGCCCCCGACCGCCCCCGCATCGACTTCCTCTCCACCCATCTCGACGCCCTCGCCCGGGCCATCGCCGAGGGCGCCGACGTCCGCGGCTACTACACCTGGTCCCTCCTCGACAACTTCGAATGGGCCGAAGGGCTGTTCAGCCAGAGGTTCGGCCTCGTCCACGTCGACTTCGCGACGCAGCGTCGCACCCCGAGGGCGTCGTACGCGTGGTACCGGGACCTGATCGCCGCCCACCGGGCGCGGCACGGGAGGTAGCCGCTACCTCCGGATGAACAGCATGCCTGGCGCGGAGCTCACTCGGGTGCTGCGCCAGGCCTGTGGTACAGCTGGGATCGCAGCCTGTCGGACGGGCTTAACTGATCGTTTCAGAATGACTTGGGCTCAAGGTCTTGCGCTCAGGTGATCTTGGTCGGCAGGGTGTCCGGGTGCGTGCTGATCTTGTTCCGGACGGTCTGTGGGAGCGTGTGGCTCCGCTGCTGCCACCCGCTCCCGAGCGGCGTCGGCGCTATCCCGGGCGCCTGCGTGCCTGGGTCGATCGCTGGAACGCGTTGTCCACGGGTCTCCTGCGCGAGGAGTTTCCGCCCTGGCCAGCCCGCCGCCGTCGCCCCGCCAACTGGATGGGGAAGTCCTGGCCCGATGACGTCCTGTGCCCCCATGATCGTGAGCCGGTGAGCTGAACGCACAACAGCTCCGCCAGGTCAGGTAGCTCTACGCTGGCCGGGTGACCGGTGATCTGGAGCGGTCGTGCCCGGTGCGCGGTGGCCGACTGGGGGCCAAGGCCCGAGCTGCGGCGATGTTCTGTTCAGCGCGGTGTCGCTCGGCGCATTGGCGTTCAGTGCGGCGTTCGCGTGTCAAGGTGGCCGCGATCCGTGCGGCCGTGATGGCCACGTGCCCGGTGTGCGGGGCGTCGTGGACGGTGGGCCCCCGCCCATGCAGAAGCCCACCTGGCCTGGAGCGCGATCACCTTGATGCTGCGACGCCTCACCCGCAGCGCCGGGGCGGAGGTAGAGCCCAGGGTCACACTCGCCGCGTGATCAGGGGGCGGATTCAGTCCTCGCCGAGAAGCCACGAGTAGAACCCGGCCCCGTCTGCCGGAAGCGGATCACCTGACTCGTGAGGGAGCACCCAGATCGCGGCCATGGACGGCTCTCCGTACGACGAGAACTCCTCGCCTTGGGCCACGACGACAGCTGCCGAGGTGGTCCGCCAGGCAGCGAAGTGCCAGTCGTCGGCCTCCGTCTCCAGTACGGCAGTCGCCTCAGGCTGCCCGAGTTCCGCTGAGACCATCTCGCAACCGTGCTGCCACGCTTCGAAGAACGGCCGCTCGCCAGCGTTCAGGATTCCCCACCCATCGAGACTGCTGGCCTCGTGGAAGTCGTCACCGAGCGGGCCGCGGTCCGCTCGGCGGCCCCGAGGCCGAGCCGCGCACGCCGCGCCTGGTCCCGGTCCGAGACCGTGGGCCGGTCGGCCCTGCGGACAGGGACGGTCCGCCTCAAGCGCTGGTCCGGCGCGGCGGCGGAGCATGAGGGTATGAACGGCACCGGTCCAGACACTCCCGCACCACTGGGACGCGGGCGCTGCATGGACAAAGCGCCCAGCTCTGTGGGACCTCTCACCCGCCGAGCGCCTGGCCCGCATCCAACCTTGCTGAGACGGATCATGGTCTGAGGCCGTGGCACGGGCGGCGACAACCGCCTCTCTGCGGACACGCTCGTCAAACGGTCCGCCGTCGGGAGCGAAGAGGTTCAGGGCCTGGCGGAGGTCCTGCTCGAAGGCCGCCCGGTCGGGGCCGAGTGCGGCCGGGCTGGTGAAACTGTAGGAGAGCTGGAGACCAACGCGGGGATGAGTCTGGGCGTCATGGGCCACCAGGTCCGTAGGCGGCGTGAGCCGGTGTCAGATCCGGCGCAGTGAGGTGATCACGACGGCGCCGACGATCAGATGCATCGGGGCCGACAGGAGCTGGTCGGCCATGGTGATGCCGGCCCCGTTGTAGGGGAGGCCGCCGACGGGCGTCGGGACCGTGAGTACGGTGATACCCGACGCCGTCGGTGAGGGCGAGCATATACAGGAGGCTCACCAGGAGGCCGACTCCTGTGGAAACGAGACGGCCGACGCGGCTACTGCCAGGACGCGTCCAGGCTGCCTACTTTGAGGTAGGGGACGCGGAACAGGACGCTGATCGACGCGCCGCGCGGAGGGACGGCGGCCACCGCGATCGACGTGGCGCCGCCGGACAACTCGGTGACCCAGGACGCGCGCAGGCCGCCCTGCTTGGCCAATGCGGTGCCGTCGGCCACGACCCCGATCAACGGGCCGTTGATCGGATCGGTGGCCACCGCCATCGACGTCACGTCGAGCGACCATTCGGTGACCCAGCCCGCACTCAGGCCGCCCTGCTTGGCCAAGGCGGTGCCATCGGCCACGACCCCGATCAACGGGCCGTAGATGTCATCGGTGGCCACCGCGTTCGACGTGGCGCCGCCGGACCATTCGGTGACCCAGGACGCGCTCAGGCCGCCCTGCTTGGCCATGGCGGTGCCGTCGGCCACGACCCCGATCAACGGGCCGCCATCGGTGGGATCGGTGGCCACCGCGATCGACGTGGCGCCGCCGGACCATTCGGTGACCCAGGACGCGCTCAGGCCGCCCTGCTTGGCCATGGCGGTGCCGTCGGCCACGACCCCGATCAACGGGCCGTTGATGTCATCGGTGGCCACCGCGATCGACGTGGCGCCGCCGGACCATTCGGTGACCCAGTTGTCCTTGCCGGTCAGCCCACCTGCGTTGCCCTGGTAGGCATACACGGTGCCGTTGACCAGGACCGACACGAGCAGGCCGTTGGTGAGGTCGCTGGCGACCGCGATCTGACTCACCCCGGTGTATGGCAGCTGGATCCGCCAGCCGGAGGAGGTGCTGACGTATGCGTTGCCGCTGGAGTAGACGTAGCCCGTCACGCCGTCGGCTACCGAACTCTGCGTCACCTGGTCGCCGAGGCCTGGCGAGAAATTGGTCGGTCTCCCCTGGTGGATGAAGCCGTAAGCGTTGGCCACGACCCCGGTCAGCGGGCCGTTGGTGGGGTCGCTGGCCACCGCGATCGACGTCGCGCCGCCGGACACTTCGGTGACCCAGCCCGCGTTCAGGGCGCCCTGAGCCGCGACGGCGGTGCCGTTTTGCACGGCCGCGATCAGTGGGCCGTTGGTGGGGTCGGTGGCCACCGCGATCGACGTGACGCCGCCGGACAATTCGGTGACCCCCGACGAGGCCACGTCGCCTTGCTTGGCGTAGGCGGTGCCGTTTTGCACGGCCGCGATCAGTGGGCCGTGGGTGGGGTCGGTGGCCACCGCGATCGACGTGAAGCCGTTGGACCCTTGGCTGCCGGGCAGTGGGCCGCCGAACCATTCGGTAGCCCAGCCCGCGTTCAGGCCGCCTTCCTTGGCGTAGGCGGTGCCGTTTTGCACGGCACCGATCACTGCGCCGTGGAAGGAGTCGGTGGCCACCGAGAGCGACGTGACGCCGCCGGACAACTCGGTGACCCAGGACGCGCGCAGGCCTCCCTGCTTGGCGTAGGCGGTGCCGTTTTGCACGGCCGCGATCAGTGGGCCGTGGGTGGGGTCGGTGGCCACCGCGATCGACGTGACGCCACCGGACACTTCGGTGACCCAGTTGTCCTTGCCGGTCAGCCCACCTGCGTTGCCCTGGTAGGCGTACTCCGTGCCGTTGACCAGGACCGCCACGAGCGGGCCGTTGGCGGGGTCGCTGGCGACCGCGATCTGTCTCACCCCGGTGTACGGCAGCTGGATCCGCGAGCCGGAGCCCTCTTGGACCCAGGCGTTGCCGTTCGGATCCACTTCACCGACAACCGCGCCGTTGGTCGGGTCGCTGGCGACCGAAATCTGCTTCGCGGCGGGAGGGTTACCGCCGCCCACCGCCGCCCCCGCGGCACCCGACGGGAGCACCGCCAGCCCAGCCGCGGCCGACACCACGGTCAGCAGGTGCGCCGTACCGGCGCGCAACCAAGGCACTGCGGGCGACCCGTTTCCAGCTCTTTCGAACATCAGTGATTCCATTCCTGATCGATGTATGGGCCGACGATCAGCCGGCCGGAAAACCTCACCGCGCACGCGTGACAGAACCTCGAAGACGACACACCAGCACCGGAAGGCCCCGGACTGGAAGGTGGCATCGGTCGGTTGTCCCGCCCCACCAAGCTGCCTGCTCCACGTTCCGTGAGCCGTTCGCCATCACGCACCCCCTCCGAAGACGCCGGCCACCACAGCCGGCGACACCATCCACCTCCATCTCCAAGTACGAACCCCGAATTCTCAAAGACCCGCCGCAGGGCGCAGCGATGCAGCCGGGCCCTCGATCCATCCCCCTCAAGCGGGGAAGCCGCCGGGGCGGGCAGCGGCGGCCCCGCTGGCTCTGCCCGCCCCGGGATCGGCGGCCCTGACACCGTGGCGCGTCGCCGACCACGGTCGTGAAGGGGGCAAGGGATCAGTGGGGGTGCGGCGGTGGTGCATCTTTGAGCGTGCGCATGACAGACCTTCTAATTTCCTCGGCTGTGGAAACTAGTTTCAGCGTATGATGAAATACCGCGAAGGGCAAGCGGCTCTTCTCCGAACTGGCATGGAAAGTCTCGAAGGTGATGCGGTGTGACCGGGCGAGGCCCCCGAGGCGAACGCGGAGAGCAGGCGGAGAAGATCACCACCGCCGCCCGCCGATCCTTCGCCACCCGCGGCTACGCCGCGACCTCACTGCGATCGGTCGCCCAGGACGCCGGCGTGGATCCCGGGCTGGTGCACTACTACTTCCGCAGCAAGACCAGGCTGCTGGAAGCAATCATGGAACCGCCCGAGGTGTTAGGCGCCGCCGTGGCCGCCGCCGCCGAACGGCCGCTGGCCGAGCGGGGACGCGCGTTCGTGCAGGCCAGCCTGCAGCTGTGGGAAGACGCCGCCTCCGCCGAGGTCCTGCGCTCCATTCCAGCTGTCGAGCGGGACCGCGGGGACGACCCGGTGCCCGGAGGGCGTCTCTAACTGATCGTTTCAGAATGACTTGGGCTCAAGGTCTTGCGCTCAGGTGATCTTGGTCGGCAGGGTGTCCGGGTGCGTGCTGATCTTGTTCCGGACGGTCTGTGGGAGCGTGTGGCTCCGCTGCTGCCACCCGCTCCCGAGCGGCGTCGGCGCTATCCCGGGTGCCTGCGTGTTCCGGACCGGCGGCGCTCGCGGGTGTGATGTACGTGCTGCGAACCGGTGCCGCCTGGCGCGATGTTCCCGCGGACGCCGTGGGCTGCTCAGGTGTGACTGCCTGGCGTCGGCTGCGGGACTGGACCGAAGCCGGCGTCTGGCCACAGCTGCACGAGGCCCTGCTGGTCGAGCTGCGGGCCAACGGCAGTCTGGACATGGACGATTGCGCGATCGACGGCTCCCACATCAGGGCGCTCAAAGGAGGGATCACGTCGGCCCCTCGCTCGTCGACCGAGGACGACCGGGTTCAGAGCACCATGTGATCGTGGACCGCCACGGCACCCCGCTGGCCGTGTCCGTGACCGGCGGAAACCGGCGCGACGTCACCCAGTTGATCCCGCTCCTGGGCGCGATACCCCGCATCCGGGGCCTGCCGGGACGCCCCCGCAACAGGCCCCGACGGCTGTTCGCCGACCGCGGCTACGACTTCGACAAGTACCGCCGCCTCCTGTGGAAGCGAGGCATCAAGCCCCTGATCGCACGCCGCGGCGTCGCCCACGGGTCCGGGCTCGGCCGCACCCGCTGGGTCGTCGAGCGGACCTTCGCCTGGCTCCACCAGTTCAAGCGACTCCGCACCCGCTACGAAGGCCGAGCCGACCTCCACCAAGGACTCCTCGAACTCGCCGCCAGCATCATCTGCCTCCGACGACTCCAAAGATCATTCTGAAACGATCAGTAAGCCCGTCGGGTGCACTGTCATCCATGCGGACATCGAGACGCGGTGCCGTGCTTCGAAGGCCTCGTACGCCTGGTGCCGCGACCCGGTCGGGCGGCAGTTCAGGGAGACGGGAGTGGAGCCGTATCGGGCTCCGGAAGGGCCTGTTCGGCCCAGATGATCTTGCCGTCCGCCGTCTGTCGTGTTCCCCAGCGATCGGCCAGCTGAGCGACGAGGAGCAGACCGCGCCCGCCCTCGTCGCTCGCCCGGGGATGTCGGACGTGCGGTGCCGCACTGCTGCTGTCGGAGACCTCACAGGTGAGCGTCATGTCGTGGATCAGGCGCAGCTGGACCTTCCCGCCGGCGTACCGGATCGCGTTGGTGACCAGCTCGCTGACCAGGAGCAGGGTGGTGGAGTCGAGTTCCTCCAGGCCCCAGGTGACCAGTTGGCTGGAGGCCAGCCGGCGGGCGGTGGCGACGATGGCGGGATCGTCGGGGAAGGTCCAGGACGCGATCCGGTCGCCGTTGAGGAGGCGGGTTCGTGCGGTCAGAAGGACGACGTCCTTGCGTGGCCGCTCCTGGACCAGTGAGTAGATGGCCGCGTCGCACATGTCCTGCACGGACCGCTCGGGGTGGGCGAGTTGACGCCGAAGCCGTTGGAGGCCGCGGCGGGGGCGGCCGTGCAGACAGCGCAGCAGCTCGGGAGTGTAGAAGGCCAGCAGGCTGCCGGCGGGGAGGTGCAGGCGGCAGCTCTCGAAAGGCGCCCGGTTGAGGCCCAGGCGTGGCCCGTCCGGAACGCGGAAGGCCGCGACGGTGCCATCGGGATGGACGATCTCCGGCGCCGGGTGCGCCGCCCGGGCGAAGACGCACTCACCACTGGTGGCGTCGTAGACGGCGTAGACGCAGGTGGCGCCGGAGGGCCCGCGCATGGGCGTGCCCTCGTCGGAGAGCTCCTCCGGCGCCCCGCCGAGACGGACCATCAGGTCGTCCAGGTGGGCGAGCAGCTCGTCGGGCGGCAGGTCGAGCGCGGCGAGCGTGTGGACGGCGGCCCGCAGTCGACCGGCCGCGGCCGCCGCCCGGAGGCCGTCCCTGCCGACGGTGCCCACCACCAGCGCCACCCGCGCTCCCGGGAGCGGGATGACGTCGTACCAGCCGGCTGCTTCGGCTGCGGGCACATGGCAGTAGGACACCTCGACGGCGTTCTGGCCGGGCAGCCGAACGGGAAGCAGACTGTGCTGGAGGGCCCGTGCGGCCCGCGACTCCCGGGTGTACCGCCGGGCGTTGTCCACGCAGACGGCGGTCCTGGTGGCGAGCTCCACGGCGGTGGTCACATCGTCCTCGTCGAACTCGGGTCTGCGCCAGCGGTAGAAGGAGGCCACACCGAGGATCACCCCGCGGGCGGCCAGCGGCGCCACCACCAGGGAGTCCACGTGGGCCGCCCGGATGCGCTCCGCCCTGAGCGGCTCGCGCAAGAGCCAGTCCTCGGCCGCCTCGACATCCCGGACGAGGCGGGGGCGCAGGTCGGACAGGCACTGGCTGAAGGGAGTGGGCGGTGAGATCACGTTGACGGTCCCGATCGGGAAGGCCGGCTGCAGGCGGCCTTCGGGCTCCGAACGGAATGCCGTGCGGCGCAGGGTCGCGTCGTCGTCGACCGGCCCGGGGGCGAGCGCATAGCCCTGGAACACCGGGTCGAGGATGTCGATCGCCACCGCGTCGGCCAGCTGCGGGACCGCCACCTCGGTCAGTTCCTCCGCCGTCCGCGTCACGTCCAGGGACGTCCCGATGAGAGAACTGGCGCGGGCGAGCAGCTCCAGCCGGTCCCGGGCCCGGTAACGCTCGGTGACGTCGATGACGATCGTGGCCACGCCGATGACCTGCTGGTCGTCGCCGCCCACGAGTTGCAGCGCGGAGACGGAGTAGACGTGCTCCCGCTCCGGATCGGACGGCGGGGAGCCGCGCTGCACCAGGTCGATGACCGGTTCCCCGGTTTCGGCGACCTTCCGGAGAATCCGCTCGTTCGCGTCGTTGACCAGGAGCGGCGCCAACTCGCGCAGTGGCCGGCCGATGACCTCCTCGCCCCGTACCCCGCGCACCCCCGCCGAGGCGGTGTTGAACCGGATCAGCCGCAGGTCGGTGTCGACGATGTAGAGCCCGACCGGCGACTCGGTGAGCAGGGCGTTCATCACGGCCCGGTCGACGCCGTCGGGGCCGGGCAACGCCGTGTTCGCGCGCTCACCTGGATCCGTCATGGGAAAGCCTGGTTCGGTCCTGTTCTCGTCGGTGGCCCGTACGAGGTCTGGCTCTCCCATCATGGCCTCGCCCGGGCGGGGCCGCGCGTCGTCCGGTCTCCCGGAGGCGGGCGGTGTTTTTCGGGGGGCGATGCCGTACAGCGCGGCCGGCAGCAGGGCGGCGACCTCGGCGACCGAGCCCGTGGCCTCCACGTACCGCACCACACCGGCGCTCTCGTAGTGCGCACGCACGCACGGCGCGGCAGTGGCGGCGTACTCGGCAAGGCGGGCCCGTGCCGTCGCCTCGTCGTCGGCGCGCCGGACGAGGTCCGCCCGCCTGCGCCGATTCGGTGGGCTATCGGGTCACGACGACGTGAACCGGGTAGGTCCTCGGCTGCGGGTTCTGAACCCCCAGTTCGTTCAGAATCGGCACGATGACCTCGCCGAACGCCTGGAACGCCTCCTCCGACTCCCACACATCCACGACGAGCCAGCCGTCCGCAGTGGGCGCGGCGGTGTGCGAAATGAGCCCGGGCACCGGCCAGTCCTCCGGGCTCCTGACGGGTCCCGGACGGCCTGCAACCTTCTCCACGCTCTTGTCGTACTGAGCCTCGGTCATCCCTGACAGCTCGAAAACCGCCACGATCGCCATACCGCACTCCCCTTGACACCGGTCGAACTCCGACAGGCCGAGTCGACCACCCTGGCAGCCCGCCCGCACCCCAACCGAGGCGAACGGGTGTGCCGAGGGGCGGGTGCGGGCTCCGGTGGACGTCTCCCACGGATGCTCCACGCGTATCGCGTCGCGAGTGCGCACCTTCGAGACGCAGCGGCGCACAGCGCGGCAGTCGGTGCTTCGGAGGGTGCGGCCTGTCGAAGGGTTTCGGTTCGGGGACGCAATCCTGTCGGTGCCGGTCGTCATGTCCTCGGGCCCCTCGGTTCCTAGGGTGGAGGCACCGGGAGGTACCGGACGCGCCGGCAGGTCTGGACGTCGGGACGTCAGTCCGGGCGGTGCGGCGTCTGGTTGCCGGATCCGCCCGTCGCCGCCGTGTCCGTCCCCGCCGTTTCGCGCATCCGAGGAGCACCATGACCGCCACGCTGACCGCCATCTCCCCCGAGCACGCCGTCCGAGAGCTGACCGTCGTGGGGCCGGAAGGTCTCGTCGAGCTGGCCCTTCCGGTCACCGTTCCGGTCGTGGGGCTCATTCCGGTGCTGGTCCGGTGCGTTGCCGGAGCCGGGGCCGGAGCCGGCGACTGGGTGCTCCGGCGGATCGGGGGTGCGCCGCTCGGCTCCGAGGACACGGCCGTGTCGCTGGGGCTGCGGGACGGGGAGGTCCTGCACCTGTCGTGCTCGGCTGCCGTCGGCTAGGTGGTCAAGCCCTCTGCCGTCCACCAGGCCCCGGGGTCGTCGCAGCCTCCGACGGCGAGCCGTTCGCCGTAGCCCTGCTCGACGAGGCAGCCGCCCCGGTGGGCGTGGATCCGGAGCCGGGTCGTGGACCGCCCGTCGGGGACGGCACCGGGTGCGGTCCACCGGGGAAGGGCGGAGAGGTCCGCGAACGTCCACGACTGCTCCGGGCTCGCCCCCTCCGGGCTGCTCCCGGCCCGCTCGTGGGCGAGGTAGACGGAGCCGTCCGGATCCGTGGTGAGCACCACGGGGCCGGTCCCGTCGTCACCGGCGCTCGGCAGCAGTGACTGGAGGACGAGTTCGTCGCCGGTGGCGGGCCGTACGAGCCACTCCTGGTTCTCCTCGGCGTTCTCCGGCATCGCGGTCACCGCGGCGCCGTCGGCGGCGTGCGAGGCGTCCGCTCCGAACGCCGTCATCCTCAGCCCGGACCGCCCGGCGGTCAGGTTGCCGAGCCCGCGCAGTGTTCGGGGGACGGCCCGTGGCGGGAGGTCGTCCGGGGACGGTGACACGCCGACCCCGGTGGCCAGGCCGGCGACCAGGAGGCAGGGGAGCAGGGCGAGCGCGGCGGTGGCCTTGGTGGCGGCGAGCGCGGGTCGGTACGGCAACTCGGCGGATCCTCGGGGAGTTCGATGACGGGGTTCCGTGTGGTGAGGGGCCGCCCACCGGAGCGAACCGGTGAGCGGCCCCTCACCGCGTGGGGGACGGGATCAGGTCCCGGGCGAACCGTCGGTCAGCTGCGCTTGGATGGACGTCATCACGGCGGCATCGGTCAGGGTGGTGGTGTCGCCGACTTCGCGGCCTTCGGCGATGTCGCGCAGGAGGCGGCGCATGATCTTGCCGGAGCGGGTCTTGGGGAGTTCGCCGAC
>NZ_JBEZGX010000004.1:0-267056 GCF_040650235.1 Kitasatospora sp. NPDC048722
CATCTGCATCTCCACCGGGCGAAGATCCTGCAGGGCGACTTCGGGCTGCCCCACACCGGTGGCATGTACCGCATCGCGATCGAGGACGTCAGCAGCTGGACGGTCGGGGACCTCAGTTACTCCGATTCCTGAGCTCTCGCCGTCTTCGGACGTGCTGGCCGGCGGCTCCGGCCTGGCGGTTCCTCGGGGCGCCCGTGCTGGTCGGGAGCGGGAGTCTGTGGTCCTGCGCTCTGCCGGCGGTCGACTTCGAGGTTCACGGCAGGCCGGGGCCGCGCGCCGTCTCCTCGACGAGTTCGTGCGGGACCGAGTGGCGCACCGAGTCGACCGAGACCGTCGAGTCCCCGCCTTCGCGGCAGCGGCTCGCCGCCGTGGAGCGCCCGGCCTGACACATACCCGTTCCGGCCCCTCCGACCCGACCAGAGCTGTCCTCGAAAGGTCGGGTTGACTGTCCGTCGCCTCTCCTAGCGTTGGCCCTGCGGACCTGCGCCGCCCCGGTGTGTCCGAGGCGCGGGTTCGGTTGGACCAGCCACCCAAGGAGGAAGAGATGACAGCGGGCGACAATGCCGTCGCAGGGTCTGGTGCCGGCCTGCCGCCCCCCGACAGCGCAACGGCCGGTTTCGTCGAGGCCGCCGCGACCAGGTTCGGGATTCCCGGTGTCGCCGTCGGGGTGTGGGCGAACGGTCGGGAGACCTTCGCGTGCTTGGCAGGACGGGTGATCGAGAAGGTCGGCGGGATGCCCTACGAGCGTGCCGTCGTCCGATTCGCGCCGGAGCGCTACCCGGGCCTGGTCGAGGGTGACCCCGAGGAGCCGAAAGCCCCGGCTCCGTCCACCGACTGCGATTGAAAGGACCGACATGCGAGATGTCTTGACACCGAGTCGGATCGACCGATTCATCGCCGACGGCTTCATCCACCTCGAAGAGGCGTTCTCCCGGTCGCTGGCCGATGAGTGCCGGGCGTTCCTGTGGCGCGAGACCGGTCTCGACCCAGACGATCCCGCCACCTGGACCCAGCCGGTCGTCAGGCTGTGGGGCTACGCGGAGGCGCCGTTCCAGCGCGCCGCGACCACCGAGCGCCTGCACGGCGCCTTCGACCAACTGGTGGGGCCGGGAAACTGGTTGCCGCGCACCGGCCTGGGCACGTTTCCGATCCGATTTCCGCATCCCGACGACCCGGGCGACACCGGGTGGCACATGGATGCCAGTTACACGCCAGAGGGGGAGGCCGGCTACTGGCTCAACCTCCGTTCCCGTGAGCGGGCGTTGCTGATGCTGTTCCTGTTCTCGGACGTCGATGCCGACCACGGCCCGACCCAGATCAAGGTCGGTTCGCACCTGGACGTTCCCGCCTTCCTGGAGCCGGCGGGCGAACGCGGTGTCGACGGGATGGAGCTCTGCCGGACCATGGACACCGCGGGCAGGCTCGACGCCCCTGACCGCCCGCTGGCGCTTGCCACCGGGCGGGCCGGAGACGTCTACCTCTGCCACCCGTTCCTGATCCACGCCGCCCAGCCCAACCGCGGCACCCGGCCGAGGTTCCTCGCCCAGCCTCCGCTGCTGTCGTCCGCCCCGCTCGACCTCGATCGCGCCGACGGCGCGTACACGCCGGTCGAGCGCGCGGTCCGACTCGGACTGACCCGGGCCGGCGGCCCAACGGCTCAGTAGGAGCAACCGACACGATGCCCGGACGCGCGGTTCCTCTTGGCGGGCATCGTGGCAACGGGCGCGAGAGGCCGGGGCGACCGCCGTCGCGGGGCACGGTGACGTACGGCGACTACGGCACCTGGACGGTGGTGCCGCACTCGGGGCAGCGGAACGGGTGGCGTTCGGCGAGGGTGCGGCGGATCCAGTTGACGACCCACGGGAAGGTGATCCTGGGCAGGTCCCTGGTGGCCTCCACCGTTCCGTGGGTCGGGCAACGGCCCCTCCGGGTCTGGGTTTCGGTCGGCATGGGCGGTACTCCTCACGCGCCGCGCGGCAGCCAGCTGAATCGGCGCAGCGCCACTACGAGGCCGGCGGCTCCCCACGCGGCGACGATCAGCAGGTCGGTGCCGGCGAAGCCCGCGCCGGTGGTGTGCGGGTTGTAGGCGGTGAGCAGTGCCTCGACGAGGTGGCGGACGGGGAAGACGTCGCCGACGACGGTCAGCCAGTGGGGGAGGATCGAGGTCGCGATGAAGACGCCGGAGATGAAGTACAGCGGCAGCATGATGGCCTGGGTGATGGGCTGGGCGGCGTCCTCGTTGCGGATGACGGACGTCAGCGCGTAGCCGAGGCAGCAGAACGAGACGGTGCCGACGATGACGGCCACCGCGAGGGCGGGCGCGGTGCGGGCGGGCACGTGGGCGCCGTACGCGGCCCAGCCGATCACCAGCAGCAGGACGGTGATGCCGATCGACACGACGACGGCGGTGAGCGTGCGGCCGGCGATGACGGCGGCGGCCGGGACGGGCGTGGCGCGGCGGCGTTTGAGGACGCCCGACTCGCGTTGGGCGGTCACCGAGATGACCAGGTTGACGAAGGACGCGGCGATGATCCCGAGGGTGATGATGCCCGGGACGTAGTACACGGAGGTGTCGATGGTGCCGCCGGAGACCTTGACGGTGTTGTTCTGGTGGCCGAACACCGACGCGAAGATGATCAGGAAGAGCACCGGGAGCGCGAGCGTGAAGAACCGCGACTGCGGGTTGCGGAGGAACGCGCGCAGGTCGTAGGGGAATTGGTGCAGGGCGAGGCATAAGACGTCGCGCGCCGAGCTGCGGGCGTGGGTGGCAGTCATCATGCGGCCTCCGGATGCCGTGGCGCCTCCGGGGGCTCCAGGGGCGGCGCGTCCGCTCCCGGCTCGGTGAGCGCCAGGTAGACGTCTTCGAGGCTCGGGCGGCGGACCTCCAGGTCCGGCAGGTCGTGGCCGGCGTCCTCGGCCCAGGCGATGAGCGGCCCGAGGACGGCGAGCGGTCGGGCGGAGCGCAGCAGCACGTGGTCGGTGCCGTTGGTGCCGGCCGTGCCGTACGAGACGGCGTCCCGCACGGGGCCCGGCAGCGCGGCCAGCGAGGCCCCCGGCGGCAGGGTGAAGGTGATCTCGGCGGCGGCCCGCTGGCGTCCGCCGAGGGTGCCGGGCGGGCCCGCGGCGACGATCCGGCCCTCGGAGATCACCATGACGTGGTCGGCGAGGTGCTCGGCCTCGTCCATGAAGTGGGTGGTGAGGAAGACGGTCACGCCCAGTGAGCGGAGTCCGGCGATCATGTCCCAGGCGGCGCGGCGGGCGGACGGGTCGAAGCCGGTGGTGGGCTCGTCCAGGAACAGCAGTTCCGGGTCGCCGATGAGCGAGAGCGCCACGTCCAGTCGGCGTCGCTGGCCGCCGGACAGGCGGGTGGCGGTGGCGTCGGCCTGGCCGACGAGGCCGACCAACTCCATCGTCTCGTCGATCCCGCGCGGCGACGGGTAGTAGCCGGCGTAGAGCCGGAGGCACTCGGCGACGGTGAGGTCCCGTTCGGGGCGCGACTCCTGGAGGACGACGCCGATCCTCGCGCGCCACGACGGCCCGGCGTGCGCCGGGTCCTCGCCGAGGACGGTGACGTCGCCGGCGGTGCGGCGGCGGTAGCCTTCGAGGATCTCGACGGTCGTGGTCTTCCCGGCGCCGTTCGGGCCGAGGAACGCGAACACCTCGCCGCGTCGGACCTCAAGGTCGATGCCACGCACGGCCTCGAAGGAGTCGTCGTAGCGCATGCGGAGCCCGGAGACGGTGATGACGGACTCGCCGGTGCCGGTCGGAGTACCCATGCTCAACCAAAGCGGTTACGGGCGGGCGGGCAGAACACCCACCTCTTGCCACTCTCAACGTATAGCGCAAGGGGGGCCTTGCGGCAAGGCCCCCCTCGTCCCGCAGACTTACCGCCTCAACGCCGAGAACTGCGGAAACGGGAGATTCACGACGTGCGTGAGCGTTTGTCCTCCACCGATGCCACCTACCCCCTGTCCGGCGGCGTTTTCGACCTTCCCGAGCGTCTCGCCGCCAAGGCCGACCCGGCGCTGATCGCCCGCGACGAGGCGCACTTCGCCGCCGTCGCGGAGAGCCTGGAACAGACGGTCGCCGAGCTCTCCGAGCGCCTCGAAACCGTGCGCCGTGCGCCCGGCGGCCTCGGCCGGGGCGCGCTGGACCGGGACACCGAGGTGCACCGGCTCACCGGCCGGCTCCGCGCCCTGCGCCGCTTCGGCGCGGACCTGTGCCTCGGGCACGTCGTCGGCGCCGACGACGGCGAGCCCGTGTACATCGGGCGCCTCGGCCTGACCGACAACACCGGCCGCCGCCTGTTGCTGGACTGGCGCGCCCCGGCGGCCGAACCGTTCTTCGCGGCCACCCACGCCAACCCGATGGGCCTCGCCAGCCGCCGCCGCTACCGCTGGACGCGCGGGCGGATCGGCGACTACTGGGACGAGGTGTTCACCGCGGACGGCCTCGAAGGACGCGCCGCACTGGACGACCAGTCCGCCTTCATCGCGAGCCTCGCCACCAACCGCTCGGAACGCATGCGCGACGTCCTCGCCACCATCCAGGCCGACCAGGACGCCATCATCCGCGCCGGATCGCGCGGCGCCCTCGTCGTCGACGGCGGTCCGGGCACCGGCAAGACCGTCGTCGCCCTGCACCGCTCCGCCTACCTGCTGTACTCGGACCCGCGCCTCGGGCACCGGCGCGGCGGCGTGCTGTTCGTCGGCCCGCACCAGCCGTACCTGGCGTACGTCTCCGACGTGCTCCCGAGCCTCGGCGAGGAGGGCGTGCGGACGTGCACCCTGCGCGACCTCGTGCCCGAGGGCGCCGCGGCCGGGACCGAGCCGGACCCGGAGGTCGCCCGCCTCAAGTCCTCGGCGGACCTGGTCAGGTCCGTCGAGAAGGCCGTCGCGATCTACGAGGAGCCGCCCACCGAGGGCATGACGGTCGAGACCTACTGGGACGACCTCTGGCTGAGCGCCGACGACTGGGCCGAGGCCTTCGCCGCGCCCGAGCCCGGAACCCCGCACAACGAGGCGCGCGAGCAGGTCTGGGAGGAGCTCGTGACGATCCTCCTCGACAAGATGGACGCGACGGGCGAGGACGACGAGGACGACGACGAGGGCTACGGCGGCTTCTCCCCGGCGGTTTTCCGCCGCTCGCTGCGCCAGAACAAGGAACTGGTCACCGCCCTCAACCGGGCGTGGCCCATGCTCGACGCCACCGACGTCGTCGGCGACCTCTGGACCGTCCCCGCCTACCTGCGCCTGTGCGCACCCTGGCTCGCCCCGGAGGACGTGAAGCGGCTCCAGCGCGCCGACGCCCAGGCCTGGACGGTCTCCGACCTCCCGCTCCTCGACGCCGCCCGCCGGCGCCTCGGCGACCGCGAGGCCGCCGGCCGCAAGCGCCGTCACGAGGCCGCGCTCGCCGCCGAACGTGCGCGCATGGCCGACGTCATCGACCACATCCTCGAAGCCGACGAGGACGGCGAGGGCGCCGTCACCATGCTGCGCGGGCAGGACCTGCGCGACAGCCTCGTCGACGTCGACGCGGCCGGGCCCGTCGCCGACCCGGAGCCCTACGCCGGCCCGTTCGCGCACATCGTCGTCGACGAGGCGCAGGAACTCACCGACGCCGAGTGGCAGATGCTGCTCCTGCGCTGCCCGTCCCGCAGCTTCACCGTCGTCGGCGACCGGGCCCAGGCACGGCACGGCTTCACCGAGCCGTGGCGCGAGCGGCTGGAGCGCGCCGGGCTCGACCGGGTCGAGGTGGCCTCGCTCGGAGTCAACTACCGGACGCCGGAGGAGGTCATGGCCGAGGCCGAGCCGGTGATCCGGGCGGTGCTGCCGGACGCCAACGTGCCGACGTCCATCCGCAGCAGCGGGATTCCCGTCGTGCACGGGGGAGTCGGGGAGCTGGAGTCCGTCCTGGACGGCTGGCTGGCCGAGCACGCCGAGGGCGTCGCGTGCGTCATCGGGGATCCGTCGTTCGAGGAGCGGCCGCGGGTGCGGTCGTTGACGCCGGAGCTGTCGAAGGGGCTGGAATTCGACCTGGTCGTCCTCGTCGACCCGCAGGCCTTCGGGGACGGGATCGAGGGCGCCGTCGACCGCTACGTCGCGATGACGCGGGCCACCCAGCGGCTGGTGGTGCTCACGAGCTCCTGAGGTCGGCCGGATCGGCCGTGGGCCGGTTGTCGTCGTGCGCCGCGACCTCGGTCGGCATCCGCAGGAGCGCGGAGGCCATCGAGGCCGCGGCGTCCGACGGGCTGTCGCCGACGCCGACCATCAGCGCCGTCAGCTGGGCGAGCAGGCAGCTCTCGGCGTTCCACGGGGAGAGGAGGTAGCCGCCCAGTTCGAGGGTGACCAGGCCGTGCACGGCGGACCACATCTGGTGGGCGACGAGCCCGGGGTCCGTCGCCCGGAAGCGGCCCGCCTCGATGCAGCGGGCGGCGCTCTCCACCACGCCCGTCAGCGTGTAGCGGCCGTGCCGGCGGTCCTCCTCGCCGACCGAGAAGCCCCCCAGCAGCGCCCCGCCGAACATCACCCCGTACAGGTGCGGGTTGTCGAGTGCGTTGCAGCGGTAGGCGAAGCCGAGGACGGCGAGGTCGGCGACCGGGTCCGCCGTGCGGTGGACCCGGTCGAAGTGCCGCTGCAGCCGGGCGAACCCCTCGTGGACGGTCGCGCGCACCAGGCCGTTCATCCCGCCGAAGTGCGTGTAGAGGGCCATCGTCGAGCTCCCCGCCTCGGCGGCGATCCGGCGGGCCGACAGCGCCTTCGGACCCTCCTCGGTGAGGAGCCGGGCGGCGATGTCGAGCAGGGCCGGGCGGGCGGCGGGATCGCGGCGGCGGGGGCTCATCGGCGTGTGGTCTCCAGGGGTCGTCCTCAGGGCTCTGAGGTGGGGTCCGGGCGGGCGCGGCGGCGCACCCGGGGCCGGCGGATCATCAGCAGGACGGCGGCCGGCAGCAGCACGGCGTCGACGACGAGCAGCGCGGCGTTCCCGATGCCGTCGATGTCGTGCGAGTGGCCGGACGCGGTCCCGGTGTCGCCCTGCGGCCCGGCGGCGGGGGCGCCGACGGAGAAGCCGGTGACTCCCGAGGTCTCCTTGCCCGTGGTCAGGGCGAGCCGGTAGGTGACGACGTAGGCGCCCGGCCGGGAGATCGTGACGGGCGTGACCACTCGATGCCCGTCCAGCCTCGGCGTGCCGCTGTCGACGGCGGTGCCGTCGGCGCCGGTCACCCTCACGAAGACGGACCTCGTGCGGAGCTCGTCGCTGAACGCCAGCACCACCTCGGCGGGCGGGGAGTCCACGGTGCCGCCGTCGGCGGGCGTGGCCTCGGTGAGTCGGAACGGCTTCGAGGAGCTCAGCCAGGCGACGGCCAGGAGCAGCAGCACCAGGACGGCGAGGCCGGCCGCCATCCGCCGCTGGAACGCGCGGGTGGCGGGCGGCTTGCGCGGCTCGGCCGTCTTCCGCAGGGGGTGGGCGAGCGTCATGCGCCCGTCGCGGCCAGCGGCCGGTGCTCGACGGCGTGGCAGCTGCACGTCATCTCGTGCGCCTCTTCCGGGCTGGGCCGAAGGTGGAGGTACATCGCCACGACCATCGGGATGAACACGATCGTGTTGTAGAAGAGGTGCAACTCGACGCGGGGGAAGACGAGTTGCAGGATGCTCGTCGGTGCGGCGCGGCCGAAGAGGAAGTGGCCGGTCTGGGCCTGGAGCAGCAGGAGCAGGTGCTCGATGTGGTGCCAGAACTGGATGCCCAGGGAGATGTTCCACCACGTCCGCGCCCGCCCGACGAACCCGGGACGCAGCACGAACAGGCCGATCAGCATGACGATCGCGTAGCCGTAGTGCAGCCACTCCGAGGTGATCAGCCACGGGTAGAACTCCCCGAGGACCCCTCGGGCCTTCGGGACGGGCCGGCCGAGGCCCCAGATCTGGTAGGCCTGGACGAGGTGTTCCATCCAGTGGCCGATGACGACGACCAGGAAGAGGTTGAGCAAGGCCCGGTGGTGTTGGACGACTTTGTCCCTCATGGGGTCCTCCTGGTGGGGCGGATGCGTAGGGGCGGGGTCTCCGGCGCAGGCGGGGCCTGCGCCACGCTGGGGGCACCACCCTGCCAAATGCCGGGATTCACGACCGTCTTCGAGCTTGCGCACTTGGCGCGCGGGGGCTCCCCGGGGCGCGCCCGGGGCACCGCACGATCGGAGAAGGCGGGGCAACTCGGTGGGGACATACTGAAGTTCGTTGATCGCACGGTCGGTGCGGCGCGGCTCCGGCGGTTCGTCGGATGGCCGGCGCCCCGGTGACGAGACCAGGACGGACGGACACAGGATGGCGGACCCGCAGGACGTGATCGCGGCGCTGGGCGCCGAGGGCGGCGAGATCGACCGACTCGTCGCGGACCTGGACGAGGAGCAGTGGGGGCTGCCGACGCCGGCGCCCGGGTGGACGATCGCCCACCAGGTGGCCCACCTGGCGGCGACCTTCAAGATGGCCGGGACCGCGGCCGCGGCGCCGGACGCGTTCCGGGCGATCGTGTCGCGGATCGGCGGGGACTTCGACGGGGCCGTGCAGACCGCGCTGCTGCCCTACCTGGCGGAGCCGCCGGAGCGGCTGTTCGCGCTGTGGCAGGCCGAACGGGCGGCGGCGGAGAAGGCGTTGGCGGAGGTTCCGGCCGGGGAACTGGTGCCGTGGCTGGTGCGGCCGATCCCGGCTCCGGTGCTGGCGGCGGCGGGGATGATGGAGCTGTTCGGGCACGGGCAGGACATCGCGGACGCGCTCGGGGTGGACCGGCCGCGCACGGACCGGCTCCGGCCGCTGGTCGAATTCGCCGTCCGGGTATGGGACTTCGGTTACCAGGCGCGGAAGCTGCCGACGCCGGAGAAGGAGTTCCGCTTCGAGATCACGGCGCCCTCCGGCGCGCTCTGGGCGTACGGCCCGGTCGACGCGACGGACCGGGTGAGCGGGCCCGCCGAGGACTTCTGCCTGCTGGTCACCCGCCGCCGGCACCCCGACGACCTGGCGGTGACCGCCACCGGCGCCGACGCGCAGGCGTGGCTGGAGATCGCGCAGGCCTACCGCGGCCCGGCCGGGGCCGGCCGCACCCCCGGGCAGTTCGCCAAGCGGTAGCGCCCCACACTCACGACGAGGAGAACCGACATGCCCGAACTCACCTCCGACCAGGCCGCCGCCGTCGAGGTCCCGCAGCGCATCGTCTCCGCGTGGGCCGGACACGACCACGACGCCTTCGCCGACCTCTTCACCGAGGACGCCCACCTGATCCTCGCGGGGGACGTCTTCCTGCAGGGCCGCGAGGCCATCCGCACGTTCATGGCCCAGGCCTACGCCGGCCCGTTCAAGGGCACCCGGGTGACCGGTGACCCGCTGGCCGCCAAGTTCCACGGACCCGACTTCGCCCTCGTCGTCACCCAGGGCGGCGTCCTCGCGCCGGGTGAGACCGAGGTCGCCCGCGAGCGCGCGATCCGCGCGACCTGGATGCTGTCCCGCCGGCCCGGGGGCGAGTGGCGCATCGCCGGGTACCAGAACACCCCGATCCACGTGGGATAGCGCCCATCGGCACACCCGGGACGGTCCGTCGGCTTCTCGTCGGCGGGCCGTCCTGCGTCGGCGGTGAGGACGGCAAGGGGCCTGCTCCACCATCGCGGTGGCGATGCGACGGATCATCTCGCGGCGCTGCTCGCGGCCGGCCACGTCGACGACCGTGCGCCTTGTTGCTCCGCGCCACCGGGGTCGAGGCGGAGGCCGAACTGCCGTACGCGGGACTGCACCAGCTGCTCTACCCGCTGCGTCCCGACCCGGGGCGGCCGAACGGCGCACGGCCGGAGGACCCTGCTCGACCTCGTCGAGGCGGCCCTGCACACCGGGCGCGCCGAGCAGGCCCGCGACCACGCCCTCGCCGCGCGTGACGCCGGGCTGCCCGGGATCTCGCCGCGCCTGGCGCTGATCACCTACGGCGCCCTGGCGATGACGGCCGACGACGACGGGGAGGCGGCCGCGATGTACGCGCGCGCCGCCGCCCACCCGGCCGCCGACCGGTTCCCGTTCGAGCTGGCCCGGATCCGGCTGGCCCACGGGATCCGGGTGCGCCGCGCCCAGGGCGGCGCGGCGGCCCGCGAGTTCCTCGCTCCGGCGGCCGACGTGCTCGACCGCCTCGGTGCCGCCGGCTGGGCCGCGCGGGCCCAGGCCGAGCTGCGGGCGGCCGGGCTCGTCCCCCGGACGCCGACCGCGCCCGCCACGACGGTGGCGCTCACCTGGCAGGAGCGCCGGGTCGCGGACCTGGCCGCCGGGGGTCTGACGAACAAGGAGATCGGCGAGCAGATGCGGCTGTCACCCCGCACCGTCAGTGCCCACCTCTACGGTGTGTTCCCCAAGCTGGGCATCACCACGAGGGCGGCGCTGCGCGACGCGCCGACCAGGCTGGACGGTCACCTCGCCGCACCGTGACGTCAGCCCGCGCAGGCGGCGACCTCCTCGATCCGGCGGGCCAGGTACTTGCGTTCGGTGTCGGTGGTGGCCAGGTCGAGGGCGAGGCGGTAGGCGTGGGCGGCCTCGTCCCAGCGTTCGAGGCGGCGCAGGAGGTCGGCGCGGACGGCCGGCAGGAGGTGGTAGCCGCTGAGCTCGCGGCCGGCGGCGAGCTCGTCGACCAGGGCCAGGCCGACCGCCGGGCCCTCGGCCATCGCGACGGCCACCGCGCGGTTGAGCTCGACGACGGGGGACGCGGCGAGGCCCGCGAGGCGGGCGTAGAGGTGGGCGATCGCGGACCAGTCGGTGTCCGCCTCGGAGGGGGCGGTGGCGTGGCAGGCGGCGATGGTGGCCTGGAGCTGGTAGTGGCCGACCTCGCCGAGGTCCAGGGCCGACTCCAGCAGGGCGACGCCCTCGTCGATCTCCTCGCGGTGCCAGCGCGAGCGGTCCTGGTCGGCGAGGGGCACGAGTTCGCCGTCGGGGTTCACCCGGGCGTCCCGGCGGGCGTGGTGGAGCAGCATGAGGGCGCCCAGGCCGAGCACCTCGGGCTGGGCGGGCATCAGGCGGGCGAGGAGGCGGACGAGCCGGATCGCCTCGCCGCACAGGTCGGGGCGCAGCAGGTCGGCGCCGGTGGAGGCGGCGTAGCCCTCGTTGAAGAGCAGGTAGAGCACGGCGAGGACGCCGGGCAGCCGCTGCGGGAGGAGCTCCTTGCCGGGCACCTGGTAGGGGATGCCGGAGTGGCGGATCTTCTCCTTGCCGCGTACGAGGCGCTTGGCCATGGTCTGTTCGGAGACCAGGCAGGCGCGGGCGATCTCGGCGGTGGTGAGGCCGGCGAGGGTGCGCAGGGTGAGGGCGACGCGGGAGACGAGCGGCAGCGCCGGGTGGCAGCAGGTGAACATGAGCCGCAGGCGGTCGTCGGTGATGTCGTCGGGTTCGGTGGGGGCCCGTTCCTCGTCGTGGCGCAGGTCGACGGCGATCTGCTGGAGCTTGACGGCCTCGACCTTGCGGCGGCGCAGGCGGTCGATGGCGCGGTTGCGCGCGGTGGTGACGATCCAGGCGCCGGGCCGGGCCGGCACGCCGTCCTGCGGCCAGCGGGCGAGCGCCTGGGCGAAGGCCTCCTGGGCGCACTCCTCCGCGAGGTCCCAGTCGCCGGTGGTGCGGATCAGTGTCGCGACCACCCGGGCCCATTCGGCCCGGAAGGTGGCCGCGACGGCGGACTCGACGTTCACGCTCAGCCGCGGAAGGGGCGGATCTCGATCACGCCGTACTCGGCCACGGGATGGCGGGCGGCGATCTTGACGGCCTCTTCGAGGTCGGCGCAGTCGATGATGTCGTAGCCCGCGATGACCTCCTTGGTCTCCGCGAACGGGCCGTCGCCGAGCACGACCTCGCCGCCGCGCAGGCGGACGGTGGTGGCGGCGTGGTAGGGGCTCAGCTCGTCGCCGTGCAGGCGGATGCCGGCCGCGTCGAGCTCGTCGGCCCAGGGCATCGGCTCGTCAGGTTCGACCGGCTTCTGCGGCTCGCCCTCGTAGGCGGCCTTGTCGACGCAGACGAAGAGCATGAACTTCATGGCTCCAACTCCCAGTTGACGGATGCGCGGCAAACCGATTCTAGGGTGGAACCGGCACCGGCCGCCCGGTGATCGCACCGGGCGGCCGGAACGGACCGTCCGTCACCGCACTCCCACGACGAACAGGGAGCACGGTTCTGGACGGTGCGGGAGGCCGGTCAGCTCAGGCCCTCGGTGGCGAGCCGGCGCACCACCGTCCAGGCGGCGGCGCCGAAGTCGCCGACCGCGGTGCGGTTGACGTTCTTGATCGTGTCGCAGGCCTGGTGGAAACACGGGTCGTTCTCCTGGCCCGCGGTGCCGCCGTACTTCTTGGCCTGGTCCGGGGTCTTGACCTCGGCCGCGCCGCCGAACAGGCCGCTGGTCGGGACGCCCGCGTTCATCAGCGGCCCGTAGTCGGAGTCGCCGTCGAACGTGGTGGGCGGGTGCGGATCGGTGGCCATGCCGCGCGCGGCGAACGCGTCGGTGAACAGCTTCGTGATCTTGTCCGACCCGGCCGGGCCGCTGCCGTCGAAGACGTAGCGGGTGTAGTTGGGCGAGCCGATCGAGTCCAGGTGGACGGCGGCGAAGATCTTGGCCACCCCGGCCGGGCCGATCGTGTCGACGTAGTGGAGCGAGCCCTGGAGCCCGACCGCGCCGGTGGCGTCGCGGAAGGCGCGGGTCTCCTCGGCGCCGAAGAACGCGAAGCGGACCTTGTAGTGCGGCGGCACGTGCAGGCGCGCGAGCTGCCGCGCGATCTCCAGGGCCGTCGCCACGCCGGTGCCGTTCTCGTTGATCCCGGGGCCGCTGGGCAGGGCGTCGAGCTCGGCGTGCACGAGCACGACCTGGTTCGGGTCGCCGCCGCGCGTCTCCGCGATGATGTTGCGGGTCTGCGCGTCGGGGTTCTGCTCGGTCCTGGTGACGAGGTGGACGGTCGCGCCGGTGCTCGACGTGGCCGCCTGGTAGAGGGCGAGGCCGTCGGCGTAGTCGAGGCCCACCACCGGGATGCCCGTGGGCCCGCCGATCGTTCCGGTGAGCGCTCCGTCACGGCCCGGCTGGCCCTCGTTGAACATCATCACGGCCTTGTACCCGGCCGCCTGCGCGTTGGCCGTCTTCGGTGCGAAGCCGCAGCCGCCGCGCTGGATCAGCGCGATCCGGACGGCCCCGGCCGGCACCGGGGGGAAGTCCCCGGGGGCGCAGCCGGAGGCCGAACTCGGCTGGGGCGTCGGCGGGACGACCACGTTGTTCGTCGGCACCACGGTGCCCGTCACGTCCGCGCTGCCCGAGTAGACGAACGTGTCGGCCTTGATGGTGACGGCGTGGGGGGAGACCTCGGTGAGTGCGGCGGGGCCCACTTCCCGGTAGTACGGGATGGTGAACTGCTGCTCCTGGACGTCGTAGCCGGAGTGGCGCAGGGTGCGCTCCACGTAGTCGGCCGCGGCGTCGTACCCGTCGGTGCCGGAGGCACGCAGGCCGTCGTTGTGGTCGGCGATGCGCTGGAGGGCACGGACGTGGGCCATGATGCCGTTCGTCGTGACGCCCCTCGTGAGGGCGAGGTCGGGAGAGTTGTCGTCGTCGGCGCTCGCGGGCGTGGCCGCGCCCGCGAGCGCCATCGCCGTCAACAGGGTGGTGAGCAGGGCGGTCCATCTTCGCAAGGGGTTCCTCCTGGGAACGGGTGTGTGGGAGAGGCGCCAGGCGCGCCGGCTCGTTCGCGATCGGCTACTTGTAGGCGAGCGCCTGGAGTTCGAAGAGCTCCGCGTACAGGCCGTCGGCCTTCATGAGGGTGGCGTGGTCGCCGGTCTCGACGACGCGGCCGTCGCGGACGACGATGATCAGGTCCGCCATGCGCACGGTGGAGAACCGGTGCGAGACGAGCAGCGTGATCGCGCCGGTGGACGCGCCGAGGGTGCGGGCCTGCGTCGCGTAGCGCTCGAAGAGGTGGTGCTCGGCCTCGGGGTCGAGCGCGGAGGTGGGTTCGTCCAGGACGAGGAGCAGCGGGGCCTCGCGCATCAGGGCCCGGCCGAGGGCGAGCTTCTGCCACTGGCCGCCGGAGAGTTCGGCCCCCTCGGTCCAGCTGGTGCCGAGCTGGGTGTCGAGGCCGTCGGACAGCTGGCCGACGACGTCGGTGGCGTGGGCCTTTTCGAGGGCCGCGCGGACGGCCGCGTCGTCGTCGAGCCGGGGCAGGTCGCCGACGCCGACGGTGTGGCGGGCGGGCAGCTCGAAGCGGACGAAGTCCTGGAAGCCGGCGGCGATCCGCTCGCGCCACTCCTCGGTGGGCAGTTCGCGCAGGTCGGTGCCGTCGAGCAGGATGCGGCCGCGGGTGGGGCGGTAGAGGCCGCACAGGAGCTTGACGAGGGTGCTCTTGCCGGCGCCGTTCTCGCCGATGACGGCGACGGTGGAGCCGGCCGGCAGGGCGAGCGAGACGCCGGACAGGGCCGGGGCGTCCGTGCCGGGGTAGGCGAAGCCGACGTCGTCCAGCCGGATGCCGCGGGTGAAGCGCTCCGGGGGAGTCTGCCGTGCGGCGGGGACGTCGGCCCGGGCGACGACGTCGCGCATGGTGTCCATGCGGCGCAGCGTGCCGGTCATCCGCTGGAGGTCGCCGAGGAGGTTGACGGCCGAGGCGACCTGCCGGTTGACCTGGGTGGCGAGCGAGATGACGAGGACGACGTCGCCGACGCCGTGGCGCCCGGAGATCGCCTCGCGGATCACCAGGATCATGGCGCCCATGTAGGCGAGGCCGAAGACGGTCTGCCCGCCGGCGCGGACGGCGGCGGCGCGGGTGTTGGCGCGCCACAGGCCGCGGCTGGTGGTGTCCCACAGTTCGGCGTGGCGGCGGCGCAGTTCGTCGCTCATCCGGAAGACCCGCAGCTCGCCGGCGAAGCGGGCGTTGGCGGAGAGCCGGAAGAGGTTGAGCGCGATGCGGGTGGGCTCGGCGGTGGCGGTCCTGGCGCGGTCGGTGACGGCCTCGGCCTTGCGGCCGGCGATCAGCGGCGGGACGGCGGCCAGCGGCAGCAGCAGGAGCAGCGGGTTGAGCCGGGCGAGCAGGACGGCGGTGAAGACCACGGCGAGGATCAGCCCGAACAGGCTGAACAGGGCCTGGAAGGCGTTCGGGAAGCGTCGGCTCTCGGGCTGGAGGACGGTCACGAGGTCGGCGTAGTCGGAGCGTTCGTGGTGCTCGATGCCCTCGGAGCCGTTGGAGAGGGTGATCAGGTCCTCGACGAAGTGCTGTTCGGCGAGTTCGGCGAGTTCGAAGTAGGCGACGTGGGCGAAGTTGCCGAAGGACAGCGTGACGACGGCGAGGACCGCGACGACGATCCCGTAGCCGCCCGCGGCGCCGCCGTGGCCGTCGACGACGGCGTCGGTCATGAGGCCGAGGAAGGCGGCGAGCAGGGGCGCGGCGACGGCGCCGGCCGTCATCAGCACGGCCGCGGTGACGGTCTTGCGCCAGTCGACCTTCCAGGCGATCGAGAGCAGCCGCCAGGTGCCGGACAGGGTCTCCTTCATCGTGCGCTCCCGGCTGCCTCGGTGGTGTCGGTGTTCTCGGTGTTCTCGGTGGTGTCGGCGGTGTCGGCGGTGTCGTCGGTGGCGCCGTCGTCCGTGAAGCGGTCGGCCTGGAGGCGGAAGAGGCGGGCGTAGCGGCCCTCGGCGGCGAGGAGTTCGTCGTGGCTTCCCTGCTCGGCGACCCGGCCGCCCTCCAGTACGACGATGTGATCGGCCTGGCGGACAGTGGAGAAGCGGTGCGAGATCAGCAGCGTGGTGGCCCCGCGAGAGAGTTCGGTGAACTCCCGGAAGAACCCGGCCTCGGCGCGGACGTCCAGGCTCGCGGTGGGCTCGTCGAGGACGAGGACCGGCGAGCCGTGCCGCAGCGCGAACAGGGCGCGGGCGAGGGCGACGCGCTGCCACTGCCCGCCGGAGAGGTCGCCGCCGCCGTCGAGGTGGCGGGCGAGCGGGGTGTCGAGGCCGCGCGGCAGCCCGTCGAGGGCCTCGCGCAGGCCGACGGCCTCGATGACGGCCTCCACACCGGCGCGGTCGTCGCGGTGCGCGACGGACCCGAAGGCGACGTTGTCGGCGGCGGAGACCTCGTAGCGCGCGAAGTCCTGGAAGATGACGCCGAGTTTGGCCCGCCAGGCCTCGACGGGGTAGCTGCGGATGTCGACGCCGTCCAGCCTGATGGTGCCGGACGTGGGCTCGTAGAGCCGGGCGAGGAGCTTGACCAGCGTCGTCTTGCCGGCACCGTTCAGGCCGACGAGCGCGGTGCACCGCCCGACGGTGAGCGTGAGGTCCAGGCCGTCGAGGATCACCCGGTCCTCGCCGGGGTAGTGGAAGGAGACGTTCTCGAAGGTGATGGTGTGCGCGGGCTCCGGCACCTCGACGGCCGCGGCCCGGGCGGGCTCCTCCGCGGCGAGGCGGCCCAGGAAGCTCTTGGTGGCACCGTAGGCGTGCATGCCGACGGCCGTCGGCAGGTCGGACTCGCGGTAGAACTCGCCGAGGTTGAGCGCGCTGAGCGCCGCCGTGACGACCAGGGCGAAGTCGGTGAGGGTGAGGTCGGCGCCGGGACCGGCCGCGCCGCGCCCCACGAGGGCCATCACGGTCGCGGTCACCGCCATGCCCCAGGCGGTGAACCACACGAACGGCCACAGGTAGATGCGGCGCCGGGCCGCCCACAGCGGCACCAGCCACTCCCGGTAGGAGGAGCCCCAGAAGCCGCGCAGCCAGCCGTTCAGGCCGAAGACGCGGATCTCCTTGGCGGCGCCCGAGGCGATCGCGAGCTCGCGCAGGTAGTCGTTCTTCAGCTCGGCGCCGTCGAGTTCGAAGCGGACGTCGGCGTACTTGCGCAGCCCGCCGCGCAGCCCGTAGCGGAACAGCAGCACGGCGACGACCAGCCCGGCCGCGGCGAGCCAGGAGAAGACGGCGCCCACCACCCCGGCGTAGCCCGCGAGTTGGGTGTAGCGGCCGATCAGCGCGAGCTGGCCGGCGCAGGCCTGGCCCGGGCTCTGCACCCAGGTCTCCAGCTCGCGGGCGGCGGTGCGCAGGTCCTCCACGACCTGCGGGTCCTCCAGCGGGCCCACGCTCGTCGTGCCGGTGGCGGCGGCGATCACGTCGTCGATCACCTCGCCGTCGATCCGCCGGGCCACCAACTCGCCGACCGACTCGCGGACGGGCGCGACGACCTGCTGCCCGATGAAGGCCGCCGCGGCCACGAAGAACGCGCCGAGCAGCGAGTCCCACGCGGGGGAGTCCAGGCCGCCGGCCATCGCCGCGGGCACCTTGCCGAGCAGCACCGCCGTCGCGACCACGAACACCACCGGCAGCGCGCCCAGCAGCACGTTGACGAGCACGTCGAGGGCGATCAGCCCGGCGCCCGCTCGGCGGGTCAGCGCCGAGATCTCCAGCCGCTCGCGCACCAGGCGGGCCGCCGTGCTCTCCGTGCCCCCCGGCTGCGCGGCGCTCACCGCGCACGCTCCCCGGCGCCGCGTTCCAGAACCTTCGCCATCGCTCCTCCGTGTCTCCGGTGGGGTGTCTCGGCCGCCACCCCCTGGCCGTTGCTGCCACTGCGACGAACCGGGCCCCGCCGGATGGACAGACCGCGTCCGTCCGGCGGGGCCCGCCCGTCCCGTCAGATGCGGAGCACGACCTTCCCGACGTACGCGCCGTGCATCAGGTTGACGGCGGCGCCCACGCCGTTCTCCAGGCCGTCCACGATCGTCTCGGCGACGACGATCTCCCCCGAGCGCACCCACTTCGGGAACCGCTCGTCGAAGACCGGGAACAGCTCGGGGTGGTCGAAGGTGTAGTAGCCGAGGAGTTCGAGCCGCTTGCCGATCACGGCCATCATGTTGCGTGGGCCCTCGGCGGATCCGGTGCGGATCTCCTCGTTGCGCCCGCCCATGACGATCCGCCCGCGCGGGCGCATCGCGTCGATCGCCGCCTCCAGGTGGGCGCCGCCGACGTTGTCGTAGTACACGTCCAGCTCCGGCAGCCGCGGCCGCACCCCCTCGTGGTAGTCGAAGGCGTCGTCGAAGCCGAGGCTCTCCCTGAGGTAGCGGACCTTCTCCGGCGTTCCCGCCGAGCCGATCACCCGGGTCGCCCCCCGCAGGCGGGCCAGTTGGCCCGCCATGCTGCCCACCGCGCCGGCCGCGCTGGACACGAAGAACGTGTCGCCCGGCCGGATCTGCGCCACCTCGGTGCCGACGTAGGCCGTCAGCCCGAAGCACAGGTGGTGGGTGAGCGAGGGGTACGCGTCCGGGTCGACCCGGCGGAACTCGCCGGCCTCCGCGACGGCGTAGTCGCGGAAGCCGAACCGGTGCCAGACGATGTCCCCGGGGCTCAGCCGTTCGTCGGCGGTGTCGACGACCTCACCGATCGCGTCGCTCCACATCGGCGCCCCGACCGCGAAGTCGGGGATGTCGAGCTTGCTCAGGTCGTTCATCCGCAGGACCAGCCCGGGATCGATCGACATGAACAGGTTGCGGACGACGACCTGGCCGGGGCCCGGTTCGGGGACCGGGACCTCGACCACCCTGGTGTCCCCCGCCTGCGGGAACCGGCCCGAGGGCCGGGACACCAGGTGCACCTCACGACCGAGCCTCACGAGATCCTCCCCCTGTACGGCGGGCGACCCGCCCGCGGTCTCACGCTCTGCCCGGCCCGTAGGCGGAGTCGGCGGCGGCGGTCAGGCCGGCCGCGGCCGTCCGCGCGTCGATCCCCTCCTTGATCCCGGCGACGATCGCCCGGGCCTCCGCGGCCGTCGGCGCCGCCGCGATGACCGCGACGATCGGGTCCGGCCAGGGCAGCGCGCGCACGCTCGTCGGGTACGCCCGCACCCCGTCCGCCCAGAGCTTCTCGAACACCGGCCGGATGTGCTCCTCGTAGGTCGTGCCCTCGGCGACCTGCAGCATGAAGTGCGCGGAGAGCGTCAGCTCCTTCTCCGCGCCCCACAGCCGCAGCAGGCCGCCCGCGTGCAGGGAGCCGCTGCGCCGCGCGTTGATCTCGGTGATGTACAGCCGGTCGTCGTCCCCGGCCACGCAGTCGATGCACATCCAGCCGCGGTAGCCCAGCTTGTGCGCCGCCGCGCCGACCTCGTGCGCGGCCTGCGTGAGCCGCTCGCCCCACTCCGGCGGCAGCGCGCCGACGCCGACGTCCACGCTGCGGAAGGAGTAGCCGTGCTCGACGGTCAGCGCGCACCACACGACGTCCTCGACGCCGTCCTCGCCGATCAGGATGTCCGCGGCCGGGCAGCCGACGCCCTCGGCGTGCTCCTGGAAACGCTGGATCAGGATCGGGAACGCGAAGAACGAGTCCCGGCCCGCGTTGTCCAGGAACTCGTCGACGGCGCCCGGCTCGTCGCGGACGACGCCCGAGCCGTCGCCGGCCACACCGAAGAGCGTCCGGGCGATCACCTTGCCGTAACGGGCCGTCATCGCCTTCAGGCCGCCGCGCAGCTCCACCCAGTTGCCCGCGACCATGCCCGGGGCGACGTTGATGCCGGGCAGCTCGCGGGCCAGGTCCAGCGGGCTGATCTTGGAGTCCAGGTAGAGGCTCGCCCAGTAGGCGTCCTCGTCGACGTGGTCCAGCTCCACCGCCTTCCCCCAGCCGCGCACCAGCGCCGCCAGCAGGTACGTCTCGTCGGTCGGACCGACGATCTGGAGCTTCACCACCCCGTACGGCTCCAGCAGTTCGCGCAGCCGCGCCTGCGCGTCGCCGTCCTTGAGGAAGTCCTCCACCAGCAGGCCGGTGCGCCGGGCCGGCGACACCACCGGCGCCGGGTCCAGGCCCAGCGTCCGGTGGATGTCGTCGAACCACTGCCGGTTCCAGCCGAGCGGGAGCACCAGGACCCGGGGGTTGGGGCTCCAGAACACCGAGTGTTCGCACTCGTAGGTGCCGCTGAACCGCACCACCCGCTCGCGCTCCTCACCGGTGAGGTTCAGGGCGGGGTTTCGCAGGTGGTACTCGGCACTGTTGGGGACGATGAGCTCGACGACTTGCGACATCTGCGGGGTCCTCTCTGGGAATCTGAGAAGTCGGCTGCTGGAGACCGGCGTCGGGGGCTGATCGGGGGGCTGCCGTGCCGGTTTACGACTCGGTCAGCTCCTGGGCGATCTCCCAGACGTTCCCGGCCGGGTCGGCGAAGGTCGCCGTCCGCCGGCCCCACGGCTGGTCCACCGGCCCGTTGAGGAGGTCCACGCCGTGCTCGGCCAGCTCGGCGCAGACGGCTCCGGCGTCGGCGACGTTGATCGTGAGCAGCGCGCGGGCGCCGGTCTCCGGGCCGCCGACCGGGGCCGGCGCGACCAGGCCGTGCGCCTCGCCGACCTCCAGCAGGTTGATCATCAGGTTGCGCATCTTCAGGGCGGCGGACTCGCCGTCCTCGTAGACCACCTCCAGGCCGAAGACGTCGAGGTAGAACTTCTTCGTGGCGGCGAGGTCCTCCACGAAGAGGGTGATGACCTCGATCTCGTTCAGGGCCTTGATCATGTGGTGCTCCTCAGGTCTCTCGTGCGTGGTACGGGTGCCCGTCCGGGCGGGCCACCCCCACGACGAACGGGGGCGGCCCGGATGGACACCCCGCCGGTCACCGATCGCGCGCGGATCCGTCGACGGCGAGGATGCGGAACTCCGAGGTGTACCTCGCCCCCTCCGCGTCCTGGAGCCACAGCCCGTCCGCGTCCGGCAGCATCTCGGTGAGCGTGACGGAGCCGTTCTCCTCCTCCACGGACCGGCGCACCGCCTTGGCCAGGATGTTGACCAGCACCAGGCTGGTGAAGTCGACGAACGCGGGCTTGTCCTCCACCGGGACCTTGTAGAACGCCCGCTCGGGCAGACCCTGTTCGAGCCGCCAGCGGCGGGCGGCCCGGAAGCGTTCGGGCTCGGACTTCACCGCGGCCCAGGTGAGTTCGCGCGCCGGGAAGCTCCACGACTCGCGGGCCACCACCAGGCGGTCGACGGTGATGCGCGGGTTGTGGCGGGCCCTGGCGACCGGCTTGAACGCGTTGATCGCCGCCGCGGCGAGCGGCTCGCCCACCACGTGCGCCAGCGGCGCCGCGAACGACCCGGCGCGCGAGCGGACGATCAGCCGCTCGCCCTCCCGGCGCACGAACAGCGCGGCGGCCGGCATGATCGGGCCCGGCGGGGTCACGGCCTCGGGGTGCATCGTCCAGTACGTGTACTCGGGCGACAGCAGCGCCGACGGCGGCGACACCCGCGAACTCACGCCCGGCACGTCCCGGTTCATGATCCCGTAGATCCGGCTCCCGCGCATGTCCGCCTCGGCCGCCGCCAGCATCGACGGCGGGTCGTCGTGCTGCTCGACGAAGACCCGGCTCTCCATCGTGTTGAACGACAGGTGCAGTTCGCCGAGCACGAGCAGGAACTCCCCGCGCCCGACCGCCTCCTCGTCCGCCGCGGCGAGCATGAAGTCCGGAGAGTGGTGCACCGCCGTCGGCCACGGCAGCGGGCGTGCGGGGAACAGCTCGGCCACCCGCCCGGCGATGTCCTCGCTGCGCAGGTCGACGCGCTGGGCGTCCGGGGGCAGCCGCAGCACGTCCGCCCAGCGGCGCTGGAACTCGTCGACCGCGCGGCGGGCCGGCTTCGACAGGCCGCGGATGTTGAAGTACAGCTGCGGCGTCGCGAGGCTCAGGATCGCCGCCAGCGGCACCTCCGGATCGCCGTGCTGCGCGACCCTGCGCTCGTAGATGTCGCTCAGGTAGCGGTCGAACTCCTGGCCCACCTCCGCGACCAGCCACCGCCCGCTGTCCAGGAGCAGCGCGAGCGGCCCGGCGAGGGCGTCGCGCAGGGCCGGGCCGAGGTCGACCCGGACGTCGCGGACGGTGTCCTCGTAGACGAGTGTCCGCCCGGCGTACGTCTGGCCCGCGCGGCGCTCGCCGGCGACGCCCGTGATCTCCTCGAAGCACGCGCCGAGGGCGGCCATCGCGGCCTCCAGCGCGGTGTCGTCGCCCGCCGCGGCCGAGACCGCGTCCCGGGCGGCGGTGAACCGGGCCGCGACGCCCAGCGCGTACGCCCTGGCAGCCGGGTCGGCGATCCGCTCCAGGCGGGCGACGAGCGAGCGCTCGGGGTGGGCCTCGATCGTGCCGACGACGTCGTGGCGGATCAGCTGGCGGGCGACGAGGTCCTCGACGACGGCCAGGAGGGCGGCCGGATCGCCGAGTTCGGGGAACTCGGACCACGCGAGCTCCTCCGCGAGCTCGGGAAGCGAGCGGACCCCGTCGACGAGTGCGAGCAACTCCGCCTCGGCGTCCGTGAGTTGCACGGGCGGACGGCCGGGCGCGAGCAGCGTCGAGCCCGCGAGGTGGTGCGCGGCGAACCGGCGCGGCGCCAGCCACGGGCGCACGCGTGGGTCGTCCGAGAGGGCCCGGGCGACGGCGTCGACCGCCCAGATCTCGAAGTAGACCGTGCGCCGGGACAGGAAGTCCGGGCCGACGCGCGACGCGAGCGGCGCGCCGTCGTCCGTCCACCGGCCCCAGCCGACCGGGCCGACGAAGCCGATGGTGTCGTTCTTCAGCGCGTACCGCTGGAGGTAGCCCGCCACCGCCAGCTCGTGGTTGCGCCCCCGGACGTTGCGCGGCTCGCCGGCCGCGAGCTTGTCCAGGCACAGCTTCAGCAGCTTCGGGTTCTGCCAGGCGACGGCCTCCCGGAAGCGCGGCGTCGTCGACGCCCCGCGCACGGCGGCGGACAGCCGATCGGAGGCCAGCGCGTACTCGGCGCGGTAGGCGTCCGCGTCGTCGGCGTCCGCCGCGGCCGCGAGCGCCGGGTCCGTGAGCGGCAGTACGGTGTCGGCCGGGAATCCGGTGCTGCGCAGGACGACGTCGCGCCACACGGACCATCCGGTGGCTCTCAGCGGGACGAGGTGGTGCCCGTCGGATCCGGTCATGACGCCTTCTTCCGCTCGATCTGGGCCGCGAGGGCGTCCAGGGTGGGGTAGTCGAAGAGGGCGGCGATGCCGAGGTCCACGCCGAACTCGTCGTGGATGTGGGAGACCAGCTCGACCGCGGTGAGGGAGTTGCCGCCGATGTCGAAGAAGTCCGCGCCGTCGGCGATCTCGGGCCAGCCCAGCAGGCCCGTCCACAGCGCGCGCAGACGGGCGGTGGTGGCGTCCCGTTCGGTCGGGGAGACCACGGGGGGTGCGGGGGCCTGCTCGGCTTCCTGGTCCATCGCGTGACGGATCGTCACCTGAGCCGGAGTGTGCGCCCGCAGCAGCTCCAGCAGGAGGGTGGTGTCCATGGGCCTGGGCGTGGAGACGACGAGCGTGCGGGCCGCGGGCGGGGCGCCGGCGGCCGCGAGGGCGGTGAGGACGGCGTCGGCGGCGTCGGGGCGGCTCCGCGTGACGGTCGCGAACAGGTCGAGCGCCGGGCGGCCGGCGAAGGCGCGGGCGAGGGCCGCGAGGCCGAACGCCCGGGGGCCGAAGGCGTCCGCCTCGGCCGTGTCGGGGGCCGGGCCGGCCAGGTGGAGGACGCCGTGGACGGGACCGTGGCGGCCGGTGACGTCGTCGAGGAGGGCGGTGAGCGCCGCGTGGTCGGTGACGTCGCACGCGGCCGACTCGACGGTCGCGCCCAGGGACCCCAACTCCGCTACCAGATCCGGCCGTTCGGTGGCCTTAAGGCCGACGAGGACGAGCGTCGGGCGCAGTCCGGTCGCGGCCAGCCCGCGTGCCACCCGGACGCCGAGGCGGCCGGTGCCGCCGGTGATCAGATAGGTGCCGGCGGGCCGGAGGGCCGGCCCCTCGGCCGGGGCGACGGCGAGCGGGAGCTCGGTGGGGACCCAGCGGCGGGTGCCGCGGAGTGCCACCACGCCTTCGCCGCCCGTGCGGAGTTCGGCGGCGACGTCCCGGTCGGGGACGGACCCGCCGAGGTCGATCAGGCGGACCCCGGTCTCCCCGGCGAGCGCGGTGAGCGCGGCGTGGCCCGGGCGCAGCCGGTCGTGGCCGCTGACGTCCACGGCGTGTTCGGTGAGGACGACGAGTCCGGGCGCCCCGCCCTCGGCGGCCTGGCGCAACAGTTCGGTGGCGGCGGTGTGTCCGGCCGCCAACTGCTCGGTCAAATCGGAGCCTTCGGGCCGTCCGAGGCTTCCGGCATGGACCAGCAGGCCGGTTGTCACGCCGCGCTCGCGCAGGGTGCGGAAGGCGCGGGCGAGGTCCTGGGGTTCGCCCTCACGGATGACGAAGCCGACTTCGCGGTCCTCGTACGCGGTGCCCGGTGTGAGCGGGACGACCCGCATCCCGGCCTCGCGCAGTGCGGCGGCGACCCGGCGGGCCGCCGCCTCGTCCTCGGGGAGGGCGGCGACCACCGTGCGGGCGACCGGCTCGAGCCGGTGTGCGGGGCGGGGCTGCTCGCGCCAACTGGGCAGCGTGAAGGGGGAGTCGGCCGAAGTCTGCTGAGCTTCGTCCTCGCCCGCCACGTCGGCCCAGTACCGCTGCCGTTCGTACGGGTACCCGGGCACGGGCACGCGGCCCGCGTCCGAAAGGTCCTCGACGGCCGTCCAGTCGATCGCGTGCCCCTCCGTCCACACGGCGGCGACCGCGGTGAGCGCCGACTGCAGGTCGGCGAGCGGCTCGGTCCTGCGCTGGGCGAGGGTCGGCAGCACCCGGTGGCGCGCGGCGTCCACGGCGGGGTGCTGGCGCAGGGCCGAGGTGAGCGCGCGGCCGGGGCCGCACTCGATCAGCAGCTGCCGCCCGTCGGTGCCGGCGAGCGCCGCCACCGCGTCCGCGAACCGCACCGGCCGCACCAACTGCCCGGCCCAGAAGGCGGGATCGGTGGCCTCGGCGTCGCTCACGAGCCCGCCGGTCGCCGAGGAGTACAGGTCGAGGGCAGGCGCGGAGAACCGCAGCCCCCGCAGGGACTCCTCGAAGGCCTTCGCCGCGGGGGCCGCCAGCGGTACGTGCGAGGCGCGGCTGAACGGGACCGGGCGGACGTTCAGCCCGGCCCCCCGCAGCTCGGCGCCCGCCTGCGCCACGGCGTCCGCCGGGCCGGCGACCACCACCATGCGCGGGCTGTTGACGACCGCCACGTGGACGTCGTCCGGCAGCAGCCGCGCGACGTCGGCCTCCCCCGCGGCGACGGCGAGCATGGCGCCGGGTGGCGTGGCGGCGAGCGCCCGCGAGCGCGCGACGACGGCCCGCACGGCGTCCTCGGCGGTCAGCACCCCGGCGGCCGCGGCCGCCGCGAGTTCGCCGAGGCTGTGCCCCAGGACGGCGCCTGGCCGCACACCCCACGCGTGCCAGGCCTGCGCCAGCGCGTGCTCGACGGCGAACAGCAGCGGCTGGGCGACGTCCGGATCGGCGATCCGCCCGGCGTCGGCGTCCCGCCACAGGCCGCGCAGCGGCACGCCCTGGGCCTCGAAGAGGTCCAGGCAGGCGTCGAAGGCGCGGGCGTAGGCGGGGGAGCGGCCGTGGAGGTCGAGGGCCATGCCCGGGTGCTGGGTGCCCATGCCCGGGAAGAGCAGCGCGATGCGGCTGCCCGAGGGGCCGGCGGCGGGGCCGCTCGCCGCCATCAGCAGGTCGGCCGCCTCGCGCGCGTCCGTGGCGACCACCGCGCCGCGGTACGGGTGCGTCGTGCGGCCCTGCTGGAGGGTCGCGACGCTCGCGGCGAAGTCCGGTGCGGCGGAGGTGAAATGACCGGCGAGCCGGGTCCGGTAGCGCTCCGCCGCCTCGGGCGTGCGCGCCGACCAGACGACGATCCGCGGGCGGTCCGTCGTGGCGGCGGGCCCGGAACGCACCGGTGCCTCCTCCAGCACGACGTGCGCGTTGGTGCCGCCCACGCCGTAGGTGTTGACGGCCGCCACCCGGGGCCGCTCCGCCCGGCGCTCCCACGGCACGGCGGTGGTCGGCAGCTCGAACGGCGACTCCTCGATGCCGAGTTCGGGGTTCGCGGTGCGGAAGCCGAGGGTGCGCGGCACGGTCCCGTGCTCCAGCGTCAGCACGACCTTGATCAGCGAGGCGATCCCCGACGCGTGGCCGAGGTGCCCGATGTTGCCCTTGACGGAGGTGAGGACCGTGGCGCCGCTGCCCGTGGCGCCGAGGTACCGGTAGGCCGAGGTGAGTGCGGCGACCTCGATCGGGTCGCCGAGGACGGTGCCCGAGGCGTGCGCCTCCACCAGGCCGACGTCGCCGGGCTCGACCTCGGCCGTCAGCATCGCCTCGGCGATCGCGGCCGACTGGCCGGAGACGCTCGGCGCGGCGAACCCGGCCTTGGCGGAGCCGTCGTTGTTGACGGCCGAGCCGCGGATCACGGCGCGGATGTGGTCCCGGTCGGCGATCGCGTCGGAGAGCCGCTTGAGCGCGACCACCCCGGCGCCCGAGCCGAAGACCGTGCCGGTTGCCCCGGCGTCGAAGGGCCGGCAGCGCCCGTCACGGCTGATCTTGCCGCCGGGCTCCCACCAGTAGCCGTGCTCCAGCGGCAGTTCGACCTCCGCCCCGCCGACGAGCGCCAGCTCGCACTCGCCCGCGCGCAGCGACGCGGCGGCCAGGTGCAGGGCCACCAGAGGGCTCGCGCAGGCCGTCGCGATGCCGAGGCTCGGGCCGTTGAGGCCGAGCTTGTAGGAGACCAGCGGGGCGAGGGAGTCCGTCGAGTTCCAGGTGCTCAGCGACAGGCCGATGCCGTCGCCCCCGCTGCCGCCGTTGCCGGCGCGGCCCTCGCTGCGGCGCACCAGGTCGAGGTAGCGGCCTCGCCCGGCGGAGCCGAACACGCCGACGTCGGCGAGCCGTTCGGGGTCGTAGCCGGCGTCCTCCAGGGCGGCGTGGGCGCACTCCAGGAAGAGCCGGATCTGCGGGTCGCAGATGCGGGCCTCGCGCGGGGTGAGCCCGAAGAACCCGGCGTCGAAGCCGTCGATCTCGGGCACCGTCGCGACGGCCCTGACGTACTGCGGGTCGGCGAGCACGCGGGCCGGCACGCCGGCCGCCGCGAGCTCCTCGTCGGAGGCGAGGCGGATGGAGCCGACGCCGTCGCGGAGGTTGGCCCAGAACGCGCCGAGGTCGACGGCCCCGGGGAAGCGGCCGGCCATTCCGACGACGGCGACGGGTTCGTACCTGCTCTGGTCGTTCATGCGTTTCCCTGGAGGTCGTGTCGGATGCGTCGGCGCAACTGCCGCCGCTGCTCGGCCGGTGGGGCCGACCGGGGCGCGGGGGGACCGTCCCGGAGCGGCGCGGCCGGAGCGCGGCCGGAGAGGAAGCGGGCCAGCGCGAGGAGGTTCGGGTGCTCGAACATCGCCGTCACCGGGAACGCGGTGGCCAGCCGCTCGCCCAGCAGGGCGTGCAGGCGCACGACGGCCATCGAGTTGAGCCCGGCGTCGAAGAAGTTGTCGGCGGGCGGGAGGTCGATCCCGATGACCTCCCGGACCAGGGCGGCCAGTTCGGCGGCGGCGCGGTCGTCCTGGGCGGGGCCCTCGGTGACCGGCGCCCCGGCGGACTTGGCGGCGCGCTCGCGCGGGCCGTCGGCGAAGAGGATCTCGGCGGGCACCGCGTAGCGCGGCAGGCGCCGGCGCAGGTGCGAGCGGAGGTCGGCCGGGTCCGGGGCGGCGGCGCCGGGCGCGGTGCGGACGGTGAGCGACAGCACGGGCCCGGCGGCGGTCGTGGTCAGGCCGGCGACGGCGTGCCGGACGGCGGGGTGGTCGAGGGCGGCGCGCTCGACCTGTTCGGGGTCCAGGCGGTAGCCGTCGACGGAGAGCTGGCGGTCGAGCCGGCCGTGCAGGACGACCGTGCCGGAGGGGTGGCGGCGGCCGCGGTCGCCCGTGCGGTAGGTACCGGCGGCGGTGTCGAAGCGATCGCCCCGGCCGGTGCCGTCCAGGTAGCCCGCCGCCAGGTGCGGGGAGCGGACGACGACCTCTCCCACGTGGCCGACCGGGGCGGGTGTGCCGTCGGGGCGCAGCACGAGGAGCTCGGCGGCCCCCGCGCCGGTGCCGACCGGTAGTTCGGCCGTGTCCGGCAGCCCGGCGAGCGGGTCCTGTCCGGCGTCGAGCTGCCAGACGGAGGCGAGTTGGGGCGTCTCGGTGGCGCCGTACGCGTTCACGACGGCCGCGCCGGTGACGGCCCGCAGTGCGCGGACCATGCCCGCGGTCAGCGGCGCGCCGCCGCTGACCACCAGGCGCAGGTGCGGGAGGCGGGCGGTGTCGTGGGGGCGTCCGGAGAGGAGCAGTTCGAGGAGGGCCGGGGTGGCGTGCAGGACGGTGACGCGCTCGTCGTCCAGCAGCGCGAAGAGCCGGTCGGGGGCGGTGAACACGGACTCGGGCGGGACGACGACGGTGCCGCCCGCGAGCAGCGGCACGAGGAGGTCGCGCAGCAGGGGGTCGTGGCCGAGGGCGCCCAGCAGGGCGATCCGGTCCTCGGGGCCGAGGTCGAAGGAGCGCCGGTACCAGTCGAGCGTGCCGGCCAGCGCGGCCGGGGACACGGCGACGGCGGCCGGGCGCCCGGAGGTGCCGGACGTGAAGAGGACGTGGCTGACGCCGGGCAGGCGGCGCGGCTCGCGGGTGCCGGGCCGGAGGGTGCCGTCGGCGGTCAGGACGGCCTTGGGGCGCAGGAGGTCCTGGCGTTCGGCGAGTGCGGCGGCGGGCAGGTGCGCGTCCGTGACGGCGACGGCCGCGCCCGCCTGCCGGGTGCCGAGGAAGGCGGCGGCGAGGTCCGGGGTGCGGTCGGCGCGCAGCTCCAGGACGTCCCCGGGGAGGACGCCGGCGGCGGTGACGGCGGCGGCCACCTCGTCGCAGCGGTGCAGCAACTCGGCGTAGGCCAGGTCCAGTCGGGGCGAGTGGACCGCGACGGCGTCGGGGTGCCGCAGGGCGACGTCCCGGATCCGTGCGAGGACGTCGGGTGCATGCGGCTGCGGCGCGTGCACCGGCACCGCAGGAGGACCGTCGAACGGCGCCCGGTCCGTCGCGAACGCGGCCGCGACCCCGGCCACCTGCCGCAGCAGCTCGTCGACCACCGCGTCCTCGAACAGTGCCTCCCGCCCGACGAGTTCGAGCCGAAGCCCGTCGTCCGGGTCGTGCCGGAGGTAGAAGTTGAGGTCGAACAGCGCGTACGGCGGCGCCGCGTCCACCCACCGCGCGGGCGTGTCGGCGAAGGCGGGTGCGGGCCCGATCCGGCTGAGGTCGTTGACCCACACCTGGAACAGCGGGTTGTCCCGTGGCGAGGGCGGCAGCCCCAGCCGGTGCACGACGGCCTGGAACGTGGGCACGAGGTGGTCGAGTGCCTCCAGCGACCGCTCGCGCACGTGGGCGAGCAGGTCGTCGCGCCCGGCCCGGCCCTCGACGTCGAGCCACAGCGGCACGGTGCTGAGCACGGGCCCGACGAGTTCCTGCTCCCCCGGGCCCAGCCGTCGGCTGACCGGCACGCCCACGGCGACGGACCGCTCGCCCGCCCAGGCGGCGAGGACCGTCGCGACGCACGCGACGACGTACGTGGCCCGGGTGTGCCCGGTGCGGGCGAGGAGGGCGTCGACGGAGGCGGTGAGCTCCGGGCCGAGCGCGGCCACCGTGCGGCGGCCGTCGAGCGTCGGGCCGGTCGGGCCGGTGAGGCGGAACGGGAGCGGCGTGCGCGCGGGGGCGTCCGGCAGGAGCGCCGCCCAGTACGCGAGGTCCTCGTGCCAGCGGTCCGAGCCGACGGCGGCGGCCCGCCGGTGGGCGAAGGCGGCGAAGCCGGGTGCGGGCGGCCACTGCGGTGCGAGCCCGAGCGCGCGGGCGGTGTAGGCGGTGGCGAGGTCCCGGGCGACGAGTTCGAGGGCGTGCTGGTCGGCCACCAGGTGATGCAGGGAGAGCACGAGGAGCGCCTCGTCCGTGCCGCGCAGCAGGCCGACGGTGAGCAACGGCGGCCGGTCCAGCGGGATCGCCGTCCGCGCGATCCCGGCGACGAACGCGCGCGCCGCCGGATCGTCGAGCGGGCCGGCGGTCTCCCGGACGGTGAACCGCGGTTCGGCGTTGGGTGCGTACGTCCAACGCGGGACTCCGTCGGCGACGTCGACGGCCGCGCGCAGGAGGTCGTGGCGCCCGAGCACGTCCCGGGCGGCGGCGCGCAGGGCGTCGTCGTCGACGGCGGCGGGGATCCGCAGGGCGCCGACGACGTTGTTGCCGGAGTCGTCGACGAGGGCGCGGTTGAGGAGCCAGAGCGGTTCCTGCACGGGGGTGAGCGGACTGTGGTCGGCCGGGCCCTCGGTGGCCTGCGGGCGCTCGGTGCGGGGCGCGGTGGCCAGGGCGTCGCGGAGGCCGGCCAGGGTGAGGCCGTCCCGCAGGAGCAGCGGCAACGGCAGTTCGACGCCGCGCAGTTCGGCCAGCCGGGCGATCAGCGCGAGGGCGGTGAGGGAGTGCCCGCCGAGGCTCAGGAAGCCGAGGTCCTCGCGCTGCTGGTCGGCCGGGACGGCGAGCAACTCCCACCAGACGGCGGCGAGTTCGTCCCTCTCCGGAGTTTCGACGGGAGCTTTGGACGTCCACCAGCGTTCTGTCTCCTCGGTGATGCGCCGGCGGTCGGCCTTGCCGGAGGAGGTGAGGGGCAGGCGGTCGACCCAGCGCAGCGCGTGCGGCACGAAGGCCCGGGGGAGCCGGTCGGCGACGTGGGCGAGGATCGCGTGGTCGGCGTCCGGGTGGCCCTCGGCCCGTACGGCGACGGCGACGAGTTCGGAGGCGGCGCCGTCCGGGGGCCGGACGGCGACGACGGTGGTGGCGGCGACCGCGGGGTGCGCGGTGATCGCGGCCTCGACCTCGGCCGGCTCGATCCGGACGCCGCGGATCTTGAGCTGCGCGTCGATCCGGCCGTGGTAGCGCACCAGGCCGTCCTCCGAGGACGCCAAGTCGCCGGTTCGGTACCACCGTTGGCCGTCCACGACAGGGAACGCCGGCTCCGTGAGGTCGGGCCGGCCCACGTAGCCGAGCGCCACCTGGACGCCGCCGATCCACAGCTCGCCCGGCTCGCCCTCGCGGACGGGGGAGCCGTCCGTCCGGGCGATCCGCAGGTCGACGTTGTCGATCGGCGCCCCGATGAACACGTCCCCGTCCGGAGCGAGCCCGCGCGGCACGGGCCAGTGCGTCACGTCGATCGCGGCCTCGGTCGGCCCGTACAGGTTGTGCAGTTCGGCGCGCGACCACTGCGCGAACCGCGCGGCGAGCGCGGGCGGGAGTGCCTCGCCGCTGCAGAACACCAGTCTCAGCGAAGGGAGTTCGACGTTCGCCAGGCGCAGCTGGGCCTCCAGCATCGTCGGCACGAAGTGGCACACGGTGATGCCCTCGTCGGCCAGGGCGCGCGCGAGGAGCCGTGGGTCGTAGTGGGCGTCGGCGGGCGGGAAGACGCAGCGGGCGCCCGTGACGACGGGCAGGAAGAACTCCCACCCGGCGACGTCGAAGGTGCTCGGCGTCTTCTGGAGGACGCGGTCGCGGGCGTCGAGGCCGAACCGCCCGGCCATCCAGAGGATCCGGTTGGCGAGGGCGGCGGCGCCGACCAGGACGGCCTTGGGGGTGCCCGTCGAGCCGGACGTGAACAACGCGTAGACCGGGTCCTCCGGCCCGGCCTCGCGCAGCGGCGCGTACCCGGCGGGCGCGGTGCGGGGCACGGTGACGGCCGGCACCCCGCCCGGGGCCAGACCCTCGTGCCCGGCCGCCACCACCGTGCACAGCGGCCGGACGGCGCCGAGCATGGCCGCGACCCGCCCGGCGGGTTCGTCGGCCGCGATCGGCACGTAGTGGCAGCCGGCCTTGAGCACCCCGAGCAGCGCGACCAGCAGGTCGGCCTGCCGGGGCATCCGCACGGCCACCGGGCCCCTGCGCCCGCCGGTGGCGCCCAGCACGGCGGCCGCGCACGCGTCGCTGAGCAGGTCCAGCTCGGCGTAGGTGAGGGTGCGCCCGGGATCGGAGCAGGCGACGGCGTCCGGGGTGCGCGTCCGCTGGTCGCGGACCAGCCCCGGGAGCCCGTACGGTGCCCGGTGGGGCACCCGTGGTCCGCGGAGCACCGAGGCCCCGTTCGTCATGCCGCCACCTGCTCGTCCGCGTCCCGCATGGTTCCCCCCACTGCGCCGTGACTCGAAGGACCTCTTCCGACGGATCGTCAGATCGGCTGGAGCGCGACCGGCTCCGGGTCGGCGAGGAAGTCCGGCCGCAGGCCGGTGACCTCGGGACGGTTGGCGACGCTGTTGTAGACGAACATCAGCATCGCGCGGCGCAACGGCGAGATGTTCGCCGCCGAGCAGTGCAGGATGTTCGGGTGGAACACCAGCACCGACCCGGCGGGCCCCTTGGGGCTCACCAGCCCGTTGGCGCGGGCGAGTTCCTCGATGACGCAGTGGCGCACCCGGAACTTCTCGTCGGCGGTGAGCGTCGCCACCCAGGCCGGCGCGTCCTCGTAGCCGAGCGGCATGCCGTCCGCGTCGGTGCTGGCGAGCAGCCCGGCGGTGTGCGAGCCGGGCACGAAGGTGAGCGGCCCGTTGAACTCGGTCACCTCGTCCAGGAACACGGCGACGTTGACCAGGTCGGGCCGCCGGATGCCGTCGCCGGTGAGCCAGTAGACGTAGTCCTGGTGCCACTCCCACTGGTCGCCGGCGAACGGCGCCTTGATGTTCACCTTCGACTGGTGCACGTACACGTCGTCGTCGAGCAGGCCGCGGACGGCGCCGAGCAGCGCCGGCCGGCGGGTGAGCGCGGCGATCGCGGGGTTCGTGCGGTGCAGGCCGTAGACGGAGCGGACGGTCCGCCCGTCGCGCTCCAGGACCCGCCCGGGGTCGTCCGCGGCGAGGATCGAGGGGAGCTCGTCGAGCGCCACGTCGAGCAGGTCCCCGGCCAGTGAGCCGGGCGGCAGGAGCACGTAGCCGTCCCGGTGGTACCGCGCGACGAGTTCGGGGGCGAGCGGTGCGGCGGCGGTGCCGGCCGTGTCGTGCGTCATTGCTCAGGCCTTTCTCGTTCGGTTCGGATGCGTGCCGCGGCCGTGCCGCCGGGCCGGGCCGGTCCGGACGGTGCGGCGTGCTACCAGACCGGGCGGACGTCGATGGTGCCGAAGCGGGCCACCGGGTGCTTGCCGGCCACCTCGATCGCCTCGTCCAGGTCGGCGCACTCGATGACGTCGTAGCCGGCGATCCGGCCCTCGGCGTCGGCGAACGGGCCGTCGTCGACGACGACCTCGCCGCCGCGCACGCGCACCGAGGTGGCGTCCCCGGCCGGGCGCAGCCGGTTGCCGTCCAGCCGCACGCCGCGCCCGTCCATCTCGGTCACCCAGTCGGCGGTGCCGACCGCCATGCCCGCGTCGTCCTCGGGGGTGACCTCGGCGTCCTGGTCGGCGCAGATCAGCAGCAGGTACTTCATGGTCCGTCTCCTCGCTCGGGGTCGTCCGCCGCCGCCGGTGTCCGTGAGCGGCGCGGTGTCCGGGACCCGGTTTCGGGCCCCTCCGGGAACCCGACGAACGGGCCGGCGGCGGATGGACAACCCGCGGGGGTCAGTCGAGGACGGCGTAGGCGCGGATCGGGAAGCTGCCCATGCCGACCACCGGCGGCGGGGCGCAGTGGAGGCGGAAGCCGCTCGCCGGGAGCCGGTCCAGGCCGCCGAGGTGTTCGACGATCGGGATCCCGGCGCCGAGCAGGCCGGTGTGGGCGGGGCGGTCGAGGTCCGCCATGTCGTCGATGTTGACCGAGTCGATGCCGACCAGGGAGGCGCCCTCGGCGATCAGCCAGTGCACGGCGTCGACGGTGAGGAAGGGGTGTTCGGGGTCGCCGTACTTCTCCGTCCCCCAGTGCCGGTCCCAGCCGGTGCGCACCAGCACGGCCCGCCCGGCGACCTCGTGACGCTCCAGCAGCTCGGGGCCGACGGCCCGGCCCGCGCCGGTGGCGTCGATCAGGACGCCCGGGACGTCGGCGAGCAGCGCGAGGTCCAGTCCGGAGAGGTCGGCGCCGTCCGGGTAGCGGTGGAACGGGGTGTCCAGGTAGGTGCCGGTGTTGGCGACCATCTCGATCCGCCCGATCTGGAACTCGGTGCCCGGGGTGTAGCGGGGCCGGGAGTCGGCGCGGGACATGTGGTCGGAGATGACCGGCCCGGGCAGGCCGGGGTAGGTGGTCATGCCGGCTTCGATCGGGTGGGAGAGGTCGACGACGGTGCGTCGGCTCGGTCGGTTCATCGGTTCGACTCCTGGATCCGGTCTTGGACCTGTTCTTCGCGGGGCGCCGGCAGCAGCCCGTCGTACTCGGGTTTGAGCTTCCAGTCGGGGTCGGGCGGGCGGTGGCCGGGGCGCGGGCAGTGCGTGGAGTGCTCGCCGGTCACCGGATCGTGCAGGTAGCGCGGACAGTTCTCGAACACCGCGGTGACGCCGACCCGCAGCACGGCCTCGGCGCCGTGGTGCGGGTGCAGCGCGTCGCGGTCGGTCAGCACCTCGCAGGTGCCGTTGACCCGCAACTTGGCCCGCAGGGACGGGAAGAGGAACAGCAGACCCACGCGCCGCACGGCGGCGGCGTTGCCGAGTGTGCGGTACATGCCGTTGCCGTCGTAGCTGGGGATCTCCAGCGTCCGAAGGTCCGGCACGCGGACGAAGCCCGGCAGGCCGCCCTTGTAGGAGCACTCGGGGAAGCCGTCGGGGTCGATCGTCGCGACGTACACGGCGTCGGCCCCGCGGATCCACTCGGCGTGCTCCTCCTCCAGTTCGTCCAGCACGTACCGGTGGGCCAGGTGGTCGGCCAACTGCTCGCTGCCGAAGAGGCGTTGGAGGTCGCGGCTGCCGTCGTGGTAGAACTCCTCGGGCTTCACGGGGCCACCCTCACCGCAGCGCCCGCATCTGCTGCCAGACCCGGGTGTAGTACGCGTTGGCGACCCGCTCGCGGGTGAGCGCGCCCATGCCGATCTCGCGCAGCACCTCGGGGGAGTGGTGGGCCAGTGGGGCGAGCACGTTCTCCAGCCACTCGGCGCCGTGGTCGGCGTCCACGTGGACGTGGATGCGCTGGTAGAGGATGACGTCGTCCGGCACGCCGAGGCGCGCGCAGCCGTCGACCATCGCCTGGAAGCGCACCGGTGCGGTGTACTCCATGAGCCCCATCGCGGCGAGCAGGCGGGGCGTCAGGTGCCGGTGGACGCCGTACATGAGCACGAGGTTGGCGTTCTCGAACACCTCCATGCCGCCGAGGCCGGAGACGTCCACGCCGCTGAGTTCGAGCCGGCCGCGCATGTACCGGGCCGAGTGCTCGAACAGCCGGGTGTGCATCTGCTCCAGCTTGCCCTCGCCCATCTCGTCCCAGTAGTTCTCGGCCATGGTGAGCTTGCTGGTGCCGGTCGCGCCGAGCTGGGCGAGGGCGACGAGGTCGTCGAAGCGGCTGTCGACCAGTTCCTCGGCGAGGAAGAACAGCGCGATCTCCTCGATCGTGGCCTCGTCGGCGAGGTAGCGGCAGAAGGCGGGCTGGACGTGCCGGGAGCGCAGGTCGGCGAACCAGTCGGCGAGGCCCTCGGCGGTGCGCGGCAGCAGCGCCTCGTCCACCCGCCCGTCCTCCCAGCGCAGCCAGGCGTCCTCGGTGGCGGCGATGACGGGGTCGGCGTTGAGGCGCGGCATCGACAGGAACGTTTCGGCGCCGCCGAGGTAGCCGGTGTAGTGACGGTGCAGCCGCTCCATCAGCGCGAGGCGGACGGCGGCGTCCGGCTCGGTGCCGGCCGCCGGAAAGGCGGCGGCGATTTCCGCGCCGGCGTGGTCCCCCGCGCCGGACGGGCTTTCCGCACCGGACCGGTCTTTCGTGCCGGTCCCGGCGCGCGGCGGCGCGATGCTCTCAGAAATGGCCCCGGACATGCATTCCTCCTGGGTTTTCCCTCCCCGGGAATTATCCCGGGGCAGGTCGGCCTGACCGCATCTTCCAGAATGCGGTTGCGGTTCGTTCACGCAGGGTTTTGTCCGCACGGATCGGGCGGAACGGGCGTGCGGCTTTTCGACGGCGGACGGGCCGTCACATCACCGTGGTGCGGTAGAGCAGCCGGTGGTGGTAGCGGCTGTCGCACGGGGTGCGGGTGTGCATGGTCGCGTCGTTGTCCCAGATGACCAGGTCGCCGACGTTCCAGCGGTGGCGGTAGAGGTAGCGCTCCTTGGTGGCGTGCGCGTGCAGGTCGTCCAGCAGCTCGGCGCCCTCCTTCTCGTCCAGCCCCACGACCCCGCTGATGATCATGCTCCCGAGCAGGAGCGAGCTGCGGCCGGTCACCGGGTGGCGGCGCACGATCGGCTGCGCCACGTCCGGGGTGCGCTCGCGCTCCTCGGCGGAGAGCGGCTTCTTGTGCGGGTTGGTGAGGAGCTCCTGGTCCACGAGGTACGTCATGGAGTGGACGGCCTTCAGGCCGTCGATCCGCTCCCGGACCTCCTCGGGCAGCTCGTCGTAGGCCGTGGTGCTGTCCGCGAAGACCGTGTCGCCGCCCTCCTCGGGGGCGATCGCCGAGTACAGCAGCGACGCGCGGCTCATGACCTCGCGCCACGAGTAGTCGGTGTGCCACTCCTCCTGGTCGTCCCCGTCGTAGAGGCCGATCGGCTCGCCGTCCTCGAAGATGTTGCTGATCTTCAGCACCTCGGGGTGGTCCGGCACGACGTACCGGGCGACGGGGTAGACGTCCAGCGGGCCGAACAGCCGGCTGAAGCGGACGTGGTCGGCGTGGCTCAGGTCCTGGCCCGGCAGGACCAGGACGCGGTGGCGGACGAGGTCGTCGAGGATCCGGTCGGCGGTCTCCCGGTCGACCTCCTCGCGCAGGTCGATGCCGGTGATGCGGGCGCCGAAGACGGGGCCCAGCGGTTCGAGCGTGTAGGACGTCATGGGAAACACCTCTCGTGTGAGGTACCTCGGTCTGCGGCCGTCGGTCAGAGGGTGCGCCAGTCGCGCTCGGGATCCGCGAGGACGGCGAGCACGATCCGCCGGTACGCCGCCACCCAGCCGGCCACCGTCTCCTCGTCGAACTCCTCGGGGTTGTACTGGACCATCCCGCTGATCTCCCCCGACGGCGAGACGCCCATGTTCCAGGCGGCGCCGCCCGGGATCTGCTCGCTCGCGCTCTCGCCCTTGGCGACCGGCGCGGTCCCCTCGGAGATCAGGAACGGGTCCGCGCCCCCGGCCGGCGCGGCCAGCGTCTCGGAGAAGCCGAAGATGAAGTCGCAGTTGCGCGGATCGGCCATCGGCGCCATCAGCGACGGCACGGCCTGCTCGACCCAGTGGATCGGCACCTCGTGCCGGTACGCCTCCAGGCAGGTGGTGCGCACGGCCAGGAGGAGCTCGCGGAACGTGCCCGCGGCCGCGAGGTCGGTGCGCAGCGCCAGGAAGTTGAGGAACGGGCCCACGGTGTCCTGGTACTCGGGCCGGCCCCGCCCGTGCACGATCGTGTTGACGACCGGGTCGTCCGCCCCGGAGATCCGGCTCGCCAGTACGGCGAACGCCCCCAGCATCACCATGAAGCGCGAGCAGCGGGCGGCCTTGGCCAGCGCCGCCACCGCGTCCGTCGTCGCCGCGTCGAAGCGGAAGGGGTGCGCGACGTACAGCTCGGTGTGCTCGGGCGGGATCGGGCGGTCGGTCGGCAGGGTGAAGAACGGCGCGCCGTCCAGCCGCTTGCGCCAGTACGCGAGGTTCTCGGCCGCCGCGTCGCCGGACTGGTTCTCCGCCTGCCACCGCGTGTACTCGCCGTACTGGCGCAGCGCCGGCAGGCCCGGCTCGCGGCCCGCCGTCCGGGCGGCGTAGCACGCGGCGAGGTCGCGGTGGATCAGCTGGAGCGCCCAGCCGTCGCAGGCCGTGTGGTGGCTGACCAGGCCGAGCACCGCGTCCCGTGCGTCGAAGCGGGTGAGGAACGCCCGCAGCAGCGGCAGCCGTTCGACGGGCAGTGCTGTCGACTCGGCCTCGGCGAGCAGCTGCTGCGCCGCCGCGTCGCGCCGCGCCCAGGCCACCGGCAGGTCCCGCACGTGCAGCGGCACCCGGGTGGCCGGGCGCACCTGCTGGTACGGCGGCTCGGCGTCGCGCACGATCACCGTGCGCAGCACCTCGTGCCGTGCCACCACGTCGTCCAGTGCGCCCTGGAGCGCGGCCACGTCGACGGGCCCGGTGATGCGCAGCGCCTTGGACACCGTGAACCGGGGCCCGAACGAGCCGGAGCCCGCGTTGGCGCACCAGTGCTCCTGCTGGCTGGAGAGGGGGTGGCGGCCGGTCCCGTCCCCGGCGTTCCCGGCGGGCGGGACCGGCGCTGCGTCCTCGGTGTGCGGCACGTCGTCTCCTCGGCTCGGCGGTCGGAGTGCGGTTCGACACTCCGACGAACGGGAGGACGGCGGTTTGGACGGCGGCGGCGAAAAAACTTTCAGCGGATTTCTTCGGGCTCCTGCTTGGGCTGCTCGGCGGCGGCCTCGTGGGCCCGGACGGCGCGGGCGAAGGAGCGCAGGTCGCCCGCGAGGAGCTCGGGCACCTCCAGGGCGGGGAAGTGCCCGCCCTCGGCGAACTCGCTCCACTGGACGATGTTCGGGAAGCGCCGTTCGGCGATCCGCCGCACCGGCAGGCTCCCGTCGTGCGCGAAGGCGGCGACGGCGAGCGGCACCGGGTGCGGCGGCTCGGCGACGGGCCGGCGGGCGGCGTCGGGGAGCATGTCGGCCATCTCGTAGTACAGCTGTGCGGACGAACCGGCCGTCGCTGTCAGCCAGTAGAGCGAGACGTTGGTCAGGAGCTGGTCCCGGCTGATCGAGTCGCCGCTCGTCCAGTCCTGGAACTTCTCGGCGATCCACGCCAGTTGGCCGACCGGGGAGTCGGTGAGGCCGTAGGCGAGGGTCTGCGGGCGGGTGCTCTGGATCTTCATGTAGCCGGCCCGGCCGGTGGTCTCGAACGCGGCCAGGTGGGCGAGCCGCTCCCGGTCCGCCTCGTCGAGGCCCTCCAGGTCCTCCGGACCGGTGGGCGGGGTGAGCAGGAACGTCACGTGGGCGCCCGCGAGGTGCTCGGGGTCGAGCGCGGCGGCGGTCAGCGAGATCCACACGCCGAGGTCGCCGCCGTGGGCCAGGTAGCGGCCGTAGCCGAGCCGGCGCATCAGCTCCGTCCAGGCCCGCGCGATCCGCGGGACGCCCCAGCCGGCCTCGGGCGCGGGGCCGGAGAATCCGAAGCCGGGCGGGGCCGGTATGACGACGTGGAACGCGTCCGCAGCGTCGCCGCCGTGGCCGCGCGGGTCCGTCAGCAGCTCGATGACGTCCAGGTACTCGGCGACCGAGCCCGGCCACCCGTGGGTGAGGATCAGCGGCGTGGCGTCCGGCTCGGGGGAGCGCACGTGCAGGAAGTGCACGGTGGCGCCGTCGATCTCGGTGCGGAACTGCGGGAAGCGGTTCAGCCGCTCCTCCGCGGCCCGCCAGTCGAACTCCGTGCGCCAGTACTCCGTGAGTTCCTTCAGGTACTCCAGCGGCACCCCGCGGGCCCAGCCCGCCCCGGGGACCTCGGCCGGCCAGCGCACCGCGGCCAGGCGGCGGTTGAGGTCGTCCAGGTCCTCCTGCGGAACGGCGATTCGGAACGGCTGCATTTCCGGGCCTCCTCAATTCGACGGGCGGCACGCCGCCCCTTCGTCCCTGCCGCCCGGGGACGCTACCAGCGCGCTCCGGCGCTCAACAGGGATCACCGGGGCACCGCCGGGCGACAGAGCAATCTGGAAGTAGAGGCGAATTCGCGGGCCGTCAATGATGGTGCCGTCGGCCGAGCGTGCCGCTTCGGCCCGCGCCGCACATTCCCGTTTCTCCGAATGTGCGCTCTCGTTCGCATTCTTCCGCTCCTTCCGTTCCTTCCGCCGTCGGACGTTCCAAAGAGGGGAGCACGGTGGCTACTCGAATCGGCGACCGGGCCGTGGTGCTGGGCGCCAGCGTGGCCGGGCTGCTCGCCGCCCGCCTGCTGGCCGACGCCTACCGCAGCGTCACGGTGGTGGACCGGGACGCGCTCACCTCCTCCGCCGCCCCGCGCCGCAGCGCGCCACAGGGCCGGCACGTCCACGGCCTGCTCGCCCGCGGCCAGCAGGTGCTGGAGGAACTGTTCCCCGGCCTCACCAAGGAGCTCGCCGAACTCGGCGTCCCCGTCTGCGACTTCGGCACCGGACTCACCTGGTACTTCGCCGGCCGCCCGATCCGCAAGGCGGAGACCGGGCTGATCTGCGTCTCCGCCGAGCGCCCGCTGCTGGAGGCCCGGGTGCGCGAGCGCGTCCTCGCCCTGTCCAACGTCCGCCTCCTCGACCGCTGCGACATCAACGGCCTCGACTCCTCGCCGGACCGCGGCCGCGTCACCGGCGTGCGCGTCCAGCCCCTCGACGGCGCCGAGGAGGTCCTCGCCGCCGACCTCGTCGTCGACGCCACCGGCCGCGGCTCGCGCACCCCGCGCTGGCTCCGCGAACTCGGCTACCCGCAGGTGCCGCAGGAGCGCGTCAAGATCGACCTCACCTACACCACCGCCGAGTTCGCCGCCCCGCTGCCCGTCGACCCGATCGGCGACGGCGCCGGCCTGGTCTGCGTCGCCGGCCCCGGCCGGCCGCGCGGCGCCACGCTGGTGCGCCTGCACGACCGCTACGCCCTCGCCCTCTACGGCCTGCTCGGCGAGCGCCCGCCCACCGACCCGGAGGGCTTCCTCGCCTTCGCGAAGAAGATGCCCGTCCCCGAGATCCACGCGGCCGTCGAACACGCCCGGATGGTCACCGAGCCGGTCTCCATGCACTTCCCCGCCAACGTGCGCCACCGCTACGAGCGCGTCGAGCGCCTGCCCGACGGCCTGCTCGCGATCGGCGACGCCGCCTGCGTGTTCAACCCCGTCTACGCCCAGGGCATGACCGTCGCAGCGATCGGCGCCACCGTGCTCCGCAGCCACCTGGAGCGCGGCGTCCCGCCCCGCCCGCGCGACTACTTCCGCGACCTCGCGGCCGTCATCGACGCGCCCTGGGACATGGCCGTCGGCGGCGACCTCGGCTTCCCCGGGGTCCGGGGCCGGCGCACGCTCGCCGTGCGGATGGCCAACCTCTACATGCCGCGCCTGCAGGCCGCCGCCGCCCACGACGGCACCCTCTCCACCGCGTTCCTGCGCGCGGCCGGCCTGGTCGACCCGCCCCAGGCGCTCATGCGGCCCTCGGTGGTCGCCCGGGTGTTCCGCCCCCGGCCCAAGCCCTGACGCGCCTCCCGACCAGGCCTTCCGACGCGCGTTCTGCCGCGTGTTCTGACGGACCCACCCGCACACGGAACTACCGGAGGTTCCCCGTGACAGCCCACCCCGAGCCCATCGTGCTCGACCCCACCGGCCGGGACGTCCACGCCGAGGCCGAACGCCTGCGCGCGCAGGGCCCGGTGGCGCAGGTCACCCTGCCCGGCGACGTCCGCGCCTGGTCGGTCGTCGGCTACGACACCGTCCGCCAGGTGCTCAACGACGAACGCTTCGCCAAGAACGCCCACGAGCACTGGCCGGCCTTCGTCAACGGCGAGATCAGCGAGGACTTCCCGCTGATCGGCTGGGTGCTCATGGACAACATGACCACCAGCGACGGCGCCGCCCACGCCCGGCTGCGAAACCTCACCGCCAAGGCCTTCACCATGCGCCGCACCGAGGCCATGCGCCCGCGCGTCGAGCGCATCGTCCGCGAGCTCCTCGACGACCTCGCCACCGCCGCGCCCGGCGAGGTCGTCGACCTCAAGGACCGCTACGCCTACCCGCTGCCCACCAAGGTGATCTGCGAACTCTTCGGCGTCCCCGAGCACATGCGCCGCGACGTGATGCGCGGCGGCGAGGTCAACACGGAGACGACGATCAACCACGAGGAGGCCGTCGCCAACGTCGAGTCCTGGCACAACGCGATGTACGAGCTCATCGAGATGAAGCGCAGGGAGCCGGACGACGACCTCCTGAGCATGCTGATCGAGGCCCGGGACAACGGCTCCCGGCTCAACCAGTCCGAACTCGCCGGCACCCTGCACCTGATGCTCGGCGCCGGTTCCGAGACGACCACCAACCTGCTCAGCAAGGCCGTCGTCGCGCTGCTCACCCATCCCGAGCAGTTCGCGCTGGTCCGCGAGGGGAAGGTGCCGTGGCGGGACGTCATCGAGGAGACCCTGCGGGTCGAGTCCCCGATCGCCCAGCTGCCTTTCCGCTTCACCACCGAGGAGGTGGAGATCGCGGGCGTGCGGATCCCCAAGGGCGACCCGGTGCTGATCGGCTTCGCCGCCTCCGGGCGCGACCGCGGCCGGCACGGCGAGGACGCCGACCGCTTCGACATCACCCGCCCCGACAAGGAGCACCTGTCCTTCGGCTACGGCGTCCACCACTGCCTCGGCGCGCCGCTGGCCCGCATGGAGGCCGCGATCGGGCTGCCCGCGCTGTTCGAGCGCTTCCCCGACCTGGCCCTCGCCGTCCCGGCCGAGGAGGTCCAGCCGCAGGGCACCTTCCTGCTCAACGGCACCGCCACGCTGCCCATCCGCCTGACGCCCGCTTCCTGACCACCCCGGAGGAGCCCCATGAACGCGAACGCACCGGTGAACGCGAACGCACCGGCCCGCGCGGAGCTGGTCCGCCGCGCGGCCGAAGTCGCCCCCGTCCTGCGCGCCAACGCCCCGTGGGGGGACGAGCACCGGCGGCTGCACGAGGAGTCCCTGGCGGCGCTGACCGACGCCGGCCTGTTCAGGATGCGGGTGCCGGCCCGCTACGGCGGCTACGAGACCGACGCCGCGACCTTCGTCGAGGTGATGACCGAACTCGCCCGGGGCGACGGCTCCGCGGCGTGGAACGTCTCCGCGTGGTCCGTCTCGGCCTGGATGGCCTGCCAGTTCCCCGACCACGTCCAGGACGAGGTGTTCGGCTCGTCCGCCGGGGACGTCCGGGTGTGCGGCGTGCTCAGCCCGAGCGCCACCGCCGTCCCGGCCGCCGACGGCGCCGTGGTGAACGGCGCCTGGCAGTTCATCAGCGGCGCGCACCACAGCGGGTGGCAGGTCGCCCTCGCGATGGGACCGACGCCGGACGGGCAGTCGCAGTGGCCGCTGATGGCACTGGTCCCGCTCTCCGATCTGACGATCGTCGACGACTGGGACACCACCGGCCTGCGGGGCACCGGCAGCGTCACCACCGTCGCCGAGGACGTGTTCGTGCCGCAGGACCGCCTGCTGCCGCTCGCCCTCGTGCTCCAGGAGCAGTCCGCCTCCAAGCTCAACCCGGAGTCGGCGCTCTACCGCGCCCCGCTCATCGCCACCGGCTGCACGACCTTCACCGGCACCGCGATCGGCCTCGCCAGGTCGGCGCTCGCGACGTACCTGGAGCAGCTCGACAAGAAGATCACCTACACCGAGTACGCGTCGCGGCGCGAGGCCCCCGTCACCCACCTCCAGGTCGCCGAGGCGGCGCTGCGGATCGAGGAGGCCGAGGGCCACGCCGCGCGGCTGGCCGCCCTGGTGGACGCCAAGGGCGCGGCCGGCGAGCCGTGGACGGTCGAGGAGCGGGTGCACGCCCGCGCCTACCTCGGCCGCGTCTTCGACCGCGCCACCCGCACGGCCCGCAGCCTCGGCGACGCGAGCGGCGGCGGCTCCCTCTACCTCACCGGCCCGCTCCAGCGCACTGTGCGGGACCTCCACGCGCTGAGCCTGCACGCCCTGATGCATCCGGCGACCAACACCGAGCTCTACGGCCGCGTGCTGTGCGGCCTGGCGCCCAACACGATGTACCTGTAGCCCGGTTCCGCCGCCCTCGGGAAAGCACCCGGGGGCGGCGGACCTTCTCTGACCTCAGGCCCCGGCGTCCTGCGCCCAGTGGCCCGCCCGGACCAGGCCGAGGACCAGCGCCGCGATGTTCCACGCGTCGTCCTCGCCCCGGTGGTGACGCCCCTCCAGGGGCAGCCCGGCCAGCTCCAGGGCCTGCGCCATGCCGGGGCGCTTGCGCAGCCCGTGCGCCTGCGCGAAGACCGCCTTGGCGTTGGTGTGCCGCTCGCCGGAGCCGAAGGGGTACACCACCCCGTTGTCGCGGCACTGGCGGGTGAACTGCTTGCGGTCGTAGTCGCCCCAGCTGGCCCAGGCCCGCTCGCCCGCGCCGTGCTCGGCGGCCAGCAGCGCGCAGGCGTCGGCGAACGGCAGGCCGGTGTCGACCTCCCGCTGGGTGAGCCCGGTCAGTTCGGTGCAGAACGCGCTGACGGCCGAGCGCTTCGGCCGCACCAGGATCCGGTGGCGCCCGACGCGCTCGCGGGCTTCGAGGTCGACCACGGTCAGTCCGATCTCGATGATCTCGTTGACCTCGCCGCGCGGCACCGGGCCGTCCCAGCAGGTGGCCTCGACGTCCACCACGTTGAGCAATCGTGCGTCCATGCGGGGATCATGGGCGGCGGTCGTCGGCGCGGTCAATCGGTTATCGGCCGCGCCCGGTGGGCATGGTGGGTGTCGAGGCCGGGTGGATCGACGCGGCTGCGGCGTATCGCCCCGCGATCCGGCAGGACACCGTCGAAGGGCAGGAATGGCAGGGAACGGCTGGGACGAAGGGCCGGGACGCGGCCGTCTCGTCGTGGGCGTGAACGGATCACCGGGGAGTCTCGCGGCCCTGCGGTGGGCGATCGCCCGGGCCCGGCGCACCGGTGTCGGCCGGCTCGTCGTGCACGCCTGGACGTCGCCGGTCGGCGCGCGGCGCACCCTGCGCCACCCGGACTGGCCCCCGGTCGTCGAGGCCCGGGAGGCCGCCGCCGACGTGCTGGCCGCGGCGGTGGAACAGGCCTTCGCCGCCGGGGTCGTCGCCGACGGCGCACTGGTGCGCGGCGCACCGGCCGCCGCCCTGGTCCGGATCGCGGACCGGGAGGGCGGCCTGCTGGTCCTGGGCACGGGCACCGGCCGCTTCCGTGTCCGGGGTCGCGTGGCCGCCCACTGCCTGAAGCACGCGTGCTGCCCGGTGCTCACCGTGCCGCCGACCGCGAAGCGCAGCGCGGCCACCCCTGCCGTGAGGCTGTGACGCGGCCGCTGGGCACTTGCGGCGGCGGGTGCACCGCTGGCAGCCTGACCGTGTGATCGACACACCTGCGGCACCCGACGCGCTGGACGACTTCACCGAGCACCGCCGACTCCTCTTCGGCACCGCCTACCGCCTGCTCGGCAGCGTCGCCGACACCGAGGACGTGCTGCAGGACGCCTGGCTCGCCTGGTCCCGCGTCGACCGGGAGACGGTCGCCAACCCCCGGGCCTACCTGGTGCGCACGGTCACCAACCTCTCGCTGACCCGGCTCACCTCGGCCCGGGCCAAGCGCGAGGCCTACGTCGGCCCCTGGCTGCCCGAACCCCTGCTCACCGCCCCGGACATCGCGGACGGCGCCGAGCTCGCGGACTCCGTCTCCACCGCGATGCTCGTGGTCCTGGAGAGCCTCGGCCCCGTCGAGCGGGCGGTGTTCGTGCTGCGCGAGGCCTTCGGCTTCTCGCACGCGGAGATCGCCGGGTTCCTCGACCGGAGCGAGGCGACGGTCCGCCAGACCGCCCACCGCGCCCGCGAACACGTCCGCGCCCGCCGCCCGCGCTTCGACAGCGACCCGGAACAGCGCCGCGAGATCACCGACCGCTTCCTCGCGGCCTGCACGGGCGGCGACCTGAACGCGGTGATGGAGCTCCTCGCCCCGGACGTGACCGCGTGGTCCGACGGCGGCGGCAAGGTCACCGCGGCCCGCCGCCCGCTGCACGGCACCGACGGCGTCGCCCGCTGGATCCTCGGCGTCCTCGCCAAGCCCGAACTCCGGGGCATGGCCTGGCGGTCGGCCGTCATCAACGGCGAGCAGAGCGTCCTTTTCACCATGGCCGGCCACCCGGTGGGCGCGCTCACCTACGACATCGCCGACGGCCGCCTGCAGAACCTGCGCTTCCAGGTCAACCCCGACAAGCTGACCGGCCTGGCCGGGGAGACGGCGTGACGACCCTGAACCTCTGGCGCCGGCCCCTCGCCGAGGTGCCGGCCGACGTCTGGGACCGCACCGACGTGACGGTCCTGATCCTGGCCGAGACCGGCCTGACCGAAGTGCCGCCCGCCGTCGCCGCGTTGCAGCGCCTGCGCACCCTCGACCTCGGCCACAACGAACTCGCGGCCCTCCCCGCCGAACTGGGCGACCTGACGGGCCTGCGCGACTTCCTCTACCTGCACGACAACGGGCTGTTCACCCTGCCCGAAACCCTCGGCCGCCTCACCGCGCTGCGCTACCTCAACGTCGGCGAGAACCGGCTCCGCGAACTCCCCTCCACGATCGGCGACATGGCGTCGCTGGTGGAGCTCCGCGCCCAGTACAACCGGCTCGCCGCGCTCCCGGAGTCGATCGGCCGCCTCGGCGCCCTGCGCGAACTCTGGCTGCGCGAGAACCGGTTGAGCAGCCTGCCCGAGTCGGTCCGGGACCTGGCCGACCTGCGCGAGCTGGACCTGCGCGACAACCACCTCACCGAGATCCCTCCGCCCCTCGCCGGTCTCCCCCTGCTGCGCCGCCTCGACCTGCGGAGCAACCGGATTACCACCCTGCCACCGTGGCTCACCGAACTCCCCGCCCTGGAGAAGCTCGACCTCCGCTGGAACCCGGTGAGCCCTGCCCCCGCCCTGCTCGACGCCCTCGCGGCCCGGGGCTGCGAGGTCCTCTGCTGAGCTCTTCGCACCGGTCCCGAAGGGGGCCGCCCCGGTCCACCCCCGTGGGTCCGGGGCGGCCCCCTCTGCTTCAGGCGGTGGTGTCCTGCGGGTACCACCGCAGCTCGACGGTGTTGCCGTCCGGGTCCTGGACGTAGACGGAGGTGGCGGTGCCGCGGGCGCCGTAGCGGGGGACGGGGCCCTCCAGGACGGTGAAGACGCCCGAGTCGATGACCTCCTGCCAGTCGAGGGGCTCGACGGTGAGGCAGATGTGGTCGACGTTGGACTCGTGCCGGGGGCGGTGGACCAGGTCGATGATGGTCCCGGCGGTGACCCGGACGGACGGGAAGGACACCTTGCCGGCCCGCCACTCGTCGACCCGGACGGGCTCCAGGCCGAGGAGGCCGGAGTAGAAGGCGAGGGAGCGCTCGATGTCGGCGACGTTGAGGACGAGGTGGTCGAAGGCGATGACGCGCATGGTGGCCTGCTCCGGGGGTGTGGGTTCCGCTGGTGACGTGTTCCACGATCCTCCGCCAGGAAGTGATCATCAATGCCGGATGGTCGTATGATCGTTGAGCTGGACTAAACGATGCCGGAGCGAACGGTGCCGGGAGCGGGCGAGGGGGCGGCATGCTGGAGCGGCTGGAGATCGAGGTCTTCCTCGCGCTCGCCGGGGAACTGCACTTCGGCCGGACCGCCGAGCTGCTGAACCTCACCACCGGGCGGGTCAGCCAGGTGGTCAGGAAGCTGGAACGCCGGATCGGCGCGCCGCTGTTCGACCGCACCAGCCGGTCCGTCCGGCTGACCCCGGTCGGGCGGCAGCTGGCCGAGGACCTCGCTCCGGTGGTGGCCGCGATGGAGGAGGCCCTGCGCCGCGCGGTGGACGCCGGCCGGGGGGTGACGGGCGAGCTGCGGGTCGCGTTCATGGGCGAGTGGACGGCACCGGTGCTGCTCCGGGCGGTCGCGCTGTTCGGCGAGCGGCACCCCGACTGCCGGGTGGACGTCCGGGAGGCGCAGCTCTCCAACTCGCGGTCCGGTCTGGAGGACGGCTCGGTCGACGTCCTGGTCGCCTCCTACCCCTTCGACGGCATGGCCACCGGGCCGGTCCTGCTGACCGAGCGCCGCGCCCTGGCGGTGCCGGCCGGGCACCCGCTGGCGGGGGAGGAGTCGGTGTCGCTCGAAGTGCTCGCGGACCACCCGGTGGTGCAGTACCCGGCGGTGACGTCGGTCGGGTTCAAGCGCGACCGCACCCCCGACCGCACCCCCTCCGGTCGGCCCGTGCCCAAGGGGCCCTCCGGCGGGACGTTCTCCGAGATGCTCAGCCTGGTCGCGCTGGGCCGGGGCGTCCTGCCGGTCGGCGAGCACTGCCGCCAGTACTACCCGCGCCCCGACCTCGCCTACGTCCCGATCCACGACGCCCCGCCGATCGAGCGCGGCCCGGTCTGGCTGCCGGGCAACACGACGGAGCGGGTCCGCGAGTTCGTCCGGGCGGCGGCCGACGTGGCCGCCGCCGGTGCGGCCGTGGCGCGGTAGCGATCAGCCCGCCGGAGTCGCCGCCGGCTGGTCGCAGAAGGTGCCCGACGCGAAGCTGAACACCGTGTACGTGCGGTCCGCCACGGTGAACTCCGCGGCCTCGCGCATGCCCAGGTGCCGGTGGACCGCGAGCGACTTGTGGTTGGACCGCTCGACGAACAGGACGCCGTGGTCGAAGCGGTCGCGGAGGTTCGCGTCGACCGCCCGCAACAGGCTCCGCACCACCCCGCGCCCGCGGAAGGCCGGATCGACGACCACCGGCCCGTACAGGTAGAAGCGGTCCGGCGCGAGCCCGGCGCGCAGGGCGGCCTCCCAGGTCTGCCGCGGCGGCCCTTCGTCGAGCGCCGGCGAGGCGGGGGCGGTGAGGGCGGCGCCCGCGATCCGCCCGTCCTCCTCGGCGACGTAGACGCCGGTGGTGGCCTCCATCGAGGCGAGCTTGTCCCCGTCGAAGCGGCCCTGCACGAAACCCCGCTCCGCGCGCTCCTCCGGGGACAGCCCCTCGCCCCGGGCGCCGTCGATCAGGGCGAGCACCGTGGCACGGTCGGCGGCGACTGCTGTACGTGTCGACAAGGTCATGCCGACAACCTAGCCGTGCGTCGGAAAAAGATCACCACCGGCTTCATCCGCCTGCTACGGTGGATCACATGAAGCGCGCTGCACTCGCCACGACGACGCCGGAGAGAGTCCCGGTGCGCTGACTGCCGACCTAGTCCGAAGCCCCGGGGCGAGTGCCCCGGGGCTTCGCCGTTTCCGGATCCACTCGTCCCGCCCTCCGAGTGGAGACCACCCCATGAACGTTCACGTCCCCGCCGACGTCCACGCCGACTGCGCCGACGCCCACGAGCACGTCGCCGCCGCGCACGTCGCCGCGCACGACCACCGCAAGCTCGGCCGCGAGCTGGACCTCTTCGACACCGACCCCCTGATGGGCTCCGGCCTGCCCTACTGGCTGCCCGACGGCGCCGCCGTCCGGCACGCCCTGGAGGAGTACGTCCGCGGCCGCGAGCGCCGCGCCGGCTACCGCCACGTCTACTCGCCCGTCCTCGGCAAGCGCGAGCTGTACGAGATCTCCGGCCACTGGGCGCACTACCGCGACGACATGTATCCGCCGATGCAAGTCGGCTCGGAGGAGATGGTGCTGCGCCCCAGCCTCTGTCCCCACCACGCGCTGATGTACCGCTCCCGCCCGCACAGCTACCGTGAACTGCCCCTTCGGATGGCCGAGTTGGGCGGCATGTACCGCTCGGAGCTGTCCGGCGTGCTCGGCGGCCTCACCCGCGTCCGGGCGATCCAGCTGAACGACGCCCACGTCTTCTGCACCCCCGCGCAGGCCGCCGACGAGGCCGTCGCCGCGCTGGAGCTGATCCGCGAGGCGCACCGCGCGCTCGGCATCGTGCCCGTCCGCTACCGCCTCTCGCTGCCCGGCGCGGGCGGCAAGTACGTGGCCGACCCGGCCCTTTGGGAACGGGCGGTCGCGCTGCTCACCGACGTGCTGGAGCGCTCCGGCGTGCCGTTCGAGGCGGCGGAGGGCGAGGCCGCGTTCTACGGGCCCAAGATCGACGTCCAGATCGCCGACGGCGCCGGGCGCGAGTTCACCCTCTCCACCGTCCAGATCGACTTCCACCAGCCCGAGCGGTTCGACCTGCACTACATCGGGCCGGACGGCGCCAAACACCGCCCCGTGATGGTCCACCGGAGCGTGATCGGCAGCGTCGAGCGGGTGGTCGCCCACCTGATCGAGCTCCACGGCGGCGCGTTCCCCGCGTGGCTCGCGCCGGCCCAGATCGTGCTGGTGCCGATCTCGGAGGCGGAGGTCCCGCAGGCCGAGCGGCTGCGCGAACGCTGCCTCGACCTCGGGCTGCGCGCCGAGATCGCCGGTCCCGAGCACGGGAGCCTCGGAGCGCGGATCCGGGGGGCGCGTCTGGTGCCGTACCAGGCGGTGATCGGCGCGCGGGAGGCGGCGGACGGGCGCGTCGCGCTGCGCCTTCGGGACGGGCGCCGGCTCGACCCGATGCCGGCCGAGGAGGCGCTCGCCCGGATCGGCGCGCTGGTGGCGGCGTGCAGCGGCGAGTTGTGGGAGGAGGAGCCCGCCCGCTGATCCGGTGGCATACGTACGACTAGTGCGGCAAACGGTGTGTCGGATCGTCAAGAGGACTCGGCCGCCCGTCGAATGGGCGCGGCGGTCGAGTCCCCGGCCGCCGTCCCCCTCGTTCCGGAGGTACCCATGCGCATCCCGCGCAGGATCGTCGGGCCCGCCCTCGTCGCGTGCCTGGCCCTCGCCGCGTCGGCCGCCGTCGCACCCGCCGCCCCGGCCTCGTCCTTCCCGTCCCGACCGCTCCCGATCCCGGCGGTGCAGTACTGCGCCGCCGTCCTCGGCCACGTGCCCGGCGCGGACGGCCGGTCCCCGGTGCTCGGGCGAGCCTGTTCGTCGGACTCCCGCGAGGACGCCCTCGCCAAGGCCGACGGCGTGGACCGGTCGGCCGAGCGGCCCATGGACCGGACGCTGCTGCTGGAGGAGTTCAAGGACGCCGACTACGGCGGCGGCGTCATCTACGCCTTCTACGGCGACGCCGGCGGTTGCGACGGCAACGGCTACCACCTCGTCAACTACATCGACGTGGCGCTCAGCGTCTCGTCGATGAAGGGCTACAACAACTGCAACGCCGTCCACCTGTGGTCCACGCTCAGCGTGGAGAAGACGATGGACCTTCCGGCCTCCTACCTGGGGGCGAACTTCAACGACGCCGTCCGCGAACTCCAGGTCTTCCACCGCTGAGCGTCCGTTCCGGCGGCTCCGCCCGCTCGGTCGGGGCCGCCGGTGCGCGTCAGTAGGACTGCAGCTCGATCAGGTGCCCGTCCGGGTCCCGCAGGTGGGCGCTGCGCAGGTTCGGGCCCCACTCCGGACGGTCGGTGGCGGGCGCGGCGAGGGTGGCGCCATGGGCGAGGCAGAGGGCGAGCGCCTTGTCGACGTCGTCGACGCGGAAGACCAGCATCGCGCAGTCCTGAGCGGAGGTCCGGGCGGGCAGGTCCGTGGTGCCGAGGGTGGCGGCCATGGCGGCGCGGTCGTAGAGGACGAGGACGGCCTGGCCGTCGACGTCCCAGTTGGCGTACGGGCCCTCGGGGGTGCCCTTGACCAGGACGGCGCCGGTGAGGGGCGGGAGGACGGCGCGGTAGAAGCCGAAGCACTCGGCGAAGCGCGTGACGAGCAGGCGGGGGTACAGGGCGTCCATGGACAGGGCTCCTGGGCGTGACTCGAATATTAGTAGGTGTGAACCCACTATAGGAAGAAGCCTAGAATTCAGCCATGACCTCTCCCGCCGCCCCGTCCCCGGACGGCATGCCGCCGACCCTGCTCGACCTCAGCACCTACCTCCTCTCCCGGATCGGCCGCACCGCGCGGGCCCGCCTCGGCGAACGGCTGGCCGCGCGCGGGCTGCGACTGTGGGACATGGCCGTGCTGGCCGCCCTCGCCGACTTCGGGCCGCACGCCCAGCGCGAGCTCTGCGAGCGGCTCGCCCTGGACCCGAGCGACCTCGCCAAGGTCGCCGACCGGCTGGCCGCGGGCGGCCACGTGGAGCGGGCCCGCGACGGCGCCGACCGGCGACGCGTGTCGGTGTCCGTGACGGACGCGGGGCGGGCGCTGCTCGCCGAACTCGACGCCGAGGCGCGGTCGGTGCAGGACGAGGTGCTCGCGCCGCTGGACGCGCCGCAGCGGGAGGTGCTCCAGGAGCTGCTGCTGCGCGTCCACGCCGGCCTGACGGCGGGGCGGCTCGGCCTGTGAGGCGCTAGGAGGCGGGGTGCGGGCGCCGGGCGCCCGCGAACTCGTCGGCCCAGCGCGGAACGGCGAGCACGTTCTCGACGCGGGCGACGCGCGTGCCCGTCCGTTCGGCGTGGATCATCGCGCCGTCGCCCGCGTGGATCCCGACGTGGTGCAGGATCGCGTCCGGGCGGGAGAAGAAGATCAGGTCTCCCGGGAGCATGGCGTCGCGCGGCACCTCGGCGCTGCGGTTGAACTGCGCGACGGTGTAGTGGGCGAGCTCGACCTTCCCCTGGCTCGCGAGGTACCAGCAGTAGAGGGACAGGCCGCTGCAGTCGTAGCCGACGGTGTTCTCGCCGAGGCAGACCCCGTCGAGGTAGCCGTTCTCGCCGTCGCAGAAGCCGTAGCTCGCCCCGAGCCGGTCGCCGCCGCCCCACGCGTACGGCACGCCGATCTGCGCGGCGGCCACCTCGGCGACGCGTCGTCCGAGTGCGGCGGCCGCCACGGGCTCGGTCGGGGCGGGGCCGCTCGGCGCGGGTCCGGCGCTCGCGGCGGCCGACGCCCCCAGGGCGGGGACGAGTCCGGCCCCGAGCGCGATCCCCAGCATCCGGCGCCGGCCGACGCCCGAACCGTCCTCGTGGTGCGGCAGTTGGGACTCCATCGCTCACTCTCCCGGTGTTGTCGGCGTCTCGTCAGGCCTCGGGACACCAGGATCCCGGCCGGAGCCGTCGGGCCGCCATCACCCGGAACGGTGAATCGCGAACCGCATCGGCCTCGGAACGGCGGGAAATTCGCCCGCAAATCGTTTGACGCCCCCTCAGGTGCGGCCAACGATGGGCGCAAAGGTTCGACCGCGACCTCCGGAGGCCACCGTGACCAGTCCCGTCAAGCTCATCCGCAGCACTCGTCTGGCCCCGGCCGTCGACTACGCCTACGCGGCGGCCGTCGACGCGCCGGTCCGTACGCTCTGGCTCGCCGGCGCCTGTCCGCTGGACGAGAAGGGCCGGACGGTCGCCGTCGGCGACTACGAGGGGCAGGCGCACCAGGTCATGCGGAACCTCATAACCGCCCTGGACGAGGCGGGCGCGGCACGGACCGACATCGCCCGGACGACGGTCTACGTAGCGTCCTCCCGTCAGGCCGACCTCGTGAAGGTGTGGAACGTGTACCGCTCGTACATGGCGGAGCACGACGCCCCCAGCACGCTGCTCGGCGTCGCCGTGCTGGGCTACGCGGACCAGTTGGTGGAAGTGGAGGCGGTGGCCGTGCTGCCCTGACGCGCAGGTCCTGCGGGGCGCTCAGCCGAAGATGGCGCGCGGCTCGCCGGTGAGCCACACGTTGTCGATCCGCACCCGGTGCATCAGCCAGCGGTCGCCGTCGCGGTGCAGTTCGACGTCGTAGCGGTTCTTCAGCAGGGCGTGGGTGGCGGGGTCGGCCGTCAGCACGTGCTGCGCCTCGACGAGGGAGGTGAGCCGGGCCCGGTCGCCGTCCACGGTGATGCGGGGGTTGGTGATCTGGTGGGTGGTGGTCACCCGGCCGGCGAACATGCCGAGGATCGTGGTCACGATGTGGTCCCGGCCGGCCATCACGGGCGGTTCGGCGCCCCACGCGGCGGCCGCCGGGCGGAAGTCCAGTTCGGCGTCCGGGGTGAAGGAGGAGGCGAACAACCCGCGGTCGTGGAGGTCCTGGCCGAGGCCGAAGCGGAGGAGGGCGTCCAGGATCTCGGTCCGGTCGCGCAGTTCGGCGGCGACTGCCTCCGGGTCGGCGGCGGGGGCGGCGAGGGCGCGGTCGGTGGTGACGTACATGGTGCAACTCCTGTGGAGGTGGGGGATCTTCGGCGATGGCTCCACCCTCCCGCCAGAGCGGTCGGACGATCAATGGGAGGCTGTGCAACGATCGTGAAGCGAGGGTTAACGATGTAGTGGGGGAGAGGCGGTACCGCGTGCTGGAGCGGCACGAGATCGAGGCGTTCCTGGCGCTCGCCGAGGAACTGCACTTCGGGCGGACGGCCGAGCGGCTGCACGTCTCCACCGCGCGGATCAGCCAGACCGTGCGGAAGCTGGAACGCCGGGTCGGCGCGCCGCTGTTCGTCCGGACGAGCCGCCGGGTGGAGCCGACCGCGCTGGGGGCGCAGCTGGCGGAGGAGCTGCGGCCCGCGTGGGAGGCGGTGGGCGCCGCCGTCAGGCGGGTCGCCGACGCCGGGCACGGCCGCACCGGAACGCTGCGGGTGGCGTTCGCGGGCCCGGCGGCGGGGCAGCTGCTCGTCGGCGTCGCGGAGCGGTTCAGGGGACGGCTGCCCGGCTGGGAGGCGGCCCTCCGGGAGGCCGAACTCGTCGATCGCCTGGCCTTGTTGCGGGCGGGCGAGGTGGACCTGGTGTTCGCGGAGTACCCGCTGAGCGAGCCCGACCTGGTGCCGGGCCCGGTCCTGGTGAGCGAGCCCCGGATGCTCGCCCTGCCCGCCGGCCATCCGCTCGCGCTGCAGGACGATGTCACGCCGGAGCAGCTGGCCGACCTCCCGCTCGTCCACCTTCCCTCCGCCGTACCGGAGTCCTTCCGCGCCGACCGCACCCCGACGCGGACGCCGGCCGGACGGCCGATCTCACCCGGACCGGAGGGTGGCACGCTGAACGAGATCCTGACCCTCGTCGGTGCCGGCCGGGGTGCCTTCCCGCTCGGCGCCCAGGCCCGCCGCTACCACCCCCGTCCCGACGTCGCCTACCGCCCGCTGGCCGACGCACCCCCGGTGCAGTGGGGCCTGATCCACCACCGCGACCGTCCGACCCCAGCCACCGAGGCGTTCAACCGCGCAGCCCAGGACCTCCTGGGGGTGGATGGCTAGAGCCGTGTCCCGGCCTCACCCGTCGAGCGCGATCCCGAAAGGCCGAGGCGGCGACCGGCCTCGGCGAGGACCAGTGGACGGGCCGCCAGGCCCCCGCCTTCACGGCGATCACCGGAGCGGCCGGGTACCCGGTGTTCGGCCTCAAGCCGCTGCTGGACGGCATCGCCGTCATGATCGAGGCCCTCGCTCCCCGGCGCCCGGCCGGTGTCGTGTGATCGAACGAATCGGGCGAGGGCCTGCTGGAACGCTCGGGCGCGCTCGGCGTCGGTGGCGCGGGTGCCGGCCAGGGCGGGGACGGCGAGCAGGTCGACGCCGGTCCAGCCCCTGCACAGGGTGCCGATCACCCGTGCGAGGGCCGTGGCTCCCTCGTGTCGTCGTGCGGCTCGCTCATGCCGGACCTCCGTTCCTCCGACCCACGAGACCCCGCGAGCCGCTACAAGTGCCAGGGGCCTTCGGCCCGGTCGGCTGGGCCGGGCGGGCCGGGCGGGTCCGGAAGGCGCTCGAAATCCGGTGACCGAGTCGGGCTGTTCGGCCCAAGCGGTCTTTCCCCGGGTGGGCACACGATGGCGGTGACCGCCGAACCGGCCGGACCATGGAACGGTGCGAAATGAGTGCAGCGATGGACACCGGGACCTTCCGGGTACTGGTGGTGGAGGATGATCCGGTGATCGCGGACTCCCTCGTGCGGGGCCTGCGACAGGCCGGCTACAGCGCCGCCGGCGTCGCCACCGGCAGGGCGGCGCTGGCGGAGCCGGCGCCGGACGCGGTGCTGCTCGACCTCGGCCTGCCGGACATCGACGGGGTGGAGGTGTGTCGGCGCCTGCGACAGCGGTCGGACGCGGCGATCATCGCGGTCACGGCGCGCGGTGAGGAGGCCGACCGGGTCCTGGCTCTGGACGAGGGCGCCGACGACTACCTGGTCAAGCCGTTCGGGCTGGCCGAGCTGCTGGCCCGGCTGCGCGCGGTGCTACGCCGTACCCGGCCCTCCGAGCAGGAGCCGGTGCGCCACGGCCCGCTCACGGTCGACCGCCGCACCCGCCGGGTGACCGTGAACGGGGCGGAGGTGGCTCTCACCCCCAAGGAGTTCGACATCCTCGCATGCCTGGTGACCGATCCGGGCCGGGTGGTGACCCGCCAGGAGATCCTGGAGAGCGCCTGGGACGCACACTGGTACGGGCCGACGAAAGTGGTCGACGTCCACGTCGCCGCCCTGCGCCGCAAGCTCGGCGTCCCGGGGCTGATCGAGACCGCCTACGGTCGGGGATTCCGCCTCGGTGAGGTCGCGGAGACGCCGTGACCCGCCGGATCGTGCTCGCGTTGCTGGCACTGACGGTCGTCCTGGTGGCCGCCGCGGCGGTACCGCTCGGCCTGTCGATCACGCAGCGCGAGCATCTGGCCTTCCGGGACAAGACCCAGGCCGCCGCCCGGGTCGTCGCCGCCTCCGCCGAGGAGTACCTGTCCGACCGGGCGCCGGCGGACGCCATGAACGCGGATCTCGCCGACGCGCAGAAGGCGGGCGACTGCGTGGTGGTCTCCGACACGAACGGCCGGCTGATCGCCGCGACGCCGTGCCAGGCCGCTCAGGTGCCCGAGGCCCGCGAGCTGGTGGCGCGGACCCTCGCCGGCAGGGAACCGGAACCGCCCGAGAGCGAAGGGCGGCTGCTGGCCGCCGAGCCGGTCGGCACCTTCCGGCAGCCGGACGGCGTGGTGGTCCTGGCCCGGTCGGCCACCCCGCTGGACACCCGCATCGCGGTCACCTGGACCTGGATCGGCCTGGTCGCCCTCGCCGGGATCGCCGCCTCCGCCCTGGTCTCGGTCGGCATCGCCCGCTGGGTCAACCGTCCGCTGGCCACCCTGGACACCGCGGCCCGCAAGCTCGGCGAGGGCAGGCTCGACGAGCGCGCCGCCGTGAACAGCGGCCCGCCCGAAGTCCACCGGCTTGCCGCGACGTTCAACGCCATGGCCGCCCGCACCGAGAACCTGGTCCACGGCCACCAGGCCGTCATCGCCGACGTCTCGCACCAGCTGCGCACCCCGCTCGCGGCGATCCGGCTGCGCCTGGACCTGCTCGCCACCGCCCCGCCGGAGACCGCGCCCGAGCTGCTGGCCTCCGCGCAGGACGAGCTCGCGCGGCTTTCCCGCCTGGTGGACGGGCTGCTGGCGGTGGCCCGGGCCGAGCAGACCGTGCCGAAACCCGTGCCGGTCCGGGTCGACGAAGTCGTGGCCGACCGGGTGGCGGCCTGGGAACCGGTGGCGCAGGAGCGCGGTGTCCGCATCACCAACCACTGCCGGGCCGGCCATCCCGCCAGTCTGGGGTCCGGTCATCTGGAGCAGGTCCTCGACAACCTGCTCGCCAACGCCCTCGACGCCGTTCCCGAGAACGGCACGGTCACGATCGACAGCACGCCGGGAACGGAGACCCTCCGGGTGAGGGTCGTGGACGACGGCCCCGGCATGACGCCCGAGGCACGCGCGGTCGCCTTCCACCGTTTCGGCAACCCCCGAGCCCGCGGCAGCGGGCTCGGACTGGCCATCGTCCACCGGCTGGTCACGACCAACGGCGGCGCCGTCACTCTGGAGGAGACACCGGGTGGCGGCCTCACCGTCGTCCTGGACCTGCCGCTGGGGCACGAGCGGCGAGCACCCTGACTTTTACCGGTTCCAGGAAGGTTGTGAGCAAGTCCGAGCAACAACCCGGCGCACCGTGGTCAGTGGAAGCACCCGAGCCGGACCACGAGGAGTGCCCGCCATGGCCGACCTCCACAGCCAGCCCCAGCCGGAAGGCCCCGCGCGTCGCGAGCACGGGATGCGACGGGTGTCCACCACCACGCGCTGGACCGTCGTCGCCGCTGCCGCCGGCTCCGCGGCCCTCGGCCTCACGTACACCACCCTCGCACCCGGCGCTTCCGGGACGCCCACGCCGGCACAGGGGACACTGCCCGCGGGCGTCACCTGCACCCGGCAGCCCGCCGCGCCCGCCGCGCCCGCCGCGCCCGCCGCGACCAACACGCCGTCGCGCGGCGACAAGGCGCCGGACGGCGAGGGTGACGAGGCGGAGGAAGTCGCAGCCCCGGCGCCGACCGCGCCCACGCCGCAGAGCACGGTCACCTGCACCGGTCTCACCCCGCCGGCGCACTCGCCGCTCCCCACCCAGCAGGCGCCGCAGACCAGGACCGGCGCGTCGTGAACGGCCACCACCTCCCCGGCGCGGCCACCAGCTTCCCCGCCCTCGGTACCACCGCCACCCTCTTGACCACCGATCACCGGACGCTCACCGAGGCCGAGCGGATCCTGATGGACGAGCTGGCCGCCATCGACAGCACGTGCAGCCGCTTCCGCCCGGACTCCGAACTCAGCCGCCTCAACTCCGCCGCCGGCACCGCCACGACCGTCAGCGAACTCTTCGCCGAGGCCCTGAACGCCGCACTGCGCGCGGCCGAACTGACCGGTGGAGCCGTCGACCCGACCGTGGGCCGGGCCGTCCGCGCCCTCGGCTACGACCGAACCTTCGCCTCGCTGCGCCCCCAGGACGCCGTGCCGCTGCCCACCGCGCGGCCCGCCACCGGCTGGCGGGCCGTCGACTGGGAGCCGGGCACCCGTCGCCTGGTCCTGCCGCGCGGCACCGTCCTCGATCTCGGCGCGACCGCCAAGGCCCTCGCGGCCGACCGCGCCGCCCGCCGGATCGCCGAAGCCGTCGGCGCCGGGGTCCTGGTCAACCTCGGCGGGGATCTCGCCACCGCCGGCCGAGCCCCGCACGGTGGTTGGCGGGTCGGCCTGGCCGACGATCACGCGGCCACCGGCCCCGGACCCGTCGTCGCCGTCACCTCCGGAGCCCTGGCCACGTCGGGCGTGAGCGTGCGTGCGTGGCGCCGCGGCGGCCAGGTCGTCCACCACATCGTCGACCCCGCCACCGGACGCTCCACCGAGGCCTACTGGCGCACCGTCACCGTCGCCGCCGACACGTGCCTGGACGCCAACACCGCCACGACCGCCGCGGTCGTGCTCGGCCCGGCCGCCCAGGAATGGCTGGAGCGGACCGCACTGCCCGCGCGCCTGGTCCGCCTCGACGGCACCGCCATCCGGATCGGCGGCTGGCCCGACGACCCTGCCGGAGGCCCGAGATGACCACGGCGACCGCCCTCGCCGCCAACCCACTGTGGTACGCGAGCCGCGCCGGCGGCACCGTCGCCCTCCTGCTGCTGACCGCGACCGTCGCCCTCGGCATCGCGGTCGGCGGCCGAGCCCGACCGCGCCGGATCGGCCGTTTCGAGATCGGGCTCCTGCACCGCAACCTGGCCGTCCTCACCCTCGCCTTCCTCGGCCTCCACATCGGCACCGCGATCATCGACCCCTACGTCAGCCTCTCCTGGGCCACGGCCGTCGTGCCGTTCGGCGCCGCCTACCGGCCCCTGTGGCTCGGCCTGGGCACGGTCGCCTTCGACCTGCTGCTCGCTGTGGCGATCACCAGTGCGCTGCGCCTGCGCATCGGCCGGGCCAGCTGGAAGGCCGTGCACTGGCTCGCGTACGCGGCCTGGCCGGTCGGCCTCCTCCACGCGGTCGGTACCGGTACCGACACCCGCCTGCCGCTGCAACTGTGGCTCTACGCCTTCTGCCTGGTGACCGTGACCGCGGCCGCCGGATGGCGTCTGCACCGGGCCGGGCCCGCCCGACGCGCCCTCCGCGTGTCCGCCGGCCTCCTCGTCGCAGCCGTCCCGGTACTGACCACCACCTTCCTGGCCGCCGGACCGCTGCAACCGGGCTGGTCCCACCGCGCCGCCCTCTCGCTCACCGCCCTCGGAGGCATCCGATGAACCTCGCGCCCCTCGGCCGAACCGCCGGGCCGAGCACGACCCTCCGGCTGCTGGACCGCGGTTGCGCCACCGGCACACCCGTGGGTCTGGCCGAGCACCTCCTGCGCCACGGCCCTGCGCCCCGGCCGGGGACCCGGCTGGTGGAAACCGTCGAAGAGGCCGGGCTGACGGGCCGCGGCGGAGCCGGGTTCCCCACCGCGCGCAAGCTGCGCGCCGTCGCAGCCGGGCGCCGCCGCGCCGTCGTGGTCGCCAACGGGATGGAGAGCGAGCCGCTCAGCCAGAAGGACCGGACCCTCCTCGCCACGGTCCCGCACCTCGTCCTGGACGGCGCCGTCCTGGCCGCGGAGGCCGTCGGAGCGGATCGCATCCACCTGTGCCTGCCGCGCTCCCGACCCGTGCTGCTACGCGCCCTGGCCGACGCCGTCGAAGAGCGCCGGCGCGCCGGTGTCGACTCCGTGCCGATCCGGGTGGAGGCGCTGCCGCACGGCTACGTCACCAGCGAATCCACTGCCCTGGTCCACTGGCTGGACGGGGGCCCCGCCCGCCCGACAGGTGCCCGGCCCCGCACCCACGAGAAGGGCGTCCACGGACGGCCCACCCTCGTCCAGAACGTGGAGACCCTCGCCCACCTCGCGCTGATCGCCCGCTACGGTGCCGACCGGTTCCGCCGGGCCGGGACCACGGCCTCGCCGGGAAGCATGCTGGTGACGGTCGCCGGAGCCGTCCGCGAACCCGGCGTCCTCGAAATCGAACCCGGAACTCCGATCGGCACCGTCCTCGCGCAGGCCGGCGGCCCTGACCAGCCGCTCCAGGCCGTTCTCCTCGGTGGGTTCGCCGGCACCTGGCTGACCACCCCGGACGCTCTCCGGCTGCCGTTCAGCCGCGAGGGCCTCGCCCCGTGTGCGGCGCCCGGGGCCGGTGTCATCGCCGCGCTGCCGCACGACGCCTGCCCCCTCGCCGAGACCGCCCGCATCCTCGCCTACCTCGCCGCCAACGGCGCGCGGCAGTGCGGGCCCTGCACCTTCGGCCTGCCCGCCGTCGCCGACGACTTCACCGCCCTCGCCGACGGTCGGCCCACTCCCGGCCTCGTCGACCGCCTGCACCGACGCGTCGGCCTGCTGCCCGGTCGCGGAGCCTGCCACCACCCGGACGGTGCCGCCCGCCTCGCCGCCGGCGCCCTCACCGCCTTCCCCACCGACGTCGACCACCACCTCCACCAGGGCCACTGCCGCCGACCCGCCGTCCTGCCGGTCCCACCCGCAACCCCGACGGAGTGCTGGACATGACCACCGCCGACCGCGAAACCCTGCGCATCGACCGGACCGCGTGCACCGGTCACGGCCAGTGCGCCGAGCTGCTCCCCGAACTCCTCACCCTCGACGAATGGGGCTACCCCGTCCAGCACGCCACCTCCGTCCCGCCCGACCTGCGCGAGCACGCCCGCCGCGCCGTCCGTGCCTGCCCCCGCCTCGCCCTCCACTCCGACCGCAGGTGACCGACCTGGGGTGACCGACCTGGGGTGACCGGCCGGGGGTGACCGGCCGCCCGGCGCCCCTGCGGGCGGCTTCCGCAGGCGCGCCGACCTGTTCCAGCCGACACTGATCCCGACGACCGACAGGAACACCGCCCGATGACCTTCTTCGACAAGCTCGTCCCGCACCCGGAAAGCCATGCGGCCGGCCGGGCCGGGTGGCTGCGCGCCGCCGTCCTGGGCGCGAACGACGGCCTGGTCTCCGTCGCCAGCCTCATGGTCGGCCTGGCCGCCAGCGGGGCCGGCACCTCCACCGTCGTCACCGGCGGCCTCGCGGGCCTGTCCGCGGGCGCGATGGCGATGGCCGCCGGCGAGTACGTCTCCGTCAGCTCACAGGTCGACGTCGAGACCGCCGACCGGGCCAAGGAGGCCCGCGAACTCGCCGAAGCCCCGGAAGCCGAACTCGACGAGCTCACCGCCATCTACGAAGGGCGCGGAGTCCCGCTCGAGCTCGCCCGGCAGGTCGCCGAGGCCCTGCACGAGGCCGACCCGCTCCAGGCCCACCTGCGCGACGAACTCGGTCACAGCGAACACACCGCCGCCAACCCCCTCCAAGCCGCCCTCGCCTCCGCCGCCAGCTTTCTCGGCGGCGGACTCGTGCCCTTCCTCGGCCTCCTGGCCGGTTCGACCGGCGCCCGCCTGTGGCTGATCGTCGCCGTCACCCTCTGCGGCCTCGCCCTGGCAGGCGTCCTCGCCGCCCGCGCCGCCGGCACGACGGTCCTCCGCCCCACCCTGCGCGTCGTCGTCGGCGGCGGACTCGCCATGGCCATCACCGCGGCCGTCGGGCAACTCGCCCACGTCTCCGGGGTCTGAGCCGAAACCGGAGGCGTCCGGCCCGCAGCGCTGTCCACCGACCGCACGTTCCGGGCCGGCCGACCGGCCCGGAACGGGTTTCACGGGTGACGTCGGTCGGGTGAACCGGTCCGGGTGCGGGCCGCGGTCGGTGGCGGCGGTCGGCGCCGTCTCCCCGTCGGCCAGCCGGAGGCCTCAGATGTCGAGGTTCTGCCGGATCCGGGCCGGGGTGACGGACTCGGGGATGACGACGTCGCCGAGCTGGAGGTGCCGGCGCAGCACCACCTCGGCCGGGGACGTGCCGGTGCGGGCGGCGATCGCGGTGATCGCGGTGATCGCCGGGTCGTCCGGGACGGCGCCCTGGGCGAGCGGGCTCCACGCCTCGCTGGAGACGGGGTGCCCGGCGTGGAAGGCGCGCAGCTCGGCCTGCTGGAGGCCGGGGTGCAGCTCGACCTGGTTGACGGCGGGCACGGGCGGCCGCCGTCCAGCAGGCCGCTGGCGGCGGGCGGGCCGGAAGTCGGACCCGCCGCCCGGATGCGGCCGTCAGCGGGCCGCCCAAGCCGAGCCGGGGGATCTCGACGCCGTCGTCGAGATCCCCCGTTCGGTTCGTTCCGGTCGGTGGGCGCGATGTGGCCGGCGGAGTGCCGCTGGTCAGCCGACGAGCTCCGCCAGTGCGGCGGTGGCGAAGGAGTGGTCCTGCTCGGGGGCGCCGCCCCCGATGCCGAGGGCGCCGACGAGGCGGCCGTCGCGGTGGACCGGGATGCCGCCGGCGATGAAGAGCAGCGGACGGTCCAGCGCGGTGGGCAGGGAGTGGAACGGCCCGTCGGGCTTGACGAGGTCGACCAGGTCGGCGGTCGGGGCGTCGAGCTGGAGGGCGGTGTAGGCCTTGCGGGTGCTGGTCTCACCGGAGATCAGGACGGCGCGGTCGTCGCGGCGGAAGGCGAGCAGGTGCCCGCCCGCGTCCAGCACGGTGATGCTGACGGCGACCCCGGCCGCCTCGGCGGCGGTGCGGGCGGCGGCGACGAGCGTCTCCGCGTCGGCGGTGGTGAGCGGAGTGACGGTGGTGGTGCTCGTGGTGCTCACGGTGGCGCTTCTCCTCATGGAACGGTTCAGTGGTGGACGGGGATCGAGACGGCTGGAACGGCGGTCGAACGGGCCGGGGCGCGGCGCTCCAGGGCGGCGGACCAGACGGCGAGGACGAGGGCTGCGGCGGCGAGCAGCGCGCCGACCCAGTTCGGGGCCGTGTAGCCGAGGCCGGCCGAGATCACCAGGCCGCCGAGCCAGGCGGAGAGGGCGTTGCCGAGGTTGAACGCCCCGATGTTGACGGCGGAGGCCAGGGTGGGCGCGCCGTGCGCCTGGTCGAGGACGCGCTTCTGCAGCGGCGGGACGGTGGCGAAGCCGAGCGCGCCGACCAGCAGGATCGTGACGGCGGCGAGGACCTTGTCGTGCGCGGTGAAGGTGAACAGGGCCAGCACGACGGCGAGTCCGCCGAGCGAGGCGTACAGCATCGGCATCAGCCTGCGGTCGGCGAACCTGCCGCCGAGGAGGTTGCCGAGGAACATCCCGATGCCGAACAGCACCAGCAGCCAGGTGACGGCGCCGTCGGAGTAGCCGGCGACGTGGGTCATCATCGGGGCGATGTAGGTGATCGCGGCGAAGACTCCGCCGAAGCCGAGCACGGTCATCGCCATCGCGAGCAGCACCTGCGGGTTGCGGAACGCGGTCAGCTCGCCGCGCAGGTGGGCGCCCTCGGGGCGGGGCAGGGCGGGGACGAGCTTGGCGATGCCGAGCAGGCCGACCACGCCGAGCGCGGCGACGCCGACGAAGGTGGCGCGCCAGCCGACGGCCTGGCCGACGAAGGTGCCCAGCGGGACGCCGACGATGTTGGCGACGGTGAGCCCGGTGAACATGGTGGCGATGGCGCCGGCCTTCTTGTCGGGGGCGACGAGGTCGGCGGCGACCACCGAGCCGATCCCGAAGAACGCGCCGTGGGCGAGCGAGGCCACGATGCGGCCGGCGAGCATGACGCCCATGTTCGGGGCGGCGGCGGACAGCAGGTTGCCGGCGACGAAGAGGCCCATGAGGAGCATCAGCATCGTCTTGCGGCCGATCCGGGTGCCGAGCACCGTCATCAGCGGCGCGCCGATGACGACGCCGATCGCGTACCCGGTGACCAGGAGCCCGGCGGTGGGGATGGACGCACCGTAGTCGCCGGCGATCTCGGGCAGCAGACCCATGATGACGAACTCGGTGGTCCCGATCCCGAAGGCCCCGATGGCCAGGGCGAGGAGTGCGAGAGGCATGGCGCGTCCTCCAGACGAGATTGCTACTGCGCCTTACGAGCCTCGACAATAGTTGCAGACGCGGGATAGATGCAAATGCGGGATTTTGCTCGTGGTGGCACTCTGGTCGTCCGTCGCTCCGCCTCCGGCCGGTGGGCAGATGCTTGTATAAGCGGGATACATGCCCAGGCCGAAATTTTTGCGGAAGGCTTATCCTGGACAGCGTCGAACCCGGAAGGAGACCCGCGCCATGACCGCCACGGATCCCGCGCTGACCGCCCTCGCCAACGGCTGGGCCGCCCTCTACCTCCTGGCCGGCCGGATCGAGGCGCACATCGAGCGCAGCCTGCAGGCCGGGCACGACCTGAGCGTGCGCGAGTACTCGCTGCTCGACGTGCTCAGCCGCCAGCACGACGACGAGGGCGGCCACCTGCAGATGAAGCAGGTCGCCGACGCGGTCGTCCTCAGCCAGAGCGCCACGACGCGCCTGGTCACCCGCCTTGAGGACCGCGGCCTGCTCTCGCGCTACTTGTGCCCGACCGACCGTCGAGGCATCTACACGAACGTCACCGAGGACGGCCTGAAACTGCTGGAGGCTGCTCGTCCCACGAACGACGCCGCGCTCCGAGAGGCCCTCGACGAGGCCGCGAAGAACCCCGAACTCGCCCCCCTCGTCAGGGCCGTGGAGGGCGTGAACCCGCTGTCGGCGCTCGGACGGCGCTGAACGACCCGGTACGACGAAGCGCCCACCGCCGCGCAGGCGGTGGGCGCTTCGTCGTACCGGGCTCCGGGGGTCACTCCGAGGCGAGCAGGGCGTCCAGCTTCGCGTAGCCCTCGGTGACGCCCTTCTCCATGCCGCTCGCGAGGATCGCGTCCCGGGCGGCGAAGCTGTCGACCACGGACAGGATCGTGACGCGGGTGCGGCCCTCGCCGGCCGGCTCGAACGCGGCGGTGTCCAGCGAGACGCCGTCCGGCACGCCCGTGTAGGTGAACGTCTGGACGAGCCGGGTGTCCGGCCGGACCTCGTGGAACGAGCCGTAGAAGGCGGCGATCTCCCGGCCGTCCTGGTGCATGGAGTAGCGGTAGCTCCCGCCGGTGCGCCCGTCCCAGAAGTCGATCTTCGTCTCGTGGTTGTCCGGGCCGAGCCACCGGGCGACCAGCTCGGGTTCGGTCCAGGCCCGGAAGACCCGCGCCGGCGGGGCGTCGAACTCGCGGACGATCCGGATGGTGGGCAGCGCCGGGTCCGCCTCGACCCGGGTCTCGCGGCCGGTGGTGGAGGTCATGGCTTCTCTCCTTCGTGTCCTGGGCCTGCTTCGGTCTCCGTGTTGTGCGCGGGGCGTCCGCCTTCGGACCCGCCTTCGGACCCGTCGTGGTCGGCCTCGTCGGCCTCGTCGGCCATGGCCGCGAGGACGGCGTCCAGGCGGCGGAACCGTTCCTCCGCCTGTCGGCGGTAGCGCTCGATCCAGCTCGTCATCAAGTCGAACACCTGCGGTTCGAGGTGGCACGGCCGTCGCTGCGCGTCCCGGCTGCGGCTGACGAGCCCGGCCTCCTCCAGCACCTTGAGGTGCTTGGAGACGGCCTGCATCGACATCGCGTACGACTCCGCCAGCTCGCCGACGGTCGCGTCGCGGACCGAGAGGCGGGCGACGATGTCGCGCCGGGTCGGATCGGCCAGGGCGACGAACGCCCGGGACAGTTGGTCGACGGCCACCGGATACCCCTGCTCCTTCTCAACCAATTGGTTGAGGACAACGCTACGCCGGTCCGCCGCCTCGTTCAACCGATCGGTTGAGAAGGGTGTCGAGGGGTGCCGAGGAGCTTGATCGAACTTCCGGGGCCGGGTATGCCGCTACACATACCGATCGTTCGGTTTTGTGTGCGACTGCACGTGAGGAGTGCCCTTGAGGTGCCGGCAGGCGGCCGGTCGTCCCGAATTCTCCGAAGGAAGCGGGTGGGTAGGGGGGAGGTGCGACTGGGGCGACTCCCGGGCGGTGTCCTGTCGCCTTCGGGTCACCCGTCGCTAAGATACGGCGTGTTTGGTTTTGTTTTTCGCGAGAACGTCAGGACGGGGTGGTTCCGGTGGTACGGCAGGAGCGCGCGCTCCGGACGCGTCGGCTGATCCTGGAGGCCGCGGCTTCTGTCTTCGACGAGTTCGGCTACGAGGGAGCGACCATCGGCGAGGTGGTCTCCAGGGCCGGTGTGACGCGCGGCGCGGTCTATTTCCATTTCGCGTCCAAGCGCGATCTCGCACAGGGCGTGGTCGAGGAGCAGTTCGCCCAGGACGGCGTACCCGAACGCTCCTGCAAACTCCAGGAGTTCGTGGACACCGGGATGGTGGTCGCCCACCTGCTGCCGCGCGACCCGCTGTTGAGCGCCGCCGCTCGGCTCTCCCTCGGCCAGGACGTGTTCGACGAGTTCGGCGGCGGCGCGATCCTCGGGTGGATCTCCCGCTTCGAGGCGATCCTGGTCGCGGCCGGCGAGCGCGGCGAGCTGCTGCCGCACGTCACTCCGGCGGACGCGGCCTGGCTGTTGACGGCGGCGTGGACGGGCGTGCAGATCCAGTCCCAGAAGCTGAGCGGCCGGGCGGATCTGGAGCGCCGGGTGGCCGGGCTGTTCCAGCACGTGATGCCGAGCATCGCGGTGCCGGGTGTGCTCGGCGCGCTGCAGATGGGGCCGGACCGCGGTGCCCGGGTGGTCGCCGAGGTGGCGGCGGCCCGTGCGGCGTCGGAAGGCGGCGCCGGCGCCTCTGGCCGTAGTGGCGGAAGCGGCGCCGAGGTCGAGGCGCACGCGGTCGGCGGCGCGGTCGCGGTGTCCTGACGCGGCGCTCCGCTCGCGCAGCAGGGAGTCGATCGACGGTGGCGCGGGGACCCCAATGCGGCCCCCGCGCCACTGTCCGCTTGTGCCCGGTCCGTCCGGTCCGCCCGGTCTGTCCCGTGGGCCCAGGCGCGCGCTCTCGTGCGCACGCAGGCGGACAAACGGTCCGTTCGCGCCCCCTCATCGAGCATGCGTACCCCGATTCACGTAAACAAACAGCTCGTTCGGTTTTGTATTGACAAACCGCTCGTCCTGTTTTTGACTGGTCATCGTGGCTCCGGGGTGTCGACCCAGGGGGAGTCGGGTGCCGACCGCGGCGGATCCGCCGGGGGCGTTCCGTGGGATTGGGGTGGCCGTCATGGAGATCCGCGTGCTGGGGGCGTTGGACGTCCGGATGTGCGGAGTGTCGGTGGTGCCGTCGGCGCCGAAGCCGCGGCAGGTGCTCGGGTTACTGGCCCTGCGTGCCGACCAGGTCGTCCCGGCCGGCACGCTGGCCGACGAGCTCTGGTCCGGCCGCCCGCCGCGCAGCGCCCGCACCACGGTGCAGACGTACGTCCTGCAGCTGCGCGAGCTCATCGACCGTGCGATCGCCACGACCGGCGCGGCCGCCGCCGGGTTCGCCTGCGCGAAGGACGTCCTCGTGACCTCCCCCGGCGGCTACATGCTCAACAGTGGCGGCGGTCTCACGGACGCCCGCGAGTTCGACCGCCTGGCCGGCCTGGGCTACCGCGCGATGGACGGCGACGACCACAGGCTCGCCGCGAGGATGCTCGACGAGGCGCTCCGCCTCTGGCGCGGCCCGGCCCTCGCGGACGTCCCGGTCGGCGGCCAGCTCGCCGTCGAGGCCAAGCGCCTGGAGGAGACCCGCCTCTGTGCCCTGGACCAGCGCATCGACGCGGACCTGCGGCTCGGCCGTCACCGGGTCCTGCTCGCCGAACTGACCGTCCTGGTCGACCGCTACCGCACCCACGAGAGCCTGCACGGCCAGTACATGCTCGCGCTGCACCGTTCCGGTCGGAGGGGGGAGGCGCTGGAGGTGTACCAACGGCTCCGTGCAACTCTGGTACGGGAATTGGGCATGGAACCGTCGGCGGCGCTGCGGCGCCTTCAGCGCTCGATCCTGGTCGCCGCCCCCGAACGGGCGGAGGCCGGCGGCGAACCGGCCGCCGCGGTCCGCCCGGCCGAACGGCCGGGCGCCGCGGCCCGGTTCTCCCGGGTGGGCTGAGGGCCACGGGGGCGGCCCGGGCGGGACTGTTCGGTGCGGTGCGCGTAGGCGGAACTGGTCTGCAGCAGTGAGGGGTTGAGGGCACGTGGCGCAGGAGAGGTCGGAGCGGACGCGTGGGCGGCTGGTGGAGGCGGGGGCGGTGCTGTTCGACCGCAGCGGGTACGCGGGTGCCACGCTCGGCGAGATCGCCAGCACGGCCGGGGTGACGAAGGGGGCTCTGTACTTCCACTTCGCGTCGAAGGAGGACCTGGCGCGTGCGGTGCTGGACCAGGCCGAGGGCTCGCTGCGCAACGCGTGCGCGACGCTGCGCACGGCCTCGTCGCCGCTCCAGGCGCTGATCGACTCGGGGTACTGGCTGGTCGCCGCGCTCGGTTCGGACGCGGTGATCCGCGCCGCGTTCCGGCTCGGTCGGGAGGGCGGCGCGTGGCTGGGGGAGGCCGCGGCCCAGGGCCCGGCGGCCGAAGTCCCGAAGCAACCCGGCCGCACGCAGTCCGGCCCGACGCGGCCCGGCCCAGTGGTGGCAGGCGTGTGCGCGGCCGGGACGCAGGGTTTCCACGGCGTGTGGGCGGGCGTGGTAGGGGAGTTGCTGTCCGGCGCGCGCCGCGCGGGCGAACTGCGCGACCGCCCGGGCGGCACCGGCCCGGAGTCGCTCGTGGTGACGGCCGCGTGCGGCCTGGAGGTCACCTTCGGAGAGGACTGCTCGCCCGAGGAGCGCGCCCGCCGGGTCGCCGCGTTGTGGGAGTGGCTGCTGCCCTGCCTCGTCCCGCCGGGCGCCTCGGCCCTCTACCGCACGAGGCCGCTGACGGGCGTGCCCGTGTAGGCCGTCGGACCTGCCGGGCAGGAGCGTGCGATGTGATCCGGTGGCGCTTCGTGCGGAGGCGGGTGAGCACGCGACGCATGACCGACGGTCCTCCGCCCCGCCGACGGCGCGACGATTCAACCCCGGGGCGCGAGTTCGTCCAGCCACCGCCCGACCAGCTCGCGGACGGCGCCCGCGCCCTCGTCCTGCCGGCGCCCGCCCTGCTCATCGCGAGCGCGACGCGCGCCTTCGGTGCCCCGGTCGGACGTCGGCCGGGGGGTCAGCCCCAGGGGGACGGCGGGAACCAGAGGTAGCCGAGCCTGGCCAGCATCCGCACGTCCCAGTACACGACGGTGAAGACCCCGGCGACCAGGAAGGCCGCCGCGGTCACCACGCTGATCCGGGCGGGCCTGGACGCCAGCACCCGCTGCAGCCGGCCGCCCGTTCCGTGGGCGAGTGCCACGAACAGCACCGCCATGACGGCGATGTTGCCGATCGACTGCAGGAGGAACGCTCCCGCGCCGTAGAGCGGGTTGTGGGTGGTGGCGGCGTGCCGGAACAGGTCGCGGAAGAGCGGGTACGGGCGGCCCACCAGGAAGCCGCCGATCATCGCGCCGACGAGCACCAGCGGCGCGTTCGGGAAACGGCGGGACAGCCCGGCCAGCGGGTCCCGGACCAGGCCGACGGCGGCCAGGCCGAGCACGATCATCACCAGCCCGATCAGGCCGAAGGCCGTCATCGACTGGAGCGCCCGGGGCGTCAGGCCCTTGCTCGTGGCCGTCGAGAACTGCGGCATGTGCGTGCCGGCGAGGCCGACCAGCGCGCCGTAGGCGGCGGAGACCGGTGCCATGCCCGCGAAGACCCAGCCCAGCGGCCTGGCGACGTGCCGGAGCCTGTGGCGCAGCGACGGTGACTGGCCGACCAGCGGGCCGACGGCGCCGAAGGCCGCGATGTTGCACGCGGTGAAGGAGCCGGCCAGCCCGGAGACGAAGGCGAACAGGACTCCGGAGGCCACCCCGGTGATCGGTGTGCCGTGGGCGTCGTGACCGAGCAGGGCGTCGGCGGTGCCGAAGCCGATCTGGTCGTCGACCAGGTTCGCGTTCCAGGCGTACGCCAGCACGAGGCCGCCGAGCGTGCTGAGCAGGACGGTCGGCCAGCGCCGCCCGGGGAAGTCGCCGGTGACGAACAGCGACGTGCGGATGGGGAGTTGACGTGGGACGTGGCCGGCCGTGGTGTCCGGCTGACCCGATGCGTACGTGCTCATGGCGGCGTCTCCTCGGCAGGGGTCCGGTGCTCGCGTGGTCCGGCGCGCGATGCTCAGTTCCCCCGGCCGTAGCCGGAGTCGACGATCCGCTTCGCCCCCTCGGCGTAGTAGCCCGGGTCCTCGGGGAGGTCGGTGGCCAGGCCGTCGACGTACCGGTTGTACATGCAGAACGCGGCGGCGATCAGCACGGTGTCGTGGATCTCGGTGTCCCCTGCGCCGGCCGCGCGGGCGGCCGCCACCGCCTCGTGCGAGACCGGCCCGACCCGCTCCTGCACCTCGGCCGCGATCCGCAGGAGAGCCCGCATCCGGTCGGTGAGCGGCGCGGTGGCGGGATCGGCCAGGACCGCCTTCACCACGTCCTCGCCCTCCTCCAACTGCGCTGCGGCGAAGGCACCGTGGGCTCCGGTGCAGAAGCGGGTGCCGTTGAGGTTCGAGACGTAGGCGGCGACGAGCTCGCGCTCGCCCCGGCTCATCGGGGCCGGAGCCCGCAGCAGTGCGTCGGCGAGCAGCCCCAGCGGGGCCGCGGTGTCCGGGCGCAGCGCCAGAAGGCCACTGATCCCCGGTAGTCCGTTGTCGATGGCGATGTGCGGCACGGGTGGACTCCCTCGGTCGGGAAGGACGGACGGCGCTCCATCGTCACGATCGCCGCGCCGGTCCGCCAACTCCCAGATTGCCCTGGCAGCGGAAGGAGGCGGGCGGACGGTCGGCCTTGAGTCTCCAGTGACTGGAGACAGCAGAGTGAGGGCCACGGACGCGACGACCCTCCGCTCGATCGGGGAGCTCTCCCGGCGGACCGGCCTGTCCGTGCGGACGATCCGGTTCTGCTCCGACTCGGGGGTCGCGGAGCCGATCGCCCGAAGCCCCGCCGGCTACCGGCGCCACGACCTCGACGCGCTGCTCCGCCTGGAACTCGTCCGCACGCTGCGCGCGTCGGGCGTCGACCTGCCTGCGATCCGGCGGGTCGTGGACCGCGGGCTCCCGAAGGCCGATGTCGCCGCCGCGCACACCGACGCCGACCTGCGGATCCGGGAGCTTCGGCTGCGCCGGAGCGTGCTGCGCGTCGTGACCGGGCACGGTTCCGATCCCGAGGAGACCGGACTCGTGCACAGGCTCACGCAGTCGTCCGCCGACGAACGGCGGCGGCTGACCGAAGACTTCGTCGCCGGCACCTGCCGCCCCGGCGGAAGGCGCCCCGGCCACGGCGGCCACGGGGCCGGATCGTCAACGGCTGGCAGGCGGTGCCCGGTCCGATCCCGGCGTACTCCTGGCTCTCTCGGGCCCTGCGGACCGGAGGCGTCGCGTGGTCCGGCCGGCGTCCGCCCGCCCGGGAAGGCCCGGGCGGGCGGACGAGCTCCGGTGGGCGCGGCCCTACCGCACGCGGCCCTACTGCATCGGGGTCGGCGTGATCATCGCGAACGGGGCGCCCTGCGGGTCGGCGACCACCGTCATCCGGCCGGCCATCATGTCGAAGGGCGGGGCCAGGACGGTGCCGCCCCTCTTGACCAGGGCGTCGACCGTCGAGTCCACGTCGTCGACGGCGAAGTACGTCAGCCAGTGTGCCGGGGTGCCGGGCGGGTCGTTGGCGAGCAGCGTGGCCCCGCCGACCGCCCGGCCGCCCACCCGCACCTCCCAGTACGCGTCCGCGCCGTCCAGCGGCTCGATCTCGATGCCGAAGGCCTCGCCGTAGAAGGCTGTCGCGGCCTGGATGTCGCTGGTGTGCAGCTCGTTCCAGGTGAGCGCGCCGGCCTCGTTGACGACCTGCGCGCCGAAGAACCCGCCCGCTTGCCAGACGCCGAACACCGCGCCCTGGGGGTCGGCGGCGATGAGCATCCGCCCGAGGTCGCCGACGTCCATCACCGGTACCAGCAGCGTGCCGCCGGCCGCGACGATCGCGTCCTGGGTGGCCTGGGCGTCCGTGGAGGCCAGGTAGCTGGTCCACACGGTCGGCGGCTCCGGCATGCCCTCCGGGGCCATCGCCGGCCCGATCCCGGCCGCGGCCTTCCCGTTGAGCTCGCAGACCGCGTACCCGCCGAACTCGGCCGGGCCGGGCTGCCCCTGCCAGCCGAGGACGTCGCGGTAGAAGTCGAGCGCGGCCCGCTGGTCCTTCGCCATGAGATCGACCCAGCACGGGGTGCCGGTCGCGTACGGGGTGGTGACTTCAGGCATGATCGCCCTTTCTCCCGGGGATTACCGCCAGCCACCCTTCCGCCGCCGCCCGCCCGCCGCCACCTGACACGCCGCCCCGCGCGGCGAGCGGGTGACGGCGGCGGCCCGGCCGGCCAGGCCGCCGCCGACGTCTCTCGGCGCTACTTCAGGTGCCGGGCGTAGAACCGGTTCCCGTTCTCCAGCTCGAACCACGGGGTGCCGACGTGCCCGCCCATGTTGGCGTGCATCGTCTTCTCGGTGCTGCCGAAGGCGTCGAACAGCTCCAGCGCGCGCTGCCGGGGGTTCCCTTCGTCGTCCCACTGGAGCAGGAACAGCAGCGGGATGGTGATCCGCCGCGCCTCCTCGCGCTGGGCGAGGGGCACGTAGCCCCCGGCGAAGAAGCCGGCGGCCGCGATGCGGGGCTCGGTCACCGCGAGGCGGATGCCGACGGCGGTCCAGCCCGAGTAGCCGACCGGGCCGTCGGTCTCGGGCAGGGAGAGGAGGGCGTCCAGGGTGGTCCGCCATTCCGGGACCGCGTTCTCGACCAGCGGGCCGATGAAGGACTCGAGGATCTCGTCGACCGGCTCACCGGCCTGCACGGCCCGGCGCAGGTCGGCGCGGGCGCGGTCGTCGGCGGCGGAACGGGGGCGGCCGCCGCAGCCGGCCGCGTCGATGGTGGCCACCGCGTAGCCCTGCGCCGCGCAGTACCGGGCCCGGGCCACCAGCCGGGGCTCGTCCTTGGGCAGGGCGTTGTTGTGGGCCATGAGGATCAGCGGAACGGGCGCGGATCCGGGCGTCCACAGGGTGCCGGGGATCTCGCCGAGGGTGAATTCGCGTTCGAGGACGCCGTTGTCGAGGCGCTGCTCGGAGGTGAACTGCATGGTCGTGCCTTTCGGGAGTGCACTGGAACGGCGCTCCCGGACGACCTATCGCCCGACCGTGACCCCGGAGGAGAGCACCCATGTCGAAACTGTGTTCACGGGTACCACCTCCTCGTTCTCTCGCACGGCCTCCGGCAGGCTAGCAGCGGTCGCAGCGGCCCGCCAAAGCGTTTTCGCGCGGGCCCCGCGCCCCGCCGCAGGGGGGCGTGCTCGGCCTCGGCCGGTCGAATGTCAGTCCCACTCGCCATGATGGCGCCATGAAGGACATCGCCTCCACGGCCTCCCCTGTCGCCCTGACCTCGACGGACGCGTACGCCGACGCCGTCGCCACCGCCGTGCGGGCCGCCGCCGCGTACTACGCCGACGGCGGCACGCCGCTCGGGGACGACGAGTACGACGCGCTCGTCCGCGCTATCGAGGCGTACGAGCTGGCGCACCCCGACGAGGTGCTGCCCGAGACGCCGACCGGGAAGGTCGCGGGCGGGGCGGCGGTCGGGGACGTGCCGCACAGCGTGCCGATGCTGTCGCTGGACAACGTGTTCTCGGCCGAGGAGCTGGAGTCCTGGGCGGCCGGTCTGGAACGCCGCCTGGGCCGGCCCGTCGCGGCCTGGTGCGTGGAGCCGAAGCTGGACGGCCTCGCCGTGGCCGCCCGGTACCGGGCCGGGCGGCTCGCCCAGGTGCTCACCCGGGGCGACGGCCTCGCGGGCGAGGACATCACGCACGCCGCCGACGCCGTCCTCGGCCTGCCGGCCCGGCTCGCCGAGCCGCTGGACGTCGAGCTGCGCGGTGAAGTCCTGCTCACCCACGAGCAGTTCGAGAAGGCCAACGCCGTCCGCACGGCCCACGGCGCCACGCCCTTCGCCCACCCGCGCAGCGGCGCCGCCGGCACCCTGCGGGCCAAGGACCGCCCGTACCGCGTCGAGCTGACGTTCTTCGCCTACGACGCCCTCGGCCTGCCGGGCCTCGACCACGCCGCCCTCCTCGCCCGGCTCGCCGAGCTCGGCGCGAACACCGCCGCCACCACGGACGCGGCGCCCCGCCGCTGCGCGAGCCTGGCCGAGGCGCAGCAGCGCATCGACGAGATCGCCGCCCTGCGCGCCGCGCTGCCGTTCGGCATCGACGGCGTCGTCGTGAAGGCGGACGCGGTGGCGGACCAGGAGGAGGCCGGCTCGGGTTCGCGCGCGCCGCGCTGGGCGGTGGCCCGCAAGCTCCAGGCGCAGCACAAGGTCACCCGGCTGCTCGCGGTCGAGTGGAACGTCGGCCGCACCGGGATCATCGCGCCGCGCGCCGTCCTCGAACCGGTCGTGATCGACGGCGTCACCGTCACGTACGCGACGCTGCACAACCCGGCGGACATCGGGCGCCGCGGTCTGATGCTCGGCGACCAGGTGTTCGTATACCGCGCGGGGGACGTGATCCCGCGCGTGGAGGCGCCGCTGGTGGACGAGCGCACCGGTGCCGAGCAGCCGATCGCGTTCCCCGAGGTGTGCCCGCGCTGCGGCGACGCGATCGACACGTCCGAGCAGCGCTGGCGCTGCGTGCGGGGGAGGGGCTGCCAGGCCGTCGCCTCGGTGATCTACGCGGCCGGGCGCGACCAGCTCGACATCGAGGGCCTCGGCGGCACGCGCGCGGTGCAGCTGGTGGAGAGCGGCCTCGTCAACGACATCGCCGATCTGTTCACCCTCACGAAGGAGCAGCTGCTCACGCTCGACCGGATGGGCGAGACGAGTGCCGACAACCTGCTCGCCGCCCTGGAGACGGCCCGCGTCCGCCCGCTGAACCGGGTGTTCTGCGCGCTCGGCATCCGCGGCACCGGCCGCACGATGTCCCGCCGCCTCGCCGCCCACTTCGGCAGCATGGCCGCGATCCGGGCAGCCGACGCGCAGGCGCTCGCGGGCGTGGACGGCATCGGCGTGGAGAAGGCCGCCGTCATCGTGGCCGAACTCGCCGACGTCGCACCGCTGCTGGACAAGCTCGCCGCTCAGGGCGTGGGCCTGGAGGTCACCGAGCCGACGGCGCCGGCCGCCGCCGCCGGCGGGGACGGGGCACCGGCGGGCCCGCTCGCCGGCGAGGCCGTCGTCGTCACCGGCGCCATGACCGGCGCCCTCGCCGACCTCTCCCGCAACGCGATGAACGAGCTCGTCGAGCGCGCCGGCGGCAAGGCCTCGGGCTCGGTGTCCAAGCGCACCACGCTCGTCGTCGCGGGCGAGAAGGCCGGCTCCAAGCGCGCCAAGGCCGAGGAGCTCGGCATCAGGATCCTCACCCCGGAGGAGTTCGCGGCCGTGGTCGCCGAGTTCCTGGAGTGACCGAACCGGACACCGTTACGCAGAGGTGCGGTAGGGTGACCGACGTCGAACAGGACCGCGATCCAGGGAGGTGAGACCCATTACCGGTACGTCCGAGCGGGTGCTCCCCGGGTCCGGTCGCAGAGACGGCGCGTCGCGCGCGTAAGGCGCGGGCGTGTCCCGTCCCACGGCGACAGCCCCGAGGGGCCCTGACGGAGTCGTTCAGCTGTTCTCGATTCCCTCAAGAGGTTCTCCTTGTCGGTCTTCCCCTCCGCAACCCTCCGTTCCTCCGTGGTCTCGCGCCTGCGCACCGCAGGCTGCGTCTTCGCGGAGGACGAGGCGCGGATCCTCCTCAGCGCCGCCGCCACCCCGGCCGAGCTCGCCGTGATGGTGCGGGCCCGGGCCGAGGGGCGTCCGCTGGAACACGTCGTCGGCTGGGCCGAGTTCGCGGGCCTGCGGATCGCCGTCGACCCCGGCGTCTTCGTGCCCCGCCGCCGCAGCGAGCACCTCGTCGCCACGGCCACCGCTCTCACCGGCCCGGGCGCCGTCGTCGTCGACCTGTGCTGCGGCAGCGGGGCCCTCGGCGCCGGGCTCGCGGCCACCGCCGGTGGTGGCGTCGAACTCCACGCCGCCGACGTCGACCCGGCCGCCGTCCGCTGCGCCCGGCGCAACCTCGCCCCGTACGGCGGTCACGTCCACCAGGGCGACCTCTTCGCCGCTCTGCCCGCCGGACTGCGCGGCCGCGTCGACGTCCTGCTCGCCAACGTCCCGTACGTCCCCACCGCAGACATCGGCCTCCTGCCGCCCGAGGCCCGCTTCCACGAGGCCCTCCCCGCCCTCGACGGCGGCACCGACGGCCTCGACGTGCTGCGCCGCGTCGCCGCCGACGCCCCGCAGTGGCTCGCCCCCGGCGGCTCGCTCCTCTTCGAGACCAGCGAACGCCAGACCCTGGCCGCCCTCGCCGTCGCCGGGGACGCCGGGCTGCGCGCCACCGCCTCCCATCACGAGGACCTGGACGCCACCGTCATCACGGCAACTCGGCGCTGCTGACGCAGCCCTCCACCGCCCTCGCCGGCGGCCGGCCCGCCGGGTGCGCCCGTCAGGGCAGCTCGTCGGCGATGGCGGCGACGAACGCGGCGAGCTCGGCCCGCGCGACGGGGTCCGGTACGGCCTGCGGCAGGACGGCGTGGGCGAGCCGGATGTGCTCCCGGATCCGCTCCTCCACCCAGGCGCGGCCCCGGCACTCCTCGATGAGGTCGGCGACGTGCCGGAGCTGGTCGAGGGTGGGCTCGGCGGTGTCGTCGTAGAAGGCGGCGAGCTGGTCGCGGGCCGGCCCGTCGGACTGGAGGGCGACCGCGGCGAAGGCCCGGGACTTGCGTCGCCGCAGGTCGGCCAGCGGGTCCTCGAGGGCGTCGCGGGAGGTGCCCCAGACGCCCTCCCAGTCGTCGAAGAAGGCCATGGCCATGCCGGCGTGGTAGCCGAACCGTTCGGCGGCGACGAGCTCCTCCTCACCGGCGCCGCGTACCAGGGCGCCGGCGAGGCACACCCCGGCGGTGGGGAGGGCGATGGTGCTCTCCAGCAGTTCCAGCGAGAGCTCCAGGCTCATCCGCGACGTGCCCTCCGACTCCAGGTCGCGGATCTGTCCCGAGCAGCACTCCCGGATGGCGCGGGCGGCCCGCCGGATCAGCTCGGTGGAGACCCGGTCGCCCTCCTCGGCGAGGAGCTCGAACGCGAGGCAGTGCAGGGCCACCCCGACCTGGATCGCGGCCGGTACGCCGAAGGCCGTCCAGAGGGTCGGCCGGCCCTTGCGGACCATCTCCCGGTCGATGACGTCGTCGTGGACGGTCCCGGCGGCCGACATCAGGGTGCCGGCGACGGCGGCCGTCCGGACCGCCTCCCACGCCTGCGGGCTGCTGCCCGCGCACAGCAGGGCGACCAGCGCGGGCCGCCGCCGGAAGCCGACCGGTGTCGTCGGGCGGCCCTCGGCGTCGACCCACCCGAAGTGGTACTCCGTCATCCGCCGGACGGGTTCGTCGAGCCGGGCCGTGGCCGCGCGCAGCGCCGGCTCCATGAAGGCGATGACGTCCCGGGTGATCTGCGGTGAGGTGCGAACGGTCTGCACGGAGGTCTCCGACATTCTCTAGTGGCCGGGGAACGGCGCAGCGCCGATTCCTGGGGCGGGCAGGCGCGGTCCCTCCTGTCATGACGCCCCGTCCCGGTGGCCTCCGCAACCCGACGTGGACGGGAGGGGGACGGGCTCGTGCCCCTGTGGTCGGGCCCGGCCCCGGGCGGGGGACCGGAGGTCGCGTGGCCTGGGCGGCCTCGTTCCTGCTACGGACGACGGTGGGCGCGCCGTGCACGGCGACGGCGGGTTGCGGTTCGCTGTGGTGATGGGCGTCGGCGTGTGGGGCTTCTCGCTCCTGAGCGCCGTCCGGCAGGTGCGCGCCCAGAGGGGGACCCGGGTCGTCGGCACGCTCCTCCGGTGCTTCCGCGTGCGCACGAGCAGGGGAGGGCCGCGCTGGAAGGGCGTCGTCCGGTTCCGGGCGCCGGAGGGCGGCGTGCACCGGGTGGAGGTGTACCTGTCGTGGCCCGGGGCACCGGGAGGCGAGGTGATCGTCTGCTACCCGCCCGGCTGTCCGCAGCTGGTCCGGGAAGCCGGTGGCCGACTCGGCCGGCAGTTCCCGGTCATGGGGTTCCTGGTGGGTGCCTTCTTCGTCGCAGGAGCTCTGCTCATCCTCTCCGGCGCGGTCCCCACTTCTCCGGTGCCCCCGCGCTGACGCGACGCCGGGCCGGGTGGCGACGGTGCCCGCGAGACCGCGTTCGACCGCCGCCCCGGCCCGGTCCGTACGGCGGATCGGGCCGGGCCTGGTGGGGTGCTACGCGGCGCGCGCGGCGCTCCTGGGCAGCCGGCGGGTGCCGGCGGGGCCCTGGTCGTCGCGGCCGGCGGCGGACCGGACACCCGCGGCGGCGGGGGCGGGGCGGCCGCGGCGGCCACGACTCGTCGAAGCGCTGCGACGCGGCCGTTCGACGACGGGGTCGGCGACGACGACGGGTACGCCGGTGGGGACGCGGGCGCCGGTGATGCGGGCCAGGTCCTCGTCGCCGGCACTGACCCTGGTGGTGACGGGGGTGATGCCGGCGGCGGTCATCAGGCGGGCCGTCGCGCGGCGCTGGCTGGGCAGGACGAGGGTGACGACGGTGCCGGACTCGCCGGCCCGGGCCGTGCGCCCGCCCCGGTGCAGGTAGTCCTTGTGGTCTGTCGGCGGGTCCAGGTTGACGACGAGGTCGAGCCCGTCGACGTGGATGCCCCGGGCCGCCACGTTGGTCGCGATCAGCGCGGTCACCTCGCCGGTGCGGAACTGGTCCAGGGTGCGGGTGCGCTGCGGCTGGGACTTGCCTCCGTGCAGGGCCGCGGCCTTCACGCCGTTCGCGAGCAGATCCGACACGAGGCGGTCCGCGCTGTCCCTGGTGTCGGCGAACATGATCAGTCCGCCGTCGCGGGAGGCGATGTGGGCGATCGTGGCGTTCTTGTCGAAGTTCTGCACGTGCAGCACGTGGTGCTCCATGGTGCTGACCGCCGCCGCGGACGGGTCCACCGAGTGGGTGACCGGGTCCTTGAGGAAGTGCCGCACGAGGCGGTCGACGTTGCGGTCCAGGGTGGCGGAGAACAGCATCGTCTGGCCGCCTTCGGCGACCTGTTCCAGGAGCTCGGTGACCTGCGGCAGGAAGCCCATGTCGGCCATCTGGTCGGCCTCGTCGAGGACGGTGATGCCCACCCGGTCCAGCCGGCAGTCGCCGCGCTGGATCAGGTCCTTGAGCCGGCCCGGGGTGGCCACCACGACCTCGGCGCCGCGGTTCAGCAGCCAGGCCTGGCGGCTCATCGACGTCCCGCCGACCACGGTCGCCATCCGCAGGTGCACGGCGCGGGCGTAGGGGGCGAGGGCTTCGGTGACCTGCTGCGCGAGCTCGCGGGTGGGGACCAGGACCAGGGCCAGCGGGAGGCGCGGCTCGGCCCGCTGCCCGGCCGTGCGGGCCAGCACGGGGAGGCCGAACGCGATGGTCTTGCCGGAGCCGGTCCTGCCCCGTCCGAGGAGGTCGCGGCCGGCCAGCGAGTTCGGCAGCGTCGCGGCCTGGATCGGGAACGGCGCGGTGACGCCCTCGCGGGCCAGCACGGACAGCAGCGCCTTCGGCATGTCCAGCTCGTCGAAGGACTCGACGGCCGGCAGTGCCGGGGTGGTGCTCACCGGCATCGCGAACTCGCCCCGGGCGGCCGGGCCCTGAGGGGCGCTCCGGCCGGAGGGGCGCCGGCCTCCGGACGGCCGGTCACCGTAGAAGGAGCCGCCATCGGAGCGGGAGCCCCGGGTGGAGCGGGAGTTGGCGTTCTGGTACGAAGAGCGACTGGAGCGGGTCATGCGGAGAACCTTCCTCGGGGCGGCACGTCACGAGGAAGGCTCCGGGGCGCGGGGCGCGGGCGGAGACCGCAAGGGAACGGGCCGAGAATGTGACGGGCGGAGCGTGGACGGTGGAACCGTGCGGCACGTCACCTACGGTCGGCGCTCACCGCGGAGGCGGGAGCGGAGAACCTCGAACCGTGAGCTGTCACGGCAGGGCGCCGATCCCGACGCGGCGCTGTGCGTCTCGCGTGGGGATGGCCGCCGGTGGCGGAGCCAGGGCCTTGAACGGCCGGGGGAATGCGTCCTGGCGCGATGCCGAGGGGCCCGCACCGGGCATGTGCGCGGTGCGGGCCCCTCGCTACCAGGCGGGTGCCGTGGCAGTAGAACTACAGCGGGCGGATGTTCTCGGCCTGCGGGCCCTTCTGGCCCTGCGCGACGTCGAACTCGACCTTCTGGCCCTCGAGCAGCTCACGGAAGCCGTTGGCGTTGATGTTCGAGTAGTGGGCGAAGACGTCGGGGCCGCCACCCTCCTGCTCGATGAAGCCGAAGCCCTTCTCCGAGTTGAACCACTTCACGGTGCCATTAGCCATAAAAATTACTCCTTCAAGGGGCTGTCCGAAGCCCGCACGGTGCGGGTTCCGAGTCGCCGCATGGAGCGCCCACCCGGGGAAGAGCCGGGAAAACAAAAATGCGCCTGCAAAACATCGGCAGGCGCACACAAAGTTCTTGGGAACCACTACTGCAACTGGAGCGACTCTAGCAGGCTTGGCCCTGCAACGGGTCGGTTTCCACTCCCGGTTCCGGAAACAGGTCCGGAGCAAGTCCGGAGCAGGTCCGGAACAGGTTCCCGTACTGCGGCCGGAGTACCGTGGAACTCGTGGCGCACGAGCGCATGCGCGCGGCAGCCGACGACTCCTCGCAGAGCCCGGTCGGGGCTGTCGGCAGGGTGACGGTGCCCATTCCGCCGGGCGGTCCGGGCGAGGTCCTGGTTGCCCTGCGGGGCGGGTCGGAGGCGTTCGCGGCCTGGTGCTCGGAACCGGTCGGCCGGGACGCCCGGGTGGTCGTGGTGGACGCGATCTCGGCCCGCTCGGTGATCGTCGAGCTCCTGCCGCCCTAGGCGCGTGTCGGAATTCCCGCAGGTCAGGTGGTCGGTCATGTTCTTCTGGCACGTCCCCGCACCCAACGAGGCGATGCTCATTTCCGGGTCCAAGCGCCAGACGCAGGACACCCAGTTCCGCATCGTCACCGGCCACGGCAGCCTGGTCCTGCCGGTCAAGCAGAAGGTCCGGATGCTCTCCCTGGCACTCCGGGAGGCGACGATCGTCGAGGACTGCGTCACCCAGCAGGGGATCCGGCTCACCGTGCGCGCGGTCTGCGTGTTCAAGGTCGGCGACGACGCGGTGTCGATCGCCAACGCCGCCCGCCGCTTCCTCTCGGAGCAGGAGCAGATGGAGGAGCTCGTCGGCCGGATCTTCGCCGGCCACCTGCGGTCGATCATCGGCGGGCTGACCGTGGAGCAGATCATCCGGGAGCGCAGCAGGGTCGCCCAGGAGGTGATGGCGGGCAGCCACGGCGAGATGGAGAAGCTCGGCATCGTGGTCGACGCACTGCAGATCCAGGAGATCGAGGACTCGACCGGCTACATCGACAACCTCGCCGCGCCGCACGTGGCGGCGGTCGCCAGTCAGGCCCGGATCGCCCAGGCCAAGGCCGACCAGGAGGCCACCGAACGGGAGCAGCAGGCGGCCGCGCTGAAGGCCGAGTACGAGCGGGACACCGCGATCAAGCGGGCCGGCTTCCTCGCCGAGACGGAACAGTCCAGGGCCCGCGCCGCCCAGGCCGGCCCGCTCGCCGAGGCCCGCGCCTCCCAGGACGTCATCGAGGAGCAGACCGCGCTCGCCCAGCGCCGGGCCGCGCTGGCGGCACAGCAACTGGAGGCGGAGGTGCGGCGCCCGGCGGACGCGGAGGCGTACCGGCAGCGGACGCTGGCCGAAGCCGCCCGTGACCGCGTGAAGTTCGAGGCGGACGGCAGCGCCTACGGCGAACGGACCCTCGCCCAGGCCCAGGCGGACGCCAACACGGCCCGGGCCGACTCGCTGCGCGGCGGGAACCAGGAACTCATCGCCGCCAACCGGATCGTGGAGAACCTCCCGACCCTCGCCGACGCGGCCGCCCGCGGCATGTCCGGGGCCGACCTCACCGTCCTCAACGGCAGCGACGGCGTCAACCAGATGGCGGCCGGCATCGTCAGCCAGGGCCTCGCGATCCTGCACTCCCTCCAGCACTCGACGGGCCCGCACGGCGACGGCGAGGCCACCCCCGCCCCCCGCTTCCCGGAGCGCACCTGAACCCCGGCGGGAGCTCACGGTGCCGGTGCGTCCGCCGCTCCACGGCGGACGCACCGGGCCGGCCGCTGCCTAGACGGGGACCGTCACGAAGGTCTGGCCGGACTCGTTCACGACCGACACCGAGACCACGTCCTCCGGGGTGACGATGGCCGAACCGTCCAGAGTGGTGCCGGACTTGGCACCGACGGTGGAGACCAGCCAGCTGCCCGCGTCCGCCTTGGTCCCGCCCCTGCCGTTGACCACCAGGTGGCAGCGCTGGCCGGCCGGGACGCCGGTGACGGCCGCGTTGACCCGGACCCAGCCCATCGCCGGGGTCACCGTCAGCGTCATCCGGGCGCCGGTGGCCGGGTCCGTCGCGGAGCCGGTCCTGGTGCCGGCCGGGGGCGGGGTGGCGGTGGCGGTGCTCGGGGCCGGGCCGACGGCCACGGGAGGTGCGGCGTCGGTGCCGCGGCCCAGCACGATCCCGACGACCAGCGCCGCTGCCGCCGCGACGGCGGCGGCAGCGCCGATCCGGGCCCGGCGCCGGCGCAGCGCCGAGCCGCGTTCCGCCCGGGCCTGGCGCAGGGTGCGCTGCAGCAGCAGGTCGCCGCCCTCGGGCGGGCCGTCCAGGAGCAGTTCGGGCGGCACCTCGCCCAGGGCGGTCTCCAGCTCCCGCAACTCGGTCACCTCCTGACGGCAGGCCGGGCAGTCGGCCAGGTGCCGTTCGACCGACGCCGCCTCGGCCGGATCGAGCGCACCCAGCACGTAGGCGCCGACGAGCTCTGCGCTCCACTCGTGCGGCGTGGTGCCGGTGCCGTTCGTGCTCGTTCCGTTCGCGCCCGAGCCGTCCCTGTTCGCGTCGTCCCTGGTCACACCGACACCTCCTGCCATGTCCCCGTCCTGCCGGTGTACGAGCGTTTGAGTGCCCGGAGCGCGTAGTGCGCGCGGGACTTGACCGTTCCGGCCGGCACCCCCAGCTGCTCCGCGGCCTCGGTGACCGACAGCCGCTGGAAGTAGATCGAGCGCAGCACCTCGCGGTGCTCGGGCGAGAGCCGCTCCAGCGCCTGAGACATCACCAGCGCCTCCACCACGCCCTCGGCGTGGTCGTGCTCGACCGGCACGGTGGCCGTCGCCTCGGAGACCTCCGCCACCTCGGCCGGCCGGGCGGCCCGGGCCCGGAACCGGTCGGTGATCAGGTTGCGCTCCACGGTCAGCAGCCAGCCGCGCACCGACCCGCGGGCCTCGGTCAGCGCCTCGGGGTTGCGCCAGGCCCGGATCAGCGTCTCCTGGACGGCGTCCTCGGCCGCCGCGCGGTCGCCGGTGAGCCGGACGGCGTAGGCGAGCAGCGCGCCGCCGTGCTGCTCGTAGAGCGTCCGGATCAGTGCCTCGTCGGCGGCGTCCTGCCGCCCGCCTGATCGTGTCCTCGCCATCCGCCATTCCTCCGTCGTCGGGTGCCACGTCCAGCACGTACGCGGGGGCCGTCCGGTTCAACCGGATTCCCGGCAGGTCCGGTTCTGGTTCAGGCAGGCCACCACGCCGGCCATCTGCCGGTCGGTCATCAGGCCGATGAACACCCCGTGGTCGGTGAGCGGACTGTGGTGCTGCTCGGGGAAGGCGTCCAGGGCGAACGCCCGGGGCGGCGGCGGGCGGTAGCCGACGGTCACCCGCAGGTGCGGGATCGGGAAGGTGTCGTGCGGGCAGACGCCGGCGGCGGACGGGAACCGCACGTGCGAGCGGTGGCCGGAACTGTCCGTGCCGCGCCCGTCCCAGCAGCTGGGGAAGTCCAGGGTGCGGGTGAGGAGGGTCCCGGCGGGGCAGAGCGGGTAGCGGTCGGTGGTCGTGCGGTCGGCGAAGCCCGTGCAGCCCCAGCGGGCGCCGGCGTCCGCGCCGCCGTCGGTGGCGGCGGTCGGGTCGCCCTCCAGGAGCCGGAGGAAGCGCGGCATCGGCACGACCTTGCCCCACGGGTTGCCGAGGTACTCGACGGTGACCGTGTCGGGCGTGAGGATCTCGCCGGTGTTGCCGTGCGGGTCGTCGGACGCCCCGGCGACGGTCTGCGGCGCGGCGCCGTCGTGGTCGGTGCGGCGGAGCACCGGCCAGTAGTACGTCGAGCGGTCGCCGTTCGTGCAGGTGGTCGGTGCGGCGGCGAGGCTGTCGTCGGTGGAGTCCGCGCCCGTGGAGAGGTTGCCGACGTAGTCGTGCACGTGGTGGGCGCCGCCCACGGTGCCGGGTGAGATCACCACGTTGTCCGCGTTGCGGTGCCCCTCCAGGTTGCGCCCGCAGTCCTGCGCGTACGAGCCGCTGGAGGCGTCCGGGCCGGTGGCGCTCGGAGGAGCGGGCGCGGCGACGGCCACGGCGGCGATGTCGACGAACCCGGCCGCCGATTCCGGTCCGGCCGGCCAGTACCCGACCGCCAGCAGCGACAGTCCCAGGGCGAGGCAGAGCAGGACGCCGACCGGGAGCGCGACGCCCCCCAGCCGGTGGTGATCACGTTCCCGGTGCACCGCGACAGTCTGGGTGACGGGCCGCCGCAGGGGCAAGGCGGCCCGTCACCCGGAGCACCGGGCGCGGCGGGGTGGGTCAGTAGCCCCCGGAGTAGCCGCCGCCCTGCGACGGGGCGGCCGACGGGGTCTGGGCGGGGGCCTGGCCGGGCATGCCCGCAGCCTTCTTCCCCTCGGGCGTGCTCGCGAACCAGGTGCCGCCGACGCCCTGCCCGCTGGTCTGCCCCGCCGCGGTGTCGCCGGCGAAGCGGTAGAGCGGCCAGCCGTTGAGGGTCACCTGCTTCGTCCCGTCCGGCCGGGTCACGCTGCCGACCAGGGCGGAGTCGACCCCGGTGACCTTCACCGGGTCCTGGGCGGTGAGCGGCGGCCACTTCGCCGCGCAGGCGTCGGTGCAGGTGCTCGCGGACGGCTTGGCGGTGTCCTTGTCGAAGCGGTACAGGGTCCGTCCGGTGGAGTCGGTGACGATCGGCCCCAGCGCGGCCGAGTTCGCGGCGACGATCCGGACCCCGGAGGAGTCGCCGGGCGAGGCGGCGGACGGTGCGGCCGCCGGGGCAGCGGCACTGCTGGAGCTCTTCGCGCCGTACCCGCTGGTCGTGTCGGGCCCGCACGCGGTGGCGGCGAGCGCGAGCAGGGCGACGCCGGAGACGGCGACCAGGCGGCGGGCGGCGAGGGCCGGAACGGTGAACGCGGGCATGGCGAACTCCCCCTGGAGAAGGTGTGGTTGCGGATCGGGGCGGTGCTGCCCCGTGCACCCTCCACACGGATCCGCGGCCGGAACGGTTCAACGTCGTCGGAAATTTCCTGCGATGCGACGCTCGGGTACGGCCGGGGCCGTACCCGAGCCGTACGGACTGCCGTCCGCTGACCGGTGGCCCGCCCCTGCCGGTACCGGGCGTCATCGGAGCGGGCTCAGCTTCCGCAGGCGCAGCCCGCGGCGCTGCCCGTCGGCTCGACGCCCTGTTCGATGGTGGTGCAGCAGGCGTCGCCCGCCGCGGTGGTGCCCCTGCCGAGGGTGTCGGCGTCGGCCTTGACGACGTAGACCTCCCAGGGTTCCTTGCCGGGGCCGTGTACCCAGACCTTGTCCTGGAGGGCGTAACAGCAGGAGGTGTGGTTCTCCTCGAAGGTGGCGAGGCCGGCCTCCTTGAGCCGGGTGGTGGCGGCGGCGACCTGTTCGGTGGATCCGACCTCGACGCCGAGGTGGTCCAGGCGGGTCTCCTCGTCGGCTTCGCCTTCGACGAGGACGAGTTTGAGCGGGGGCTCGGTGATGGCGAAGTTGGCGTAGCCGGGGCGGCGCTTGGCGGGTTCGGTGCCGAAGAGCTTGGAGTAGAAGGCGATGGAGCCTTCGAGGTCGGCAACGCGCAGGGCGAGCTGGACGCGGGACACGGCGATCCTCCCTGATCCGGATTCTTGCTTCGACAGATATCGATACAGGCGAGCTTGCCACCGGGTTAGATGAGCGTCAACATAGACGCATGTCGAATCTGGAGCTGAAGGTGATCGACCAGGACGGGGCGGCGGCCGCGTGCTGCTCGCCGATGGTGCGCGAGCCGCTGGACGAAGAGGCCGCCGTCGACCTGGCGAAGATGTTCAAGGCCCTGTCCGACCCGGTGCGGCTGCGGCTGCTGTCGCTGATCGCCTCCCACGAGGGCGGTGAGGCGTGCGTCTGTGACCTGACCGGCCCCTTCGACGTGTCCCAGCCGACCATCTCCCACCACCTCAAGGTCCTGCGCGAGGCCGGCCTGGTCGGCTCCGAGCGCCGCGGGACCTGGGTCTACTACTGGGTGCTGCCCGCCGCGCTGGCCAGGCTGTCCGCGCTGCTCCAGGCCCCGGCCGCCGCCGGAGGGTCCAGATGACCGCGATGGCTCCGCTGGGCCGCCGGGCGGCCGTCGAGTTCACCGGAACCTGCGCGCTGGTCGCCGTCGTGGTCGGATCCGGCATCCAGGCCACCGAGCTCTCCCGGGACGTCGGCGTCCAACTGCTGGCCAACTCGCTCGCGACCGTGTTCGGCCTCGGCGTGCTGATCCTGCTCCTCGGCCCGGTCTCCGGCGCCCACTTCAACCCCGTGGTCACGCTGGCCGCCTGGTGGACCGGCCGCCGCGACGGGGACGGACCCGCGCTGCGGGAGGCAGCGGCCTACGTTCCGGCCCAGGTCGCCGGGGCGATCGGCGGCGCGGTGCTGGCGGACGCGATGTTCGCCGAGCCGCTCGTGCGCTGGTCGACGCACGACCGGTCGGCGCCGCACCTCTGGCTGGGCGAGGTCGTCGCCACCGCCGGTCTCATCCTGTCGGTCTTCGGACTGGCCCGCATCGGCCGCGCGCACCTCGCCCCGGCCGCGGTCGCCTCCTACATCGGCGCCGCCTACTGGTTCACCTCCTCCACCAGCTTCGCGAACCCCGCCGTGACGATCGGCCGCGCGTTCACCGACACCTTCGCCGGCATCGCCCCCGCCGCCGTGCTGCCGTTCATCGCCGCCCAGCTCGTCGGTGCGGCCGTCGGCGTCGTCCTGGTCGCGGTGCTGTTCGGCCGCCCGAGCCCGACCGCCGAGGACATCGTCGTCCCGCACAGCGACCACCACCCGGCTCCGGCCGCCCGCTGACCCCGCCTTCTCCTGCCCGCCCCGAAGCCCTGAGGACCCCGTTCGTGAGCACTCCCGCCGTCCCGTCCGTCCCGTCCGTGCTGTTCGTCTGCGTGCACAACGCCGGCCGCTCCCAGATGGCCGCCGCCTTCCTCACCCGCCTCGGCGGGGACCGGGTCGAGGTCCGCTCGGCCGGTTCCGCCCCGGCCGAGGCCGTGAACCCGGCCGTGGTCGAGGCCCTGGCCGAGGTCGGGATCGACATCTCCGCCGAGACCCCGAAGGTGCTCACCACCGAAGCCGTCCGGGCGTCCGACGTCGTGATCACCATGGGCTGCGGCGACGCCTGCCCCTACTTCCCCGGCAAGCGCTACCTGGACTGGAAGCTCGACGACCCGGCCGGGCAGGGCGTCGGCGCGGTCCGCCCGATCCGCGACGAGATCGAACGGCGGATCCGAGGCCTGCTCGCCGACCTCGGCATCGAGCCCCGCTGACGGCGGCGACGAACGGGCGGCCCCGGGTGTGCTGCGGCCCGGTGCGGCGGGCAGCTGGCCGCCGCACCGGGCCGAACTCGTGGAGTGTGAAGACGAGTTGGTGGCCGCGGCCGGCCTGCCGGCGCCGGCCGGGCCGCCGGTGAGCGTGCTCTGCTCCCCCGGGAGCGCCCGCTCGCCCGGGACCTCCCAACCGCCCGGGCGGCCTGCCCACTCCCCGAGCCTTCTCCACACCGACCCCTTGCCAGGCGCGCCCGACGCCCGCTTCGATGCACGTAGGCGAGGGATGGGAGGGGCTTCCCGTGCAAGAAGTCTGGTTCGCGGACGTCCTGCGGCACCTGCGCGTGCTGCTCGCAGCGTTACCGCCCCTGATCGAGGAGTACCGCGAGCGGCGCATCGCCGGCGGGATCGAAGGCCTGCTGGAGTGGACGCTCCCGTGGGGCATGGACGACGGCGTGGGGAACGTCCGGCTCACGGTGGTCGAGGTCCCCTCGGGCTGGGGCGAGCGGAAGCGCGTACGGGTCGTCGTGGCGGCGGACGCGAAGGCGTTCCACGAACGGAAGGGCTCGGACGACCTGCCCCTGCCCCGTTACGACGAGAAGGCCCGCCGCCCCCTCTGGTTCCCCCGGAGCGCGAGCCTGTCCCGTGACATGGCCGAGTACCTGTTGGACCACGCCGACGGCGACGCGGGCTCGCTCCGCGCCGAGGCCGGGAACGCGGCGAGCTTCACCGTGGTGATCATGGCGGCGGAGACCGGGTGAACTCGACCCGGCCGCCCGCCATCACGGCCCGTCGGGGCAGAGGTGGGTGTATTCGTGTGCGTGGGCGCTGTACAGCGTCGGCCGGTCCGGGTCCTCGTCGGTGACGAAGACGAAGTCCACCGTGACGTCCGGGAGATCGGCGACGGTGGTCCGCATGGTGAACTGCGGGAGGGAGTGGGCCTCGGGGACGCGTTCCCAGGCCACGCCGGCGGCGGCGAAGGCGTCCGAGAGCTCCCGGAAGCCGGGCGGGCCGGGGAAGGAACCGTACTCGTCCGGCCCGCCGACCGGAAGGACGACGTCGTCGTACCACGTCCGGACGGAGACCGTGTTGACGATCCCGCACCGACACACGTCGACCGACATGCACCCGTACCGGAACCACTGCGGCCACGGCAACGCGTCGGCGACGCGCCCCGAATCCTCGGCCTCACCCCGCCCGGCCACCGGGTACGGCCCGAGCGGCCGCAGTCCGGCGAAGTCCCCGGTGGAGCCGTACCGCGTCAGGAGGTCCACGAGCGCTGCTGTCGTCATGCGTTCATGATCGCACCGGGTGGCCGGGTGGCCGGGTGGCCGGGTGGCCGGGTGGCGGTGCCGGGGGCACTGGGCGGAGCCCAGGACGTCGAGGAACGCGGAGTCGCCCTGGCGCATCGTGTGGACCACCAGCGAGGCACGGCGGCCGTTGGGGGCGAGGACGGTCATCGTCGTGCAGCCGGGAACCCCGCCGTTGTGGTCCCAGCTGGCGGCGCCGCTGCGCAGCGGGAAGGTCGGCAGACCGAGGCCGTAGCCCGTGACGCCTGTGGCGGGAACCGGCCCGAGGCGGAATGCCTCGGGCCGGTCCGGCGTCGCTCACTTGAGGCCCAGCATCTTCTGGATTTTCGGGGGGATCGAGATGTACCACGTGCCGTCCGGCCGTCGTTGTTTCCCGAGGAGCCGCTGGGCCTTGACGCTCTCGTGTTCCAGCACCCTGGCCCAGGCGCTCCCTTCAGGGGTGTCTCGGCCGAGCGAGTCGGGATCACCGGGAACCTGGATCATGAAACCGGGGGCCTTCGCGAGCCGGCGCACCAGGTCCAGCACCCCCGCCTCGTTCTCCCACTTCTGCGGGATGTTGAGCTCGGGCTCCGCCTGCGCGTGCCCCTGTGCCGGCGCGGCCGCCGCGGCGGACGAGGAGGCTTCCGCCGGGGCGCTCTCGGTGACGACCGGCGGGGGATCCGTCGGGACGTAGGACTGCCGGAGGTCCTCGGTGGTGGCACTGTGGCGTTCCAGGGCGCGGTTGATCAGGTCGCCGTAGACGTCCCCGCCGTGGACCGGGTGGACGGGACGCGAGAACGGGTCGTAGTCGACGCCGAAGTTCGCGGCCATGTCCATCACGAAGTGGTAGCGGTGGATGTCGGTGAGGTCGCGGCGGTAGTCGGTGTACCAGAGGCTGAGGAGGGAGAAGGCGAGGGCCTTCTTCTCCGCCGGGGTCGCTCCCGCCTCGTGGGCGAGCCGGATCAGCTTGCCGGTGGTGCGCGACGGGCCGAGCGAGACCGGGTAGCCCAGCCGGCCTGCGGTCGAGACCTGAGGGTTGTACTGGTTGGGGGTGGCCGCGGTGCCGCGGAAGGTCTTGTCGACCGGGATCCGGTCCAGCGTGGGGTCGGGGGTCGGGTCGGCCGTCGGGTGGGTCCACTTGGGATAGGTCTGTTCCGCCGCCGGGTTCGGGGCGTCGCCGAGCACGTAGCCCTTGAACTCGCCCTCGGGCCCCTCCGTGACGGTGACGTGCTTCGCCAGGTCGTCCGGGTGCATGTACATGAGCTCCGCCACGTCGTGGATGGCCGAGATCAGCGTGGAGAACGACTGCCCGCGGGGATCGCCGAGGATCTGGTCGATCGTCTTCGGGCCGTGTTCGACGAAGGGGAGGTAGAGGCGCTTCAGGGCGGCCAGGTCCGAACTGCTGCTTCCGAGCTGTTCGGTGAACTTCGCGTTGTGACTTGTCTCCTTCTCGAGCCACGGGATCAGTTTCTCGGTCACGAACTTCGCGTTGGAGTCGTGGACCTCGGGGTCCTGGCGGATGGACAGCGCGAGGTCGCGCTCGATCTCGGCCATCGGCAGGGACTTGACCCGGTCGAGGACCGCCGAGGCCGCCTGGTCCTTCGTCCGGTAGACGCGGGAGAGCGCGTCCGGGGAACCCGGGACCCGGGGCGAGCCGTCGGCCGTCGGCATGGACGGCGGTGCGGGGGCGTCGACCCACTCCCGGAGGACCTTGACGATCGAGGGCCTCTGGGTTGGGTCGTACCACCGCTGCTGGAGGTCCGGGTGGCCCTCCAGGCCTGCGCCGATGGCGTGGTAGCTGCGCTCGGCGTCGCCCGCGACCGTACCCTCGACGGTCAGGACGTGCGGCGCGTCCCAGCGGGCCAGGTCGTCGGCGTCCATGTGCGGAAGGTCGGAGCGGGTGGCGGTCTCCGGGGCGTCGGGGGCGCCGTGCGGGTGGTCCTTGACGACGGCGGTGTGGTCCACCGTGTCCTCGATCGTCTCCAGGTAGCGCCGGGGCACCTCGGCGGAGCCGCTGACGTCGTGGCCCATCAGGCCCTCGTGGCGGACCGACGGGCTGTCGCCGGAGCGGCGGAACAGGCTCGTGTCGTCCTCGTACTCGTCCTTGAGGCCCAGGTAGTGCAGGACCTCGTGGACCACGCGGGGCATGTGGGTGTCGTCGTGGGCCGGATCGACGGGCACGTTCCAGGAGCGCTGGTCGAGCGGCACCTGGTGGTCGTTCCGGCCGATGGTGATGGCCTCGGGGTGGTCGTCGCCCGCGACGAGCTTCAGGTCGAGGTGGAACTGGTCGCCGGAGCGCGGGAGTTCCAGGCCGCCGTTGAGGTGCCGGTCGATGGCGTGCTGGATCCGCTCGTGCACGCCCTTCAGCTCGCCCGCCGACATGCCGCTGTGCCCGAGGTGCACCGGCAGCTCGACGGTGTGGTGGCGGACCCAGGCACCGTTCTCGGCCTGGACGCGGCGCACCACGGAGCGGACAAGGGTCTGCGAACCGGCCAGCGAGTGAGGGGCGTTGCCCTTGAGCGGGTCGCGCGCGGGGTCGAAGCGCTCGGTGTGCACGCGGGCGGTCGGCGCGCCCTCGAGGCGGGATCGCCAGTCGGGCGAGGCCGGCTGCCGCACCGGGCGGGCGACGGGTTCGGGGGTGGGCTCGGTGACGTGGACCTGCGGGACGACGGCGGAGGCGGGCTGTTCGTGGGTCTCGTGCGGGGTGCCGGGGTCGCTTTCGAGACGCGGAGGCGGCGGCAGTTCGACGTGCACCGCGACGTGGTCGCCGGTGTGATCGGGCGAGACCGGTTCGAAGTCCTGGTTGCCGCGCGAGCGCGGGACGACGGTGACGTCCTCGCCCCGCAGCACCACCGGGCCGTCGCTCTGGAGGCTCTCCAGCCGGTCCTTCAGCTCGCTGCGCAGGGCGGTGGCGACCGCCTCGGCGCGTTCCTGCCCGAGCTTGAGGGACTTCCCGAAGTGGGGGAGGCCCTGGTCGAGGACGTTCGCGCGCCCCTCGACGGTCACCACCGGCGGCCCGCCGCCGTCACGGGCGTTGCGCACCCCGAGGTCGGCGACCTGGCGGGCGGTGGTGTTCAGGGCCTGCTGCCGGGGGGCGGTCAGGTCGGCCGAGCCGCCGTCGAAGGCGATGGGGCCGAGGTCGACCCGCACCGGCTCGTGCGGTGCGGCGGGCAGCGGGGGTTCGGGCGGTGACGCGTGGGGCGGGAGCGGCGGTCGGACGTCGGGGGCCGCCGGGGCGGGGGTGTGGTCGGTGCCCGGGTGGTGGACCTCGACCGGGCCGGTGCCGACGTGCTCGGCCGGGGTGTGGACGGCCTGGGACTGGTCGGCCGGGGCCGGAGCGGTGGGGTGGCTCTCCGTCTGGGTGACGGGCGGGGCGCCGTGAGTGGCCGGCTCGCCGGTGGTGCGTACGGGGGCGCCCGTCCGTCCGTCCGTCGAGGTGCCGGTGCCGCCGGTCTCGGTGGTGACCCGGGGGGCCTGTGCCGGTGCCTGTGTCGGGGCCTGCGCCGGTGCCTGTCCCTGGGCGGGACGGGTCTGGGAAGCCGCGGCCGTGTTGCTGTCACCGTTCGTGGCGGGGGAGTTGGCGGCGCGGGTGGTGTCGGCGGTGGTCGGGCGGTCGGCCACGGCCGGCCCGGTCACGCCGCTCGTGCCGGGCGTCTCCGCGGGGCGGGTTTCGCCGACGGTCGTGTCGGTCGGCCTGGTCTCGAAGCCCGGGAGGCCCAACTCCTGATGGGCCGCCGCGGTCGAGGAGGTCGAGGAGGTCGAGGAGGTCGAGGAGGTCGAGGGGCTCGACGAGGTGGTCTCGCCGCCGTGGAGCCCGGATCCCGCCGTGCTGCCGGTTTCGCCTCGCGACGCCGACGTCCGAGCGGGCGACTCGACGGTGGTGTCCGTGGTGCGGGGGCTGGTCCGCTCCTGCGTGCCGACGGAGGTGGAGACCTGCCCGGGGGTGGCCTCGCTCGACGCGGGGCCCTCCGAGACGGACGGCGTGCCGACGGTGCGCACCTCCGGTGCGCCGGCGGTGTGGGTGTCGGTGTCACCCGGGACCGTCACGGGTCGGGTGTCGGACGTCGTCGTTTCCTTGACCCCGGCGGTGTCGCCGCCCGAGCCGGACCGGGCCGGGGCCGGGGCCGGGGTAGTGTCGGCCGGGTGGACGTTCGGCGTGTGCACATCCGGCGCGTGGACGTCCGCCGGGTGGATGTCCGGCAGGTGGAGGTCGGGAGCCTTGATCTCCTTGAGGTTGACGGGGTCGATCTTGGCCTTCCCCTCCTCCCCGCCGCGCCCGTGCTTCCCGCCGCCCATGGCGCCGATCAGGCCGGAGGTGAGGGCCGAGGTGTAGTCCGCGTCTCCGCCGAACGCGGCGGTCATGGTGGCGGTGGTGATCACGCCGGTGGCTCCGCCGACGGCGAGCTTGCCGACCAGCGAGCCGGCGAACTTCGGTGCGAACGCGCCGAGTCCGCCGCCGAGGATGCCGCCGATGGCGCCACCGATCGCGCCGCCCTCGACGGCCTGGATGGTGCTGTCGGTGTCCCACTTGGTGCGGTCGTGCAGGAGCAGGATCTGGATGCTCTGGATCAGCGCGTCCATCCCGACCATGAACCCGACGCCGGAGATCACGGACACCAGAAGCCGGCGCAGGATCATCTGGACGATCAGGCGCGCGGAGGTGATCGCGGCCGGGATCGCCTCCGGTGCGGCGAATGAGAGCGTGCTCAACTCATACGCGAGCCAGATGAGTTGGGCGAGGACCATGAGCTTGGCGTATTCGACCTGCACCCCGGTGTTGTCGCCCAGGTCGCCGATCTGGTTGGCGGCCTCGGCCATCTGCGGCAGGTTGGTCTGCAGCTGCTGGGTGAACGCGTTGAACTGCTCGGCGACCGGGCCGCTGATGCTGTTCCGCACGCCGAGGGTCGCCGGACCGATCTCCTTGGTGATCGAGTCGAGCTGCTGGGCGGTGTCGTACCAGGCGGCGCCCAGCGCCCGCAGCTTGTCCTCGTCGCCCTTGGGCCAGGACTGGCCGACGGCCAGCCGGGCGACCCAGGCGAGCTCCGGGGGCATGTCGATGCTCATCCGTGCACGGGCCTCTCGGGGGCGGGCCGGTGCTCGCCGGCGCCGGTGTTGATCCGGCGGACGGACTCGATGTTGGTGTCCTCCAGGCGTTCGAAGTTGACGGCCATGGTGCGGATGCCCTCGGCGGTGCTGTGCACCACCTGGCCGATGCCGCCGATGCCCTTGTGGATCTCCTGGTGCGGGGCGTCGTACTGCTTGAGGAACTCCTCGCCGGTGGCGTCGTCGCCCCAGCACGGGCCGAGGTCGGACAGCCGGCCCTCCAGCCCGCTGGCGATCCCCTTGAAGCGGGCCGCGAGCTGCTGGACGTAGGGCAGTTGGAGGTGCAGTCCGTCGGTGTCGACCGAGAACGACTCGTTCGCCATCGTCAGCCCTCCGTCCCGGTCCGCCGGGCGCTGCCGCGGGTCGTCGCCGGGCCTCCCGCGGCGAGGTAGTCCCGCACCGAGTCGGGCATCGTCGGGTCCTCGGCGAGCAGTGCCGTCGGATCGGCCTTGCCCTGGAGCAGGTCGGCGACCGAGACACCGGGCGGCAGACCGAGCGACGTCAGCTCGGCGACCTGCTGGAGCGCCTGGGCGCGGGCCTGCCGGATGGTGGTCAGCAGGAGCTCGGACAGTTCCTTGGGCGCCATCCGGCGGAAGGCACCGGTGGGGAAGTCGATGGCGGTGACCTCGCCCTGCGCGGTGACGGTCACCTCGACGCTCTGGCGGGGGGCGGTGGCGGTCGAGGTGACCTCGTTGATCCTGCGGCGGGTCTCGACGGCCTCCTCGCGCTGCCGGTGGTACAGCGCCAGCAGGTCCTCGATGCCCTGGTCGTACGGCGTGGTGCTCATGTGCCCCTCCTCGGGGGTGTCGTGCGGTCTCGCGGGCCCGGCGGGGGCCTGGTGGGTCGGGTGCTCCGTCAGCCGAGGGCCGAGAAGCCCTCCTTGGGCGCGCTGCCCCAGGCGTCGCTCTCCTGGACCAGCAGGTCGGCGATGCCGCGGGGAGCCTCCGGTTCGGTCTCCGGCTCCTCGGTCGACTCGTCCTCCATGAGGAGCGGCTCGTCCCCGGCGGCGCCGGCCCCGCACGAGACGGTGGCGGGGTCGAAGGCGGACGCCGACTGCCCCGGGGCGGCGGCCGGTGCGGAACGGTCCGGCCGCCAGACCGCGAACTGCGGCTCCTCCGGCTCGGGTCGTCCCGCTTCCCCGCTCCAGGTGGCCGTTGCCTCCGTGGTGTAGCCGGGGGCCATGACCTCCTCCTCGTCCTCGGTCGGCACCGTCCACAGCAGCGGGACGAAGGCCGAGCCGGCCGCCTCCCACGCTTCGTGCTCCTCGTGGTCGCCGCTCTCGGTCGGCAGCGGCAGCGGCGCGGACAGCGGGTCGGAAGGCGAGGCCGCCGGGCGCACCTCTTCGAGCTCGAGGGCGGGCTCGGGCTCGGGCTCGGGCACGACCGCGGCGGTCTCCTCCGCCTCCGCCTCCGCCGAGCGCTTCTTCCTTTCCTCGCCCGTGGTCGCGGCGACCGCGACAGCGGCGACAGCAGCCGCCGCGACGACGACCGGCGCGACCGGGGTCGCGGGCTCCTCCCACTCCGGCACGACGACCGGCGCGGCAGGTGCGGCCGGAGCGGTCGGCGCCACCGGCAGCGGCAGCCCGTCCGAGCCGAGGACGACCTGCTCGGCCGCAGCCTCCTGCCCGGCGGTCTCGGTGCCGAGGGGAGCGTCGCCGGAAACGGTGACCGGGCTCCCGCCCGCCGTGGTGAGCCCGGGACCGCCCGCGAGCGCGCCGGCGGTGAGCTCCTCCTCGGCCGCGCCGAGTTCGTCCGCCCACGGCTCGATGTCGCCGTCCAGCAGGCCGGAGGCGTCGCTGCGTTCGCCCGGCGCGTTCTGCCCGGCCGCCGCGCCGCCCATGCCGGGCATCATCGGCATCCCCATTCCGGGTGCCTCTGCCGAGCCCGCAGCGCCCCCGGCCTCGCCGAAGCCCGGCAGGACGGTCGCGCCGGGCGCGGCCTGGGCGTCGGGCAGGCCGAGCCCCGGGCCGTCCAGGTCGGCGGTCCTGACCGGTGGGAGGTCCAGGGCCGCGCCACCGGCGGCGGTGCCGAGCGGGGAGCCGACCTCCTCGTCGGTGAGCGGGCTGCCGGCCCACGGCTCGCCGTTCGCGTCCAGCAGGCCGGAGGCGTCGCTGCGTTCGCCGGGTGCGTTCTGTCCGGCCGCCGCGCCGCCCATGCCCGGCATCATCGGCATGCCGGCGCCGCCCAGGCCGGCGCCGGCGCCGGCGCCGGGGCCCTCGGAGACCAGGCCGGTGCCGCCGGCCGGCGAGAAGGCACCGGGGAGGCCGGACTCCGTCGTGGTCTGGCCGGGGAAGGCGGTGCCGGTGCCGAGGCCGTCGGTCAGACCGGGGAAGGCAGCCGGGGAGCCGGTGTCGATGCCGCTGCCCAGCCCGTCGCCCAGGCCGCTGCCGAGTCCGCCGCCCAGGCCGTGCGAGCCGGTCCCGGAGCCGACGCCGGTGGCTCCGGGGAAGGCCACCGGCTTGCCGGTGCCGAACGTGCCGTGCGGGGAGGAGAGTTCGCCGGCGCCGCTGCCGGTGCCGGTCTGACCGGGGAACCGGGCGCCCCGGGCGTTGGTGGTCGTCCCCGGCAGGCCGACCGGCGCGACGCCCGGCAGGTTGCCGAACTCGCCCACGCCGGTGCCTCCGGGGAAGCGGACCCCGCTGCCGGTGCCCGGGTTGATCGCGTGGTCGAAGGCGAGCGGATCGAGGCCGGCCGTCTCCGGCGCGCCGGTGCCGGGCCCGCCCGTGCCGAGCTTGCCGGGGAACGGCAGTCCGCCGACCGGCAGGCCGGTGCCGGGGCCGCCCGTGCCCAGGCCGCCGGGGAAGTGCAGGCCGCCGACGCCCGGCCCGTCGCCCAGCCCGGTGAAGTTCTTGAGGCCGCCCGCGCCGGGGCCGTGGCCGGTCCCCAGATCACCGGGGAAGGGCTGCGGCGACGAGCTGAACTTCTTCAGGTCCGGCATGTTGAAGCCCTTGCCGTTGCCCGGCGCGTTCGGGCCGCCCTTCTCGAAGTCCTTCAGGTCCGGCAGCTTGGTGTCCGGCCCGCTGGTGTCCGGGGCTTTGGGCTGGTTGATCGGCGGGGTGATCGGGGCCGGCGCGCGGACGGAGTCGATGGTGACCTGGTACTCGCCGGCCAGGCTCTTGAGCACCTTGCGCATGTCGGCGGTCATCATCTTGACCAGCTCGGGCTTCTGGCTGATCGGGATGAGGCCGTTGTCCATCGCGTGCACGCCCTGGGCGATGGCCTGGTTGGCGTACCAGGTGTCGATCTGGGAGATGAGGTTCCGGGCGTTGGTGAGGTTGACCGCGTTGTCCGCGAGCTGCTGGGGGACGGAGTAGGTGCCGGTCGAACCGCCGGACAGGACGTCGGCGGTGGCCTGCACCTGCTTGGAGAAGGTGGTCAGCATGGTCGTGAAGGCGTCGGCCGCGTCGCCCTTCCACGGGCCGTGCTCGCCGGCGAGCGCCTTGCCCTGGTCGACGAGGCTCTTGGCGACCCCGGCGAGGAGCAGTTGGACCTGGTAGAAGGTGTCGGCCGCGTTCTGCAGCGACTGCGGGTCGGAGACCGACTTGCCGTGGCCGCTGTCGTCGTTGGTGCCGGCGGCCATGCCGTTGATGGCGGCCTCGATCTGCTTCCAGTCCCAGGTGTCGTAGTCGCCCGTCGAGCCGGGGTCGGATCCGGGCGCGCCGTAGACCGCGCCGTCGCTGCCCAGGTTGAAGCCGTTGCCGTTGTAGTTCGGGTCGCCCATCGCGCCCTCTCCCTCCTGTCGTTCCGCTGTCCGTCGGCCGTCCCGCCCGGTGTGGTGTCCGGTGTGTCGCCCGGTGTCCGGGCCCGGCAGTCCCGCCGGGTCCCCCGCGTGTGGTGCGGGGGACCCGGACGGGGTTCCTGCGCGGGGTCGTCAGGTGTTGCCGTTGCCCGGCTTGCCGCCGCCCCCGCCACCGCCACCACCGCCGCCTCCGCCACCGGGGGCCGGGCTGCCCCCGGCGTCGGTGACCAGGCCGCCGAAGTCGGCCGACGAGTTGCCCATGAAGGTCTGCAACTCGGTGGACGCCATGTGGTTGGCGTCCTCGATGGTCTTGTACTTCTTCGCCAGGTCGAGGACCCCCTGGTGCAGGTCGGTGAGACCCTTGGCCAGGTCGTCCAGCACCTTCTCGAACTGCTTCTTCAGCCCGTCGTCCCCGTTGGGGCCGTTGACCGCGATGCGCATCTTGTTCGCGTGGTAGAAGGCGCCCGGCGCCACGTTGACCGCGTCCAGCAGCTTCCGCGCGTCCTTGGTCGGCTGGATGAGCAGCTGGATGTTCTTCGCGAAGGTCTCCATCGAGGGCGTGTCCACGGAGGTCCCGCTGTGCTGGCCGTCCGAGGACGGCACCGGCGGCGCGGTGAACGTGGTGTGCGCCGTCGCCGTCCCCGTGCCCGTGGCGTCGGGAACGCTGGTGCTCCCGTGGTACGGGTCGATCGGGGGCTTGGGCTTCGGCTTGTAGTGGTTCGGAGGGATGTAGCCCGGCATGCCGTCAGCCCCAGAGCTGAACGCCCTGGCGCTCACCGTGGGAGTAGTACTCGTTGATGGTGCCCAGCATCTGCACGGCGGTGGCGGCCTTGGCCGTCATGTCGGCGGCGGCCTGGTCCCACTGCGCCTTGACCTGGGTGTAGGTCGCCTGGGCGTCGCTGGTCCACGCCTGGAGGTTGATCTTGGCCTGGCTGTCCAGCTCGGCCAGGGTCTGGTTGAGCTTCTGGGTGATGGCGTTCATCTCGCCGACGATGTAGTCGACTTGCTCCATCTGGACGGTGTACGTGCTCATGCTGCGTTCTCCTCGACTGGGACGGGGTGCCGGGGCGGTGCGGACCGCCGCCGGCGGTGGAAGGGGGTGGCTCAGACCGGGAAGCCGGGCAGGCCGGTGACGCCGGAGGCCATGGCGGAGGCCACCTGGCCGGCGATCTGCTGGGTGTTCTCGTGGGTGTTGGCGTACACGTTGGTGTTGGCCGCGAGCTTCTCCAGCATCGTGGTCAGCGCCTGGTTGACCTTCTGGAAGTCGGTCAGCCAGTCCTGCATCGCCTGGTGGTAGATCTGCGCGGCCTCGCCGCTCCAGCTGCCGCGCAGGCCGTCGATCTGGCCCTCCATCTGCGCGTACGAGCCGCTGGCCTCGTCCAGGGCGGTCTGGAAGGTGCCCTGGGCGGCCGTCATGCCCTGGATTTCCACGGAGGTCAGTGCCATGGGTACGTCCTTTCATTTCGGGGGTCGCACGGCGCTCGCGCACCGTGCGGGGTCACGGAGCCGGGGTCAGGAGTGCACCAGGGGTGCGGTGCCCGGCGTCCGGGGCTCTTGGGGGGCCGGGACGGCCTGCGGCGGCGGGGCCGGTGCGGCAGGCGGAACCGGTGCCGGGGGTACGGGCGGCAGGTCCTCGACGGTGACGGTGCGCGCGCGGGCCGAGCGGGCCAGCGCGTCGCCCAGCCGGTGCGCCGCGAACGCGCCGCCCTGCGGCGGCTGCGCGGCGTACCGCGCGACCAGCTCCGTACCCGCCGCCTCGCCCAGTTGGAAGCCGAGCGAGCGCAGGCGGCGGTCGGTGAGCGTCACGAGCTCCTCCGCGCGGTACGCGGCGAGTTCGACGTTCTCGGCGAAGGCCTCCATCAGGTCGGTGTGCTCGCTCAGCACCTCCATGACGTGCGGCGCGCTGCCGCTCAGGGCCAGGACCACGCCCGGCCCCGAGGCGGCCAGTCGGGTCAGCGACGTCAGCACGGCGGTGCGGGCGGCGGGCGCGCGCTCGGCGAAAGCGGGGTCGAGGTCCAGCAGGAGGAGTCCGCCTTCCGCCTCGGCGCAGGCGGCGGCGAACCGGAACCCGGGCTGCTCGGCCCACCGGGCCGGGACGGTGGAGAGCGCCAGCCGGTGGGTCACACCGGTGGGCAGCAGGCCGAGTTCGGCCAGGCCGCGCCCGTACAGTCCGGCGAGCGCGCGACGGCCGCCGCCGGGCGGGCCCTGGAGGATGATGTTGCCCAGGCCGGCCAGCGGTTCGCCGGCGTCGCGCAGGCGGGCCAGCTGTGTCAGGCGGGAGCGCAGGGTCCGCCGGGCGCCGTCCAGGCCGACGAGGGCGTCGATGCGGCGCAGCGCGGGTGTGTCGAGCGGGAGAGCGCCCTCGCTCACGGGGACCGGCACGGCGGGTGCGGTGGGCTCGGCGGCCTGGGTGGCCGGCTGGGTGGCCGGCTGGAGGCCCGCCTGGTCGCCGGGGACGGTGATGACGTCCTCGCCGCTCAGCCGGCTCAGTTCGCTGTCGTCGGTGGGCGGGTGGACGGCCAGCCGGGACGCCTGCCGGCTGATCATCTCCTCGAAGACCTGCCGGGCGACGCGGCCGTTGCCGAACGTGGCGCCCTTCGGCACGTCCTCGAAGTAGCGGTTGAGGGCCTCCAGGGCGCCGGCGTCGAGTTCGTAGAAGTGCTTGGCGCACAGGCCGCGCACGATCGTGACCAGTTCGGCGGGGCTGTAGTTGGGGAACTCGACGGTCCGGGCGAAGCGGGAGGCCATGCCCGGGTTGGAGGCGAGGAACTGGTCCATCTGCGCCGAGTAGCCGGCCACGATGACCACGATCTCGTCGCGGTGGTCCTCCATGAGCTTCATCAGGGTCTCGACGGCCTCCTGCCCGAAGTCCGGGCCGCTGCCCCGGGACTGGTTGGTCAGGGTGTACGCCTCGTCGATGAAGAGGACGCCGCCGAGCGCCTTGGTGAAGACCTCGGTGGTCTTGATCGCGGTGCCGCCGATGATCTGGGCGACCAGGTCGGCGCGGGCGACCTCGACGATGTGGCCCTGGCTGAGGATGCCGAGCTCGGCGAGGACGGCGCCGTACAGCCGGGCGACGGTCGTCTTGCCGGTGCCGGGCGGTCCGGCGAAGACGAGGTGGCGGCTCATCGGCGGCATCGGCAGGCCCATCTCCTGGCGCCGCTGGGCCATCTTGTTGACGTTGATCAGGCCGGTGACCTCGTGCTTGACGCTCTCCAGGCCGACCAGGGCCTCCAGTTCGGCGAGCGGTCCGGTGCCCAGGTGGCGCGGCGCGCCCGCCGGGTCCGCCGGTCCGTGCCCGTCGCCCGCCGCGGGCGCGGTCCGCTCGTCGCCGCCGGTGTCGAGGCGCTCGACGGAGACCCTTCCGCCGGACTTGAGCTGGTGGACCGCCGTGCCGCCGTTGTCGCGGATCTCGCAGTCGTGCACGCGCACCGGCTCGTCGGTGTTGCAGCGCACGCCGTCACCGGAGTTGTCGAAGACGGCGCAGTTGTCCAGTTCCGCGCGGGAGGACGCCTGGACGTTCAGGCCATGGCCGCGCGCGCCGCTGATCCGGCAGCCGACGGCCGTCACCGCGCCGCCGCCCGAGACCTTGATGCCGTCGGCGTCCGAACCGGCGAACCCGCTGTCGCGGGCGGTGAGTTCGCAGTCGGGGCCGACCACGGTCCGGCAGCCCTCGAGGAGGCCGGCGGTCAGCTCGGCGCGGGCGCCGCCGGCCATCGCCAGGCCGGTGCCCGCGGTGGCGCGCAGGCGCAGGCCGGTGAGCGACGCCTGCGCGCGGTCGGCGAGGTCCAGGCCGATGCCGCCCGGACCGCCGTCCATCGTGAACTCGGCCTGCCGCAGCGCCAGTTTGGCCTCGCCGGTGGCCCTGGCGGCGACGCCCGCGCCCGTCACCGTGAGGTCGGCGCAGTCCGCCTCGCCGCCAGCCTCGACCAGCAGGCCCACCGGCGTGCCGGCGATCCGGCAGTGCTCCAGCTGCGCCCGCGAGCCCGCGGCGACCTGCACGCCGCCGCTCGCGGCGCCCTCGATGACGCAGTTGCGCAGGACCGGGGCCGCGCCGCCGCTGACGTGGACGGCCTGGCCGCCCGAGCCGGTGAACGTGCAGTCGGTCAACAGGGTCTGGACGGCGCTGGTGAGGTAGGCGTCCAGGGCGGCGCTGCCGGTGACGGCCAGTTTGCGCAGGTCCGCGCGGCCGTTCTGCTCGACGGCGATCGCGGGCTTGCCACTGCCGTCGATGCGACAGGACTCGACCAGCGCGGTGCCGTGGCCGTTGACGCAGATCCCGTTGCCCCGGGCGCCCTGGACGGAGCACTCGCGCACGGTCAGCCGCCCGTGCTCGGCGACCACGACGGCCGACGAGCCGACGTCGGTGATCTCGCAGCGCTCCACGACGTTGCCGCCGCCGGAGGTCACGACGATCCCGGCGCCCTGGGTGTTGGTCACCGTGCAGTCGCGCAGCCCGAGCACGCCTTCGTGCCAGGCCAGGACCGCCGCCCAGGCCTCGCCCTCGACCCGGCAGCCGTCCAGCGCGGCCTGCCCGCGCCGCACGTCCAGGACCGGTGCCTCGCGGTCCGCGCCGCTCAGGTGCAGGCCGGACAGCTGGACGGCCTCCGCGTCGAGCACCACCGTGCTGCCGGCCGCGGAGCGGATCTGCACGGTGCCGGCCGGGCCCTCGGCGGCCAGCGTCACCGCCTTGGTGACCGTCAGTGCCTCGTCGTAGCGGCCCGGTGCGACGGTGATCAGTGCGCCGTCCACGGCGTCGGCCAGGGCAGCGGCGATGGAGCGGTGGGCACCGGGCCGGTCGGCGGCCACCAGGAGGACTTGCCTGGTCACTTGTCTGCTCCCTCGATAGGTGCACGGGTGCCCTGGGCGGCGCGGGCCGACAGCTCGGGCGGGGTGGTGATCAGTCCGGGCGGGGCGGCGAGCGGCGGGCCGCCGTGCCCCGGGCCTCCGTGGGCGGGCAGTTGCTCGGCGGCCTGGGTGAGGCCCTCCAGGGCGATCTCGTCCAGCGGCAGCCGGGGGGCGTCCGGGTCGGCGTCCTCGTCGCCCTCGGACGGCAGCAGCTCCCGCAGCAGCACGGGTTCCGTGGCGGATCCCGCGCGCAGCACCTTGAAGGCCGTCCCGGGCGGGAAGAGCACGCGGTCGGGGTCGGAGGGGTCGAGCAGGCTCGTCCGGCGTGCGGTCATCGACCAGATCAGGAAGTCGGTGGTGCCGTCGCCGGGCGTCTCGGGCACGGTGATCCGCGCGGTGCAGAACGCCCATTCGGTGGCGGCCCTGCCCTCCTCGTACCAGTCGAGCTCCGGGCCGGTGACCGCGGCCCGCAGGAGGGCCACACCCCGGTACGAGGGCAGGCGGTTCAGCCCGGACGCCACGCAGCGGGCCAGCGGCACGTGCGGGCCGGCCGTTCCGGCGCGCACGGCGGCGTCGACGGCGGCGCTGTCGCCGGAGAGGTAGAGGCGTACGGCGACGAGGTCGGTGAGGGCGTCGCCGTCCAGTGCGCGCGAGGAACTGCGCAGGCCCGGCGACTCGGACATCACCCGGGCCACCGTGCCCGCGACGGCGTGGTACTGGGCGCTGAACTTGCGGCGCACCCAGTCGCGTTCGCGCTCCAGCCCGCGCTCGGGCGGCAGCGCGAGGGCGGCGGCCGACGGGACGGGCTGCACGCGTACGGCGGTCGCGCGGGTCGCGGCCGGGGGAGCGGCCGACGGGGTGGGCGCCGCGGGCGCGGGTGCCGGGGCGTCGATCGCAGGCGTGGGATCTACGGGCGGCGCGCTGGGGGCGCCGGACTCCAGGCGGATGCGGGGCATCGCCGGGACGGGCGCAGGGGTGGGTGCGGGCGTCGCCGGCCGGATGTCGCCGGCGTCGGGCGCCACCGGCGGTTCTGCGGGCGGGAGTTGCGGAGCGGCAGGCGCCGGCGTGACCGGCGGCGCCGCCTCGGGCGCCGGGGCGGGCGTCGACGGCTCAGGGCGGGCGGCAGGGGCGTTCGACGGCTCGATGGACGGCAGCTGCGGTGCGACGGGCGGGAGCGGCGCGACCGGCGCCGCGGGCTCCGGCGGGGAGACGGGGGCCGGCGGAGAGCCGGGGGCCGGCGGAGCCGACTCCAGCAGGGACGTGAGGACCGGGGGACCCGTCGGGGCGGGCAGGGGCACGGGGACGGGGACGGGGACGGGGACGGGGACGGGGACGGGGACGGCCTCCGACTCCGTCTCCAGGCCGGGGACCTTCGGTTCGAAGGCCGGAGCAGGCCAGTCGGCGACCGGGCCCGGAGAGGACGTCACCAGCGACGTCGGCAGCGGCAGCGGCGCGGAGACGGGCTCCGCCACAGGCTCCGGGCCGCTCACCGGCACCGGATCCGGCTCGATGACCGTCCCGGCGGCGGGCGCGGGTGCACTCACCGGCACCGGGCCCGGCTCGACGACCCTCTCCGCAGCGGCCGTCGACACGGGCGCCGACGCTTCGGGTGACGCGACCGGCGGCTCCACCACCCGCACCGCGGGGGCGTCCGCATCCGCGTTCCACGCCGGCGGCTCCGCCAGGTACCCGGGCGCCGGCGAGTAGACCACCTCGCCCTGGAGGGCCGGCGCGCTGCCGGCGGCATCGGCTGCCGCCGGCCCCGGCGACAGCACGACGCGCTGGCGCAGCGCGTCCGCCAGCACCTGTCCGAGCGCGCCGCTGCCCTCCGGCAGCGCGACCGGCCCGAAGTGGACGAACCGCACCCCGGTGCGGGCCGAGGGCAGCACGGTGCCCCAGAAGCGGGTCACGTCGGCCAGCGGCACGGCCGGTCCGCCGGGGTTGCCCAGGACCACGGTGAGCGCGTTCGGGTGGCCGGGCAGGGCGGCGATCAGCCGGTGCCGTCCGGCCGTGGGTTCGGCGGGTCGGGCGCTGCGCACCCACACGCCGCCGGGCACGGGCTCGACGACGCCGAGCGGGCTGGTCTGCCAGATGCGGTCGTAGGTGGCGAACTCCCACAGCGGCTTGGGGTAGCGGTGCGAGTCGCGTTCGGCCGCGCGGCCGGGCCGCAGGCGCAGCCAGCCGGTGCCGCTGTCGGCGGGGACGAACAGGCCGCCGCCGGCGGTGGGCAGAGCCTCGCCGTCGGGGGTGAGGACCGTGCGCCGCAGCTGGTCGGCGATCCGCTGGCCGACCGGCGGGCCCTCGACCGAGGGGTGGAAGACCAGGCGGAGGCTGCCGGGGCGGCGGGCGAGCAGGTCGGCCAGCGACGGCCAGGCGGCGTCGAGGTCGGCGGGCAGCAGGTCCACCACGACCAGCGTGTGCTCGGGGTCGGGCGTGAGCGCCCCGGCGAAGGCCAGCGCGCTGGGCTCCGGCGGTCCCTTGGGGTGGACCAGCAGCGCGTGGCCGGCGGTCCGGATCCGCAGGGCGGGGCCGGCGGCGCGGGCGGGCTTCATCGCGAGGCGCACGGCTAGCCTCCCTGCACGGTGTCGGCGGCGGCCCGGGCGGTGAGGGTCGGGCCGTGGCCGAGGAGCTTGAGGAGGTCCTCCGGCAGCGCGGTGGCGGGCGCGCCGGTGATGCCGAGAGCCGTGCCGGCGCGGCTGTCGCCGAGCGGGTAGGCGATGCCCTGATCGGTCACCAGGAACGTCTGGGCGTTGCCGTTCTGGCGGGCGAGCTGCTCCAGGTCGACGGCGAGCATGCCGCGGGTCGGCGGGACGAGCACGGTCCGGGTGCCGGTGGCGGCCTGGCCGCTCTCGACGACCAGCTGGCTGGTCAGCCTGGTGCCGTCCGCGCGCTGGCGCAGGCACGCGGTCTGGGCCCCGGCGTCCAGGCCGGGGGCGCCGAGGACGTCGGGCAGCGCGGTGAGCAGCGACTGGTCGGGGGAGACGGGGGCGGCGGCGATGTCGGTGGCGCCGACGGTCAGGACGGCCGGGGCGCCGGGGCGGGCGGCCAGCAGGGCCGCCGCGGTGGCGCTGGCCGGGGCGACGCCGGCGTCGGTCATCACGTAGGAGTGCTGGACGCCGCCGGTGGCCGTGCGGAAGAGCTGGCCGACGGTGACCTCGTGCCCGGCGACCCGGCCGGCCGGCTTCCCGGCGTCCGGGACGGCCGCGGCGAGCGGGGCGCCGGTGGGCAGCGCGCCGAGCCAGTTCTGCGGGGCGGGCACCGGGCGGTCGCCGTCCAGGCCGAGCGCGATGAGCGCGGCGTCGGAGGGCACGGGGTAGCGGACGCCGCGCCACAGCAGCCAGTGCGAGCCGTCGGGGGCGGCGAGCAGCACCTGCCGGTCCTCGGGGAACGCGGCGGTCTGGCCGTCCGGGGCGAGGTCGAGCAGCTGGCCGTTGACGAGGTCGGGCCGCAGGCACCAGGTCCAGGGCCCGGGCAGCAGGCCCGCGGGCGCGGGCAGCGAGTCGGGGGCGCCGGGGATGCCGACGGGGGCGCCGTGCGGAGTGGTGCCGAGCTCGGCGCCGGAGACGGTGTGGACGGCGTTGCTCCTGCCGCCGAGCAGGAGGGCGGAGGCGTAGTTGCGCACCGGCCGGAGCTGTCCGTCGAGGAGCAGGTACCGGTTGCCGGTCTGCTGCTCCACGATGATCGACCCGGGGTTGCGCCAGCGGGTGTCCGCCACCGGCGCGATGAGCCCGTAGACGGCGAAGCCGACGCAGAGCAGCACCACGACGCCGGCGCCGAGCACGGTGGCGAGCGTGGCCCGCCCGGTCGGTCCCTCGCCGCGGCCGACGTCGCCCCGGACGAGGGCGGTGGCCAGGCGGGCCATGGCGAAGCGGTAGGCCTGGAGGTGGTCGCGTCGTGTCTGCATGCCCGGCCCCCGCTCAGCTCGCCAGCACGCGCAGCGCGCTGTAGACGTGCAGGGCCTGGAGGACCAGCGGCAGCAGGGCGATCACGGTGGCCGTCTCGAGGATGTCCCCGGCGTGCCCCCAGATCGGCAGCAGCCGGTCCGTCAGCCGGGGAGCGCGGACCAGCAGGAGGACGGCCGCGGCGAGCAGCACGGCGGGCACCAGGATCCGGGCGGCGGTGCCGTGCGAGGCGGCGTGCGCCAGCAGGAGCAGCGCCAGGCCGAGCGTGCCGGCGAGCACGGCGGAGACCCGCTGCAGGACGCCGGTGAGCCCGCGCGAGCGCAGCAGCACCGCGCCGGCGAGGACCAGCGGCAGTGCCCAGTTGATCCAGCCGGGCTCGCGCACCAGGAACCAGAAGGCCACCGCGTACAGCACCGCCGAGGCCAGCGCCAGCGCGTCCAGGTAGTCGTTGGCCGCCCCGGCGGCGCGCTCCAGGCGGGCCTGGGGTTCGGGGGTGATGTCCTGCTGGAGCTCCTCGGCGTCGTGCGGCAGGGCGGGCACCCGCACCCCGGCCAGCCGCAGCGCCAGCCGGGGGCCGAGCTGCCCGAGCACGAACAGGGCCACCGCGACCACCGCGAGGGCCTGCGCGGCGTCCCAGTGCGCGACGTGGACCAGGCCCGCACCGGCCGCCGCCGCGACCGCGGTGAGCAGCGCGGTGCCCGGCAGCAGGAACGGCAGCGGACGGACGATCAGCAGGACGGCGCAGACGACGGCCGTGGCGAGGGCGCCCGTGAGGACCCCGGCCGGGCCGAGCAGGAACGCGTGGCCCGGCCCGCCGCGGAGGGTGAGCCCGGCGAGGGCGGCCAGGGCCATGGCGCCGACGGCGGCGGTCAGCACGGTGCCGCGCCGCGCGCCGGGCCGGGTGCCCACCAGGCAGGCGGCCGCCAGCAGCGCGGCGGCGCTCACGCCGGTGGTGGCGGCGGTGAGCGGTCCGGGGCCGCCGCTCAGCAGGGCGGCGACGAGGACGGCCAGCAGCAGGGCCCCGGCCGCCAGCGCGAGACGGACGGTGGCCACCGGCTGCCAGCGGTCCGTCCGGCCGCCGATCACCTGGGCCACGCCGTCGGCGACGTCGTCGAAGTGCAGCGCGGGCAGCGCCGCCTCGGCGGGCCGCAGGTGGAGCACGTCGCCGTGCTTCAGCCCGAGGCTCTCGGGGGTGCCGTCGGGGTCGAGGGGGTCCTCGCCGAGCCGCTGGAGCACCTGCACGGTGCCGCGCTCCTGCGGGCTCAGCGTCAGCCGCCCGAGGAGCACGGGGAGCAGGGCCGAGACGGGGGTGGAGACGGGGACGGACACGTCGAAGCGGCCGTCGGTGTGGACGACGGTCAGCCGGCACACCTCGGTGACCGGCGGGGCACCGGCGGGCGCGGGGGTCGACATGCTGCTCCTGGACGGCGAAGGGGCGGACGGGACGGCGGACGGGGTGCCGGGCGGGAGGACGGTGGTCACGCGGGCGTCACCAGCCCGGTCTGGACGAGGCGCACCGCCCGGCGGGTGACGAGCTGGGCGCGCCCGGCGGGCAGCGTGCGCGGCTTGGCCTCGCCGAGGAACTTGCCCTCCTCCTTGGGGTAGGAGAAGAGCAGCGCCGGGTTGCCGAGCTCCCACATCCGCCGCAGGACGGGGTCGGTCATCGACCGCATCGCCCCCGAGGTGCTGCGGGCGATGACCACGTGCATCCCGATGTGCTGCCCCTGCGCGAGCAGTGGGACGAGCGGCGCCAGCGGGGTGGGTGCGCCGGGCGCCCCCGCGAGGAGGTCGTAGTCGTCGACGACGACGAACAGCCGCGGGCCCTCCCACCAGTCGCGCTGCGCCAGTTGCTCCGGGGTGATGTCCGGTCCCGGCACCCGCTTGCCCACCGAGTGGGCGGCGTTCGCGGCGAGCTGGGCGAGCGAGTCGCGGTCGACGACGTAGCCCGCCCGGTACTCCTCGGGGACGGAGGAGAGCAGGCCGCGCTCGGGGTCGGCGACGACGATCCGGGCCTCGTCGGTGCTGAAGCGCGAGGTGATCGCGCGGACCGCCAGGCGCAGCGCGTTGGTCTTGCCGGTCTCGCCGTCGCCGAACACCATGAGGTGCGGGCTGGTCGAGAAGTCGTGCCAGGTGGGCTCCAGGCGCTGCTCGTCCCAGCCGAGGCAGAGCCGCAGGTCGCCCTCGGAGGGCGGCAGTTGGTCGGCCGGCAGCCGGGTGGGCAGCAGGCGTACGCCGGGGGCGGGGGAGCCGGTCCAGAAGGCGTCGATCTCGGCGACGGCCGCCTTGGTGGCCGGGGTGAGGTCGGCGGTCCCGCCGGAGCTGTCCAGGCGCGGCAGCGCGGACAGGAAGTGGTGCCCGCCGGCGGTCAGGCCGCGGCCGGGCTGGTGCGGGACGGCGCCTGCGATCCGCGAGCCGACCTCGGACTCCAGCGCGTCGCCGAGGCGCAGTTCGAACTTGGTGCCGAGCAGGTCGCGCAGACGCGGCCGCAGCTCGGACCAGCGCACCGCGGAGGCCAGCAGGTGCAGGCCGAAGGACAGCCCGCGGGCGGCCAGGTCGATGACCCTGGCCTCCAGGTCCTCGAAGTCCTGGCGCAGCGTCGACCAGCCGTCCACCACGAGGAAGACGTCGCCGTACGGGTCGTCGATCTCGCCGGCCGCCCGCAGCGCGCGGTAGGCGGCCATCGACTCCAGGCCGCGCGAGGTGAACTCGCGTTCGCGGCGCTCCAGCAGCTGTGTCAGCTCCTCCACCGTGCGCAGCACCCGGTCGCGCTCCAGGCGGGTGGCGACCGAGCCGACGTGCGGCAGGCCGGCGGTGGAGACGAGGCCGCCGCCGCCGAAGTCGAGGCAGTAGAACTGGATCTCGCCCGGGGTGTGGGTGAGTGCCAGCGACAGGATGAGGGTGCGCAGCATGGTCGACTTGCCGGTCTGCGGGGCGCCGGCGAGCCCGACGTGGCCGTCGGCCCCGGACAGGTCGGCGACCAGCAGCTCGCGCAGCTGCTCGTAGGGGCGGTCGACGACGCCGAGCGGGACGCGCAGCGTGCCGAGCGACGGGTGGCCGGCGGCGCTCATGCCGCGGACCGGGTCCGGCACGATGCCGGGCAGCAGCTCGTCCAGGCTGGGGGAGGCGGCCAGCGGCGGCAGCCAGACCTGCCGGGCCGGCGGCCCGGTCTCCTCCAGTCGGCCGACCAGCACCTCCAGGAGGCTCTCGGCGTTCGCCTGTTCGTCGGGCGCGGCGGCGGCCGGCTCGGGGCGCCCGGACGGGGCGAGCGCGGCCAGCGAGTCGTCGGCGTTCTCGGAACGCAACGCGCCCTGCCGCTCCAGGCCGAAGTCGGTCAGCACGCCGGACGCGCCGGCCTCCTGGGCGGGCTGCTCGTCGGCGGCGAGCGGCTCGGGCGCCGGGCCGGAGACGTAGGCGGCCTTGAACCGCACCAGGTTGGTGGTGTCGATCTTCAGGTAGCCGTTGCCCGGCGAGGACGGCAGCTCGTAGGCGCTGGAGACGCCGATCACGCTGCGCGACTCCATCGCGGAGAAGGTCCGCAGGGCGATCCGGTAGGAGAGGTGGCCCTCCACCTTGTGGATGCGGCTCTCGTCGAGGCGCTGCGAGGCGAGCAGCAGGTGCACGCCGAGGCTGCGCCCGAGCCGGCCGATGGAGACGAAGAGGTCCACGAACTCGGGCTTGCTGGCGAGCAGTTCGGAGAACTCGTCGACCACGATCAGCAGCGAGGGCAGCGGGGCGAGACCGGCGCCGGCGGCCCGCGCCTTCTCGTAGTCGAAGAGCGAGGAGTACCCGGCCTCGCGCAGCAGCTCCTGGCGGCGGATCATCTCGCCGTTGATGGAGTCGCGCATGCGGTCGACGAGGTGGATCTCGTCGGCCAGGTTGGTGATGACCGCGGAGGTGTGCGGCAGGCGGTCCATGTGCAGGAAGGTCGCGCCGCCCTTGAAGTCGACCAGGACGAGGTTGAGCACCTCGGAGGAGTGGGTGGCGGCCAGGCCCATCACGAGGGTGCGCAGCAGCTCGCTCTTGCCGGAGCCGGTCGCGCCGATCAGCAGGCCGTGCGGGCCCATGCCGCCCTGCGCGGACTCCTTGAGGTCCAGCTCCACGACCTCGCCGTCGTCGGTGACGCCGAGCGGCACGGTCAGGCGGGCGGACTGCACCTGCCGGGGGCGCCACTTGGCGGCGACGTCGAAGGTGTGCGGGTCCCGCAGGCCGAGCAGGGTGACGAGGTCGAGGTCCGATTCGAGCGGCCGGTCGGCCAGGTCCACGCTGCCGCTCGTGCGCATCGGCGCCAGCGAGCGGGCCAGTGCCTCGGCGGCGGTGGCGCTGAGCGCGTCGGCGTCGGCCGAGTCGGTGTCCTCGCCGGAGGCGAACTCGACCTTGCCGTCGTGCACGGTCAGCCGCAGCACCTTGGGGCCGCCGGGCATGGTGCCGGTGACGTCGAGCAGCACGACGTTGCGCAGGCCGCCGCCGGACAGGCGGGAGTTGGCGGGGATCCGCACGCCCTGGGCGACGACCACGACGAACGGCTCCGCGATGCTGGGCGAGGCCGCCGGGTCGTGCTCGGGGCGGTCGCGGACCTCCTGGCCGAGCAGGTCCAGCAGGGTCTCGGGGTCCTCGGCGGCCAGGCGCGCCGGACCGGCGGCGTCCTCCTCGCCGGGGTGGGCGTTGTGCGGCAGCCACTTCAGCCAGTCCCACTGGGCGCGGGCGCCCTCGTCGCCGAGGAACACCACCCGCAGCTCGTCGGGGGAGTGCAGCACCGCCAGCTGACCGACGATCGCCCGCGCGAGGCCCAGCGCGTCCTCGGCCCTGCCGGCGAACTCGACGCTGCTGAAACGGCGCAGACCCACCGGGACGGGCAGACCGGGGACGCTCTGGTGGGCGTGCGTGAAGCGGCGCAGCGACACCGCGCACAGCGGTTCCAGGTCCTCGACCGGCTTGGTGCGCGGCGGCAGGAACTCCAGGGCGGCGCGGCGCGCGCCCAGCCCGATCCGCACCCGCGCGAAGTCCTCGTGCCCGGGGCGCCGCTCCCACAGCCGGGTGCCCCGGGCCAGCGCCCACAGCTGCGACGGGTCCGGGTGGTCCCAGAGCAGGGCGGCGCGCTGCTCGGCGGCGGCCTGCCGGGCCTGGACGCGCTTCTGCGCCAGGTAGCGGAGGTAGTCGCGGCGTTCGGCGCGCATCCGGCGCCGGCGCTCGGCGCCCGGGCGGCCGATCTGGGTCAGCGTCATGCTGACCATCGCGACGCCCATCATCCCGGACATCATGTACGTCGACGCACCGCCGCCGCGCATGGAGAACATCAGCACCATCGCGCCGGCGCCCAGGCCCATCGGCAGGTACATCAGTGCGGAGCCGAGGTCGGGGGTGGCGGGCTCGCCCAGCACCGGGGGCTCGGCCAGTTCGATCTGCCCCTCGGGGAGCGGGGGGCCGTCGGCGCGGGGCGGGCGCTTGACGAGGACCGTGCTCAAATCCCGTACTCCGTTTCCTCTTCTCCGCGGAGGAACGAGCTTGCCCCCGGTCGATCACCGTGGGATACGCGCGCGGTCTACGCGGCCCGGAGCCGCCTCGGCAGAGGGCCGCGGTGCGGCGAATAGCGCCGGATATCGGGCGGATATCGGGGGCTGGGAGGCTGTGGCCGCAAGCGGTGCCGTGCACGCGGCCACTGCGAGGGGAACCCGTGCGCACGAAGGTGCGCTCGGGAGCAGCGAGGAGGGCCGGCGACATGAAGGTCTGGAACAACACCGGGTCCTGACCCCGGCGGGTCACTGCCCGCCGGGGTCGCCGTTCCGGCTCCGGCGGGCTACGCGACGCCCACGACGTAACCGGTCTTCGCGGGTGAGTCGGGTGCGTCGGCCGAGCCGTCCAGCCGGGCCAGCACCTGCCGCACGTCCTCGGCGTCGGGCAGTCCGAGCCCGTCGAACAGCTCCTCCGCCTCGCGCAGCCGGTCGAGGGCCTCCTCGGTGCGGCCGAGGCCGTCGAGCGTCCTCGCGACGATCACCAGGGCGTGGCCGCGGTCCCGCTCGGCGGCGAGCTCCCGGCAGTCGGCCAGCGCCCGCAGCGCCTGGTCGAGGGCTTCCTCGTGACGGTCCAGCAGGCGCAGCGTGTCGGCCAGGCGGTAGCGGGCCTGTGCCTCGCGCAGCGGGATCCCGGCGGCCCGGCAGATGCGCAGGCACTCCTCCAGCGCGGTGACGGCCTGCTGGTGCTCGCCGAGCTCGTGCGAGGCCAGGCCGAGCACGTAGAGGGCGTAGGACAGGCCCGTCCACTCCTCCGCGTCGGTCAGGCCCGGCAGCAGCCGGCGGCAGGCGGCGGCGGCCTCGGCGGGCCGGCCGTCGCGCACCTGGGCGAGCGCGGAGTTGAGCGCGGTCGCGGTCTGCCCGGCGCGGTGGCCGAGCGCGCGGGCGAGTGAGTTCGCCTCGTCGTAGAGGCGTACCGCCTCCTGGTAGCGGTGCTGGAACTGGGCGAGCACGCCGAGGTCGTTCAGCGCCTGCTGCAGCACCACGACGTCGCCGCCGGCCCGGCAGGCGTCGGCCGCGCGGCGGCTGTGCTCGGCGGCCTCGTCCAGCCGGGCCGCCTGGACGGCGAGGTTGCCGCGGATGAACTCGGCGCGGCCCAGCGAGCGCTGGTCGCCGAGTGCGTCGGCCGCCTGCGCGACGGCCGCCGCCGCGCCGGTGAGGCGCTCGTAGCGCGGGTCGGCGTCGAACGGGCTGAGCGCGACGAGCAGGTCAGCGGCGGCCCGGACGTCCTCGACCGGTGCCGCCCGGTCGGCCGTCGCGAGGACGGTGGTGATGGCCGCCTCGAACTCCTCGGCCACCCAGTCGGCCGCCGCCTGGGCGTCCTCGAAGGCGGGGCCCGGGGTGAGCGCGGGGGTGAGCGCGGTGCCGATCGGATCGCCGGGCACCAGCTGCTGGAAGGCGGCCGTGGCGTTCGCCAGCAGGAAGTGCAGGTGGTGGCGCCGGGCCGTGGCCTGCTCCTCGGCGCCGTCGGGGCCGGTGATCTGGAGGGCGTAGACGCGCAGCAGGTCGTGGTAGCGGTAGCGGCCGGGCCGCGGGGCGGTGAGCATGCCGGCGTCGACCAGCGACTCCAGCAGGTCCTCGGCACGGCGCGGCCCGGTCCCGAGGACGGCCGCCGCGGCCTGCACGCCGATGTCCGGCCGGCACACCGTGGCGACCACCCGGAACGCGTCGGCCTGCTCCGCCGTCAACTGGCGGTAGCCCCACTCGAAGGCGCCCGCCACGGCCAGGTCGCCCAGACGCAGCTCGGCCATCCGGTCCTGCTCGGCGGCCAGCCGGTCGGCCAGCCGGGCCACCGTCCAGGCCGGGCGCGAGGCCAGCCGGGCCGCCACGATCCGCACCGCCAGCGGGAGCCGCCCGCAGTGGCGGATCAGCTCGCCGACGGCCGCCGGGTCGGCGGCGACCCGCTCGGCGCCGGCCGTGCGGGCCAGTAGCCTGCGCGCCTCGGCGACGCTGAACACGTCCAGGTCGACCTGGACGGCGGTGGCCAGGCCGAACAGCCGGGCGCGGCCGGTCACCAGGACGGCGCAGCGGGCCGAGCCGGGCAGCAGCGGGCGGACCTGGGCGGCGTCCCGGGCGTTGTCGAGCACGACCAGCACCCGGCGGACGTCCAGCAGCGAGCGGAAGAGCCGGGCCCGGTCCTCCAGCGCCTCCGGGACGGCGCCCGGTGCGATGCCGAGGGCGGTCAGGAAGCTGGCCAGCAGCACGTTCGGGTCGGCCGGTGCGTCCTGGTCGCCGCGCAGGTCCGCGTACAGCTGGCCGTCGGGGAAGTCGGCGCGCAGCCGGTGCGCGACCCGCAGGGCCAGCGCCGTCTTGCCCACCCCGCCCATCCCGGAGACCGCCGCGATGGGCAGCGCGGTGTCCCCGGCCGGTTCGCGCACGGCCGCGGCGAGCGCGCTGTGCAGCGCCTCCAGTTCGGCCTCCCGGCCGGTGAAGTCGGCGGTGTCGGCCGGGAGTTGGGCCGGCACCGGGCCGGGCTGCACGGCCGGTGCCGGACGCGTGGCGGCCGTGCCGAGGAGGGCGGGGTCGTTGCGCAGGATCCGCTGGTGGATCTCGCGCAGCTCCGGGCCCGGGTCGACGCCCAGCTCCGCGGCGAGCAGCCGGCGGGCCCGGTCGAAGAGCGCCAGCGCGTCGGCCTGGCAGCCGCTCTGGTAGAGCGCCCGCATCAGGAGCGCGTACGGCCGCTCGCGCAGCGGGTGTTCGGCGGTGAGGCCGCGCAGCACCGGGATGGCGAGGGCGGTGTCGCCCAGCTCCAGGTCCAGGCCGCAGCGCTCCTCCAGCAGGCTGGTCCGCAGCTCGCCGAGGCGGGTGCGCTGCTGTTCGGCGAACGGTCCGGGCACCCCGGTGAGCGGCTCGCCGCCCCACAGCTCCAGCGCCTCCGCGAACAGCCGCCGCACCTGCGCGGGCTCCTCGCCGCCGCGCGCCGCGCCGATCGCGGCGGCGGCCAGCTTCTCCATGTGCAGCGCGTCCACGGCCCCGGTCGGCACGACGGTGCGGTAGCCGTCGCCCACCGAGGTGAGGATCACCGGGGCGTCGCTGTCGTGCTCCAGGACCTTGCGCCACCGCCAGGCGTAGGTGCGCAACATGGCGGACGCGCTGGCCGGCGCCTCGTCGCCCCACAGCGCCTCGATGAGTTCCCCGGCGCCGGCCGCCCGGCCGTCGCGCAACAACAGTGCGGCCAGCATCGCCTGCTGCAGCGGCGATCCGACCGGTAGCCCCTCGTCCCCGTACTGTGCCCGCATCGTGCCCAGCAGGAAGAACCGGACGGGATGGATCATGGACTGCGGTCCCCTCGTGCGTGACGCCCAGGCGTCCCGGTGAGGGCCCGAGGCCGCCATGTCCGATGTGTGGTCCCGGGTTCCCCGCCTCCCCGAGGGGCGTCATTATTCGTATTACTAGCACATCCTTGTCATGGCACCGCATCCCGGCGATCGTGACCCTTGACGCAGCGTCAGCGTTCGTCCACGATCGACGGCTGCCCGGTCGCTGTCCTGGCGAAACGAGCTCCGGTCGGGGCGGGAATGGGCGGTCGGAAAAGCAGACGGTTCCACTCCGCCGAAGATTTGACCAAGGTTTTGGGGATCGTCGCCGACCCCGCGCCCTAACGGACCGCCACGCCGACCAGGCAGGTGTCGTCGTCCGTGTCGGCACTGCTGTACTGCAGCAGGTGGTCCAGGTGGCCTTCGAGGCCGTCCGGGCTCGTCAGCGACTCGCGGTGGGCGCGTTCGGCGAGGGCGGTGAGGTTGGCCAGGGATGCCTGGAGGGACTCGTCGCGGCGCTCGATCAGGCCGTCGGTGTACATCACCAGGGTGTCGCCGGCCCGGAGGACGAACTCGTCCTCCTCGTAGTCGGCCTGGTCGAGGGCGCCGAGCAGGATGCCGCCGACCTGCGGGAGGGTCCGTGCCCGGCCCTCCCGCAGCAGGACGGGCGGGGGGTGGCCCGCGCGGGCCCAGCGCAGGCGGCGGATGGCGGGTTCGTAGAGGCCGCAGACCGCGGTGGCGGTGACGTTGTCGGTGAGGTGGTGCGTCACGCTGTTGAGCCAGCTCAGGAGTTGGGCCGGCCCCGCCCCGGTGGCGGCCAGGCCGCGCAGGGCGTTGCGCAGCGCGACCATGCCGGTGGCGGCCTCGATGCCGTGCCCGGCGACGTCGCCGACGCACAGCAGGACGTCGCCGGTCGGCAGCGCGAGGGCGTCGTACCAGTCGCCGCCGACCAGGTGGTCCTTCTCGGCGGGCCGGTAGCGGACGGCGACGCGCAGGTCGTGCAGGTCCAGGGGGCCGCGGGCGGGAGGCATGATGGCGTGCTGGAGCTGGAGGGCGAGACGGCTGCGCTCGGCGGCCTGCTGTTCGCTCTGGGCGAGCTGGTCCCGGGTGGCGGCGAGGGCGACCTCCGTCCAGTGCTGGGCGGAGATGTCCTGGTAGGCACCGCGGACGGTGCGCAGCCCGCTGCCGGGATCGCGCACCGGCTCGGCGACGACCCGGATGTGCCGGGTGACGCCGTCGGGGCGCTGGAGGCGGAAGGCGGTGGACGCGGGCCTCCGGTGGTGCAGGAGGGTGCGCAGGAACCGGCCGATGGTGTGCCGGTCATCGGGGTGGGCGTGCTCCGCCAGCTGGTCGAGGGCGATCGGCGGCGCGCCGGGTGCCAGGCCGTGCAGCTCGAACAGGGTGTCGCTCCAGGCGATCTGACGGGTGCGCAGGTTCTCCTCGAAGCCGCCGATCCGGCCCAGGCGCTGGGCGTGCTGGAGCAGCCGGGCGACCCGCGGGGTGCCGTCGTCCAGCCGCCAGACGACCACCAGGTGGGTGCCGTGCCGGCTGATGCTCACCTGGGCGCGGGTGGCCAGCGGCACTCCGTCGACGAGGGCGGCCAGACGCATGTCCTGGGTGCGGAAGGGTTCACCGGTGGCGAAGACGTGCTCGATCTTCTCGGCCAGGCCGCCCGGCTCGGCGGCCAGCGGGTACGCCTCCAGGAAGCGGGTGCCGACGATGGCGCCGTTGGGGCGGCCGGCGAAGTCGACGAAGGCCGGGTTGACGTGCCGGACGACGAACCGCGGCGGCAACTCGTCGTCCGGCGCGAGGCGCAGCACGAGGCAGGGGTCGAGGAGGCCGTCCGTCAGCTGGCGCAGCTCGTCGAACCGCGCGTCGGCGGGATCGGCGGCCGGGAACTCCTGTCCGTCCCAGGACTCCAGCGTGGCGGCGGCCACCTCGGCGAGCGCCTCGAACTGCCGCTGGAGCGGCTGGGACTGCCGGGGCAACGCCTCGCGCCAGCAGATCTCCAGCACGCCGATCAGCCGGCCGCCGAGGCCGGCCGGCACGGCCAGCCGCCCACCGCGGATCTCGTGCTGGCCGATCGAGGGGAGCGAGGCGTCGGCGAGCGTGTGGTAACCGACGGCCGAGCGCTCGTCCAGCGCCCGGCGGGCCGGCGTCGGCACGCCCGGCGGGACGTGGCGCCAGCGCCGGGCCTCCTCCTGCGGGAAACCGGCGCTGCCCGCGAGGGACAGCGACAGGTCCGGGTGGGCCGCCCACACGGCCACGGCGGCCACACCGAGCGGACGCAGGGCGTGCTCCAGCATCGAGCGCGCCGCCGTCGCCGCGTCGCCGCCCGCGATCGTGTCCGCCTCCGTGCTCCGCAGCGCCACCGGATCCGCGCTCGGCGCCGCAGCCCCGGCGACGAAGTCCCTGGCCAGTGCCGAGATCCGGTCCGCCGCGGCCTGGTTGACCAGGTCGGCGGCCAGCGCCAGCGTCGTCACCCCCGCCTGCTCGGCGAGGCCCTCCAGCTGCCGGGCCGCCTCGGTGGGGGCACAGCGCAGACGCTCCACCAGCACGCCGACGGCCATCTCGACCACGGCCCGCCCCGCCGAACCGGCCTGTGCCCGGTCCAGCTCCTCGCGCAGCCGCTCCACCGTGCTCGCGAGCAGTCCCACCGCCGTCACCGTGCGGTGGGGCTCCTGCTCCGGCGGGGTGCCCGCGCCGCTGTCGCCGCCGGACGCGCCGCGCTGCGCCCCGATCTGGGCGCCGGCCCCCGGCTCGGCCGCCGGGGCGCGGCCGGCGGTGAGGGGTTCGTGGGGCTGCTGCACGTGGTGGCTCCTGGGGTCTGGACCGCTGCTCCGGTGGGCGTCTACTGCGTCAGGTGGTGGGTGATGCGGCTGATCACCTCGTCCGCGTCGACCGGCTTGGTGATGTAGTCGCTCGCGCCCGCCGCCAGGCTCTTCTCGCGGTCGCCGATCATGGCCTTGGCGGTCACGGCGATGATCGGCAGGCCCTCGTGCTCGGGCATCGCGCGGATCGCCGCAGTGGCCGTGTACCCGTCCATCTCGGGCATCATCACGTCCATCAGGATGACGTCGATCCCGGGGTGGGCCGTGAGGGACTCCAACGCGGCGCGGCCGTTCTCGGCCTGGAGCACCCGCATGCCGTGCAGTTCCAGGATGCTGGTGATCGCGTACAGGTTGCGGTCGTCGTCGTCGACGACGAGCGCGGTCCGGCCGGAGAGCGCGGCCTGGCCGCCGGGACTCCAGGGGGCCACCCGCTCCTGACCGCGCTTCGACGGCAGGGCGCCGCCGGGGCGGTCGGCGCTCATGTGCAGGGCGATGCGCTCGCGCAGCTCGTCGAGGCTCGAGATGAGCTCCAGCGGCCGGTCGCCCTGCCGCCGGACGGCGTCGGCGTGCTCGGCGGTGACGCCCCGGTTGTTGTGCGTCAGCACCGGAACGGTGTGCAGGGCCGGGTCGCCCTCCAGCTCGGCGAGGAGGGTGGAGGCCGTCCCGTCCGGCAGGTCCAGCTCCAGGACGACGCAGTGGCACGGTGCGGTGGCGAGGGCGCTCGCCGCCTCCTGGGCCCCGACGGCGGTGACGATCTCGACCTGCCGGTGCCCGGCGGAGTAGCGGGCCAGGTCGGCGACGGCGTTCTCCGCGACCAGGGTCAGCAGGCCGTTGGGGCGGCCCTCCACCACGAGGAGGCGCCGCGGCCGCCCCGGGTGGGCGTGGTCGGCGGCGTCGTGGTCCTTCTCCGCGGACGGCCCCGGCACGAAGCCGCTCGCTGTCCCGGACGCTGCCGCGGGTTCGGCACCGGCGCACTCGGAGTGCTCGACGGGGAGGTAGAGGGTGAAGACGGTGCCCCGGCCCAGGGTGCTCTCGACGGTGATCGCGCCGCCGAGCAGGTAGGCGATCTCGCGGCTGATGGACAGTCCGAGGCCGGTGCCGCCGTACTTGCGGCTGGTGGTGCCGTCGGCCTGCTGGAAGGCGCCGAAGACGGTCTCCAGGTGCTGGGGCGCGATGCCGATGCCGGTGTCGGTGACGCGGAACGCGAGCACCGGGCCGCCGCGCCGGACGCCGTCGGGCAGTTCGGCCTCGGCGGCCGGCTCGATGCGCAGCTCGACCCGGCCGTGTTCGGTGAACTTGACGGCGTTGGACAGCAGGTTGCGCAGCACCTGGCGCAGCCGGTAGTCGTCGGTGCGCAGCCCGCCGGGCACGCCGGGCGCCGTCCGCACGGCGAAGGCGAGGTTCTTCTGCCCGGTCATCGGGCGGAAGGTGGCCTCCACGTAGTCGAGCAGCGAGTGCAGCGGCACCGCGTCGACGCTCAGGTCCATCTTCCCGGCCTCGATCTTGGACAGGTCGAGGATGTCGTTGATGAGCTGGAGCAGGTCGGAGCCGGCGGAGTGGATGATGCCGGCGTACTCGACCTGCTTGGCGGTCAGGTTCCGGGTGGGGTTCTGGGCGAGCAGCTGGGCGAGGATCAGCAGGCTGTTGAGCGGGGTGCGCAGCTCGTGGCTCATGTTGGCCAGGAACTCCGACTTGTACTTCGAGGCGAGGGACAGCTGGTGGGCGCGCTCCTCAAGCTCCTGGCGGGCCTGCTCGATCTCCAGGTTCTTCGTCTCGATGTCGCGGTTCTGTGCGGCCAGGAGCTCGGCCTTGTCGCCCAGTTCGGCGTTGGAGAACTGGAGTTCCTCCTGGCGGGCCTGCAACTCCGCCGAGCGAGCCTGGAGTTCGGCGGTGAGCCGCTGGGACTCGCCGAGCAGCTCGTCGGTCCTGGCGTTGGCCATGATGGCGTTGACGTTGACGCCGATCGTCTCCATGAGCTGGTCCAGGAAGTCCCGGTGGACCTGGGTGAACGGCTGCACGGAGGCAAGTTCGATCACGCCGAGGACCTGCTCCTCGACGACGATCGGCAGCACCACCAGGGACAGCGCCTCGCTGCGGCCGAGACCGGAGGAGACCGTCAGGTACCCGGGCGGGAGGGCGTCCACGGCGATGGTCCGGCGGCTGCGCGCGGCCTGTCCGACGAAGGACTCGCCGAGGCGGAAGCGGGTGGGGCGCTCGCCGTCGGGGAACGCGTAGGAGCCGACGAGCTGGAGCGTCGTGCCCTCGGGGCCGTCCTCGGCGAGGTAGAAGGCGCCGCACTGCGCGTCGACCAGCGGGGCGAGTTCGTCCATGACGGACTCGGCGACCACGCCGAGGTCGCGGCGGCCCTGCATCAGGGCGGAGAAGCGGGCGAGGTTGGTCTTGAGCCAGTCCTGCTCCTCGTTGGCGCGGGTGGTCTGGCGCAGGGACTCCACCATGAAGTTGACGTTGTCCTTGAGGTCGGCGACCTCGCCGGAGGCGTCCACCGTGATCGAGCGGGTGAGGTCGCCCGCCGCGACGGCGCTGGTGACCTCGGCGATCGCGCGGACCTGCCGGGTGAGGTTGCCCGCCAGCTCGTTGACGTTCTCGGTGAGGCGCTTCCACGTGCCGGAGACGCCGCCGACCTTGGCCTGTCCGCCCAGTCGCCCCTCGGTGCCGACTTCGCGGGCCACGCGCGTCACCTCGTCGGCGAACGAGGAGAGCTGGTCGACCATCGTGTTGATGGTCTCCTTCAACTCCAGGATCTCGCCCCGGGCGGTGACGGTGATCTTCTGCGACAGGTCGCCCTCGGCGACCGCCGTCGCCACCTGCGCGATCGCGCGGACCTGGCCGGTGAGGTTGCCCGCCATCGAGTTCACCGAGTCGGTGAGGTCGCGCCAGGTGCCCGAGACGCCCTCGACACGGGCCTGGCCGCCGAGCCGGCCGTCGGTGCCGACTTCGCGGGCCACGCGCGTCACCTCCCCCGCGAAGGAGGACAGTTGGTCGACCATCGTGTTGACGGTGTTCTTCAGCTCCAGGATCTCGCCCCGGGCGTCGACCTCGATCTTCTGGGTGAGGTCCCCGCGGGCCACCGCCGTGGTCACCTGCGCGATGCCTCGCACCTGCCAGGTGAGGTTGCCGGCCATCGCGTTGACGGAGTCGGTCAGGTCCGCCCAGGTGCCCGACACCCCCGGCACCTGCGCCTGGCCGCCGAGCCGGCCGTCGGTGCCGACCTCCCGCGCCACCCGGGTGACCTCGGAGGTGAAGTGCGACAGCTGGTCGACCATCCCGTTGAACACCGAGGCGATCTCGCCCAGTAGCCCGTGCGCGTCACCGGGCAGCTTGGTGCTGAAGTCGCCGTCCCGGACGGCGGTGAGGCCCGCGAGCAGTTGCCGGAGCTCGGGCTCGTTCACCAGTGCGGCATCCGGCCCGTTTCGCGAGCCGTTGGACGTGGTGGGGCCAGCCATCGAACGTCGCCTCCGTAGAACGCCGGGCCGGGGCCCGCCTCCGGTCGTGCGCACCACCGGGGCGGGCCGGGCGGCGCCGGTCGCTGCTCCAGGGGGCGGTGGGTACCGCCACGGAGGCTACCTCAGTGCCGGCACGACCGGGAAACGGCTGTCACCTGGGCGGGAGCGGTTTCGCGCCGCATCCTGCACGGGCGTGGTCTGCACGGAATCTTCACGCCGGACGGCCGCATTGACCGCCCGATCCGGGGTACCTGGGCCGCAGTCGTGCCGTCACGCGAGAGGACTCGGATGCCCACGCCCACCCCGGTGCGTTTCCGTGAGGACCTGACGCTGTCCCGGACCGGCGCCCGCCGCGGGCTGTGCCCGTTGCGTGTCCCCGGGCCGCCGAGCCGCACGCCGCGGCAGCTTCGCGGCGGACTCGGCGGCGGCTGAAATCGATTCGGGGAGCCGGCGGTTCGACCCGTCGTCCGGCCGCGGGGCCCCGCCTTCGCATGGTCGGAGGCCACGGACAAGGAGGGGAACGACGATGACGCCGTCCGACAACGACCGGGCGGTCACCGGCCAGGTGGCCGCCGCGCCCAGGCCCGGCCTGGAGGTGCGCAGTCGGGTCACGGAGACCGGCGCGGTGGTGTGCGCGCTCGCCGGAGACCTCGACGTCGAGACGCTGGCCCCGGCCTCCGGGGCCCTCGCCGAACTCGTCGCGCGGCGGCCGACCGCCGTGGTCGTCGATTTGCGCGACATCGCGTTCTGTGACTCCTCCGGGCTGAACCTCCTGCTCAGGACCCGCCTCGCGGCCGAGCGGGAAGGGCTGGACCTGCGGCTGGCAGCGGTCGCGCCGACCGTCATGCGCGTGCTCGAACTCACCGGCGCGCGCACCGTGTTCTCCGTCCACGACTCGGTCGAGGCTGCTCTGGCCACCTGAGTGACGCGGCGTCGGGGACGCCTCCTCCTGGGGGCCGGACGGGTCGGGAACGCATGATCCGGCAGCCGCCGGGAAACCGAGCCGCGAAAGCGTCGTCGATCCGAAGGGTGCCCGCACATGTCGATGAGCCGGGGAGCGCTGGAGGGTGGCCCGCTCCGGGCGGGGCCGGTCCTGCCCGCCGGCGGGCAGCGGAGGCGGTTGCACCTCGCCGGGCTCCCCAAGCCCGTCGCCCCGGCCAGGGCCCACACGGTTCAGGCGCTCGGCGAGTGGTGCGCGCTCTCCCGTGGGCCGGGGACCGGTGCTTCGGCCGTCGAGGACGTCGTCCTGGTGGTCGCCGAACTCGTCGGCAACGCCGTGCTGCACGGCGGAGGCCCGCTGGAGCTCGTCCTCGACCTGACCCCGGCCCGGCTGCGGATCGAAGTCAGCGACCGCGGCACCGACCTGCCCGCCCCGCGCGAACCCCACCACCCCGCGCAGCCCGGTGGCCACGGTCTGTTCATCGTGCGGCGCGTCGCCGACCGCTGGGGCGCCCTACCGCACACCCTCGGCAAGACGATCTGGGCCGAGTTCGACGCCGCGCGGCTCCCGGCCGGGTAGTCCGGCCTTCCGCCGGCATGCCCTGGCAACCCCCTTCGACGCGCACACGAACACGGCGCGCACGCGAACACGCTGCGGGGCCGCCCGATCAGGGCGGCCCCGCAGCGCTGAGCGGCCGGTGCGGCCGACTGGTCGTCAGAGTCGCTACCACCGGTACCAGCGGCTCCGGCCGCCGGCCGCCGACGTGCCCCGCGCGATGAATCCGAGCAGCCACACGATCAGCACGAAGACGGCTGCCCACCAGAGCACCTTCAGCGCGAATCCGGCGCCGAACAGGATCAGGGCGAGCAGAAGGACCAGCAGGAGCGGGACCATGGTTCGACCTCCTCGTCAGTAGGCGGTGTGCCGGCCCTTGTGCCCCGGAATCGCGGAGGTATGTCCGCGATCCCGCCGAGTGGGGCGGGATGGGGTCCGGACGGAACGGGCGGTTGCACGAATGCCGGGCGCGAACGGTCGGCCCGCACTCCGGGTGTGGCGTTCACGAAGTGATCGCTCCGGGTAATCAGACGATGGCGGATCGTAGTCACGTGGGGGTGGTGCAGGGAGCGACCATGCCGGAACACGAGCAGTCCGGTACGCCGGCCGGGGCGGAAGGCCCGGCCGGCCGGGAAGACCGGGAACACAGCGCAGGAACGGGGAAGGGGCGCGTACCGGCCCAGGGCCGGTACGGCGGCGTCCCGGAGGCGGATCCCGCCGCAACACCGGCGGCGCTCGGGCCGGACACCGGCCCCGCCGGGGCGGAGAACGGCGGCACGGACCCCTGCGGCGTGGTGCCCTGGCCCGACCGGATGCTGCCACTGCTGCGCACCCCGACCACGGCCCGTCCGCTGGTCGGCGACTGCGGCGGCGACCGCGACGGCGTCCGCGCGGACGGGCCGGAGCCCGCCGTGGTGGCGGCCGCCCTGGACCTCGCGCTGCTGGTGGGGGAGCTGATGCTGGCCTGCGGCGAGGCCGCGGAGGACGTCGAGGCGGCCATGTTCGCCGTCGCCTGGACGTACCGGGTCCGCCCCTGCGACCCCCAGGTCACCTTCACCCGGGTCGCGATCTCGCACCAGCCGGGCCCCGGCGAGCCGCCGGTGACGGCCGAGCGGTCGGTGCGCCACCCCACCGGGGACTGCGCCCGGCTCGCGGCGCTCTTCCGGCTGGTCACCGACATCACCGCCGGCGGACTCGGCGTCGACGCCGCCCACCGCCGGCTGCGGGCCGTGCACCGGGACTGCCGCCGCTACCCCGCCTGGCTCCTCGTCCTGTCCTCGGGCCTGCTGGCCGGCACCGCGACACTGCTGGTCGGCGGCCGGGCCGACGCCAGGGCCTGGCTGGTGTTCGTCAGCGCCGTCGTCGCGGCCGTGACGGGCGACCGGCTCGCGGCCCTGGTCGGGCGCCACGACCTGCCGGAGTTCTACCGGGTCGCCTCGGCCGCGACACCGGCGGCGGCCGTCGGCATCCTGCTGTCCTTCAACCAGCTGCACCTGCGCGGCTCGGTGGTGGTCACCGGAGGGCTGTACGCGTTCCTGCCCGGCTGGCCCATGGTCGCGGCGGTGCAGGACGGCCTCGCGGGCTTCTACCTCACCGCCGCCGCACGGCTGCTGGAAGCGCTGTACCTGGTGGCGGGCGTGGTCGTCGGGGTGATGAGCGTCCTGTACGTCGGCGTCAACAACGGTGCCGACCTGGCGGCCCAGAGCGTGCCGTCCTCGTCGAACCCGCCGCTCCAGCTGGCCGCGGCGCTCCTGCTCGCGCTGTCGTTCGCGGTGCTGCTCAACACCGAGCCGGGCGCGCTGCCGGGCGTCGTGCTGAACAGCGGCGCGGGCTGGGCGACCTACGGCGTGCTGGTGCACGCCGGCGGGGAGCCCGTCATGGCCACCGGCCTCGCCGCGGTGCTGGTGGGCCTGTCCGGCCGGCTCATGGCCAGGTACCGGGGGACCTCCGCGCTGCCGTTCGTCACCGCCGCCCTGGGGCCGTTGCTGCCCGGGTCGGTCCTGTACTTCGGACTGATCGCCTTCGTCCGGGGCGAACCCGAGGCTGGAGTGCGCGGCATCGGCCACGCCGCGGCCATGGCGATGGCCCTCGCCATCGGCGTGAACCTGGGCCGTGAGGTGGCCCGGCTCTCCCTGCCGGTGCCCGGAGCCGGCCGGTTCGCCCCGGCCGCCCGGCGGAGCGCCGGCCGGCACCGCCGCTGAGGAGGAGGCCGAGGAGGAGAGCAGGGAGGCGGGCGCAGTGGCCGCACGTCGGCCGGCATGAACACGCGGAACGGGGTTAGACGAGTGGGACAGACCACCTCGACCGGACGGAGCCCCCGTGGCCGACACCGACCGCCTGCCCGAAGCAGCCGAGACTCCCGGGACGCGCGAGCACACCTGGAGCCGTGAGCCGGAGGGAGCCTGCCGCACCGCCGACAGCGGCATGCTCTTCCGGCCCGCCCCCGAGGAGGAGGGTGCCGCAGCGAAGGAGCGCGAGGAGGCGGCGAAGGCCGTCTGCGCCGGGTGCGGCGTCCGGGTGGAGTGCCGGCGCCACGCGCTCGCCGAGCGCGAGCCGGTCGGCGTCTGGGGCGGGCTGACCGAGGAGGAGCGCCGGGCCCTGTTCACCAGCGATCCGGTCCCGTCGGCGGCATGACGGCGTGAGTTTCCCGTGCGGCCTCCGGCGACGCCGGAGGCCGCACGCGTGTTTGCACGGCCGGGAATGCGGTATGCGCGGCTCATGGGCACGGCGGAGAAGCGACGGCTCCACCACCCGGGGGTGGTCGCGGGCGTCGAGTGCGCCGCGGCAGCCCTCCCGACAACCCGTCCTGTCATCTGAGGGAGGACCTCGTGATCGTCCTCGGCGTCATCCTGCTCATCATCGGCTTCGTCTTCGGGATCCCGATCCTGTGGACCATCGGCGGCATCCTGCTCGTCATCGGCCTCATCCTGCTGGTCGCAGGGGCTCTCGGACACGCCGTCGGTGGACGTCGCCACTACTACTGACCGTGCCGCTCCTTCGACGTGCGTCAGCACCAGGCCCGCGTGCCACTCGCGGGCGAGGGCCCCGCGCCGCTCCGCCCGGAGCGGGGCCCTCGGCTGCCGTCGGGGGTGCGTCGGCGGCAGCCCGCGGCGGCTCCCCCGGAGGGGCGTCGCGGCCCCCGCCGCACCACGCGGTGGCGGCCCCAGGCGAACGCGCCGATCAGCAGTGCGGCCGATCAGCAGTGCGGCGACGACCGGCGCGGGCACGGCGACGGCCCCGGCCGCGGGGGGAGGGGTGGGACCGGGACCGCCGTGCGCGGCCGTCTACCCCGCCGGGCCGGGCCCATGCATCCGTGGGGCGAGGGTCAGCGGAGCAACCGGTCGAGGACGGCGTCGATGTCGAGGTGGCCGGTTTCGCTCCCCGCCGGTACAAGGTTGAAGGAGTCCAGGAGGAACGCGGTCACCGTGTCCGAGGGGATGCTGATCACCGCCCGCCCGTCCTGCGCGCTCAAGGTCACCAGGACCCGTCCCTCCGGTCCGGGGGCGACCGTCACGTCCCCGTGGCCTGTGGGCGCGTGGCGGCCCTCGTTCAGCAGGTCGCGGGCGAAGAACCACTGGACCTCGTCCCCGTAGCCGACCGGTGGGAAGGCCAGGCACACCGCGTACGGCAGCGATGCGTCGAACCGCAGCCGCGCCTCCAGGGAGACGTGGGGGAACGGGCCCTCGGGCAGCGTGACGGTGGTGGACCAGCAGGTGGCTGCGGTCATGCGGGGATTCTCCATTCTCCGAACGGGGGGAAATCGAGGGGCACCGGGGAATCGATGCCCAAGGCCGACGGGTGCACCGCGCCCGCCCGGCGACGGGCGCCGGGCGGGCGCGACACGGGCGCGTGCAGCGGGCCCGCCGCGGAGCAGGACTCCTCAGGGCGCCACGGTGTCCGCCGCGGGCGGCTCCGGGTCCTCCTCGTCGTCCGTGCCGGCCTTCCGTCGGACGTCCGCCGGGGTGGGCGCCGTGATGGACCGCTCCTCGGCGGAGCGGGCCCGGGCGCCGACCTTCCCGTCGGCCTTGCGCCGGACGTCGGCCGGGGTGGGCGCCGTGATCGAACGTTCCTCGGCGGACCGCTCCTGCGTCGGTTCGTCCGGCTGGGTCCCGTTGGCGTCGTGCGTGGTCATGTCTCGTCCCCTCGCCTTCCCGAATCGTCGGCCCCCCGGACACCGGGCGGCTGCCCCGAACGCCCGGAACCGAACCAGGCGGGCCCAACCGGTTTCGCGCGGACCGCGCCCGGGCACCGGCTCCGGGCACTCCGCCGGGCCCGCACGCCGCCTCACGCCGGATGTCCGGGCTCGATGCCGGCCACGTCGCGGAACGAGAGCACCGGTGCTTCGGGCGAGGGCGCGTGGACGTGGAGGGGGTCCAGGAGGAAGCCGGTGTGGTCGCCCCCTTCGATCCGGGCGAGCACACCGCCCACGAACCAGGCCGGTGCGTCGTCGAGCAGCGGCACGCCGTACGGGCCGCGGTGCCACGCCGTGTCGGCGAACTTGTCGGTGTCGTCGCCCGTCCGGCCGCCGAACAGCTCGGCCAGCCCCTGGCCGGCCGGCAGCAGGTGGACGCCGAGCACCCCCGCGCCGAGGGCGACGTCGTGCGTGTGGTTCGCCTTGGACAGCCACACCATGAAGCGCACCGGCGCGATCGAGCACTGCCCGGCGAACCCGACCAGACAGCCGGCCGGCTCCGGACCGGCCACGGTGACGACGTACACCGGATAGTCCAGCTTGTCCGTGAAGGCGTCGAAGCCGCTCATTCCTCAAACCTCCGTCCGAACGGCACTGATCAGCGCGGCCAGGGACCCCGGGCTGCGCCGTTCCGCCCGCTCCGGACCGATCACGATCCGCCGGTTCCACCGCGGCCAGGGCAGCCGTTCGAGCCGGGCGGGGACGTCGGTGGTGATCACTCCGGGTTCCGCCGCTGTCGGTCGCCCCGAAGGTTTCGCGTGCGCCGGATCGGCCATGACGGACCTCCTCGTCCTCGGCTCGGCGATCGTCACGCGTCTGCCCGATCCCGCGCAGCCCAAGCGGGTTCCGGACGAGGCTGCGCCCACGGTGGTGCGCACGATGGCCGAGCCGCTCGGCGGACCGGTTCAGGCAGCGGACTCCGGGACGGTAGCCGGTCGCCCGTCCGCGCTCGCCGCCTGCCCGGACCCGGGACCGGCGGCGGAGGAGCCGGTCCCGGCGTCGGTGTGAGTGAGCGCGGAGCGCAGGCGGCGCACGGCGTCCTCGGCGTCGGTGAGGTCGTCGGGCGTCGGCAGCACGAGGGCGCCGAAGGCCCGCGGCTGTTCCGCGCCCGGTGAGCTCCACTGCAGGACGGGTGAGAGGACCATGGCGACCCGGGCCAGGAACCAGGCCAGGTGGCCGTGCGAGCGCGCGATGCCGAGGGCGAGGACGGCGAGGGCCTCGCGCAGGCGCTCCAGACGTTCGACCACCGTCAGCTGCTCCTGGCCGGTACCCGGGCCCACCGCCTCCGCGAGGTCCTCGGCGATCCTCCGGGCCAGTGCCGCGTCCACCGGAGCCAACTCCGACACCCCGTCCCGGGACTGCCGTTCGGCCTCCTCGGCGAGCTCCGCGACCTGCGCCCAGAGCCCGGTGCCGGAACGCGGGGGACGATCCGGCGGGGCTGCGTGCGCGGTCAAAGCGGGCCCTCTCCACGGAGCAACGTGCACCCCGGGACGGGTGCACGTCCAACGCTGGTACACCACGGTGGCCGCTCACAGCTCCCGGAACGAAGTACCCCGCGCCCGCGCAGCCGCCGGAACGAAACAGACCTTGCCGGGACCGGCCCGGTTTTCCGTAACACCCCCGCACGCGTAGCCTCGGCGCCGGGGTGCGGGGACGAGGCCGCCGCACCGACGGGGGCGGATGGTGATGATGGTCGAGACGTTGTCCTTCGAGAGCGCGAGCGTGGAGGCCACGCAGGAGTTCCTCTCCACGGCCTACACGCCGATGCGCATCGCCAAGTCGGTGGAGGACGCCAGGGCGAGCATCAGCCGCCGGGCGGTGAGCGGGCTCACCGTGGACCGCATCTCCTTCGACTACGACCTCACCTACGACGCCGACAGCCTCGGGCGGGTGTGCCTGATCAGCATGCACACCGGCACGCTCGCCGACCGGACGGGCGGCCGCGAGACCGTGTTCGGCCCCGGCGAGACGTTCCTCGTCGCCCCGCCGGACGCCCCCTACCGGGGAGAGGTCCACGCGGCCGGCTACACGATCGCCATGTTCGACGGCAGCCTGCTGGACGCCTTCGCCCCCACCGGTGCCAACGGGCGCGGCCCGGTGCGCCTCACCGGTCTCCGTGCCGTCGACGAGGCGGCCGACCGGCAATTGGGCGCCGCCGTCGCCTACGTCCGCGACCACGTCCTCGACAACCCGGCCGCCTGCGCCAACGACCTGCTCGTCGCCACCGCGGCCCAGCACCTGGCGGCCGCGACCCTGGCCGCCCTGCCCCACACCGCCCGCACCGACGCGGCCCCCGCCGACCGGACCGACGCCACGTCCACCACGCTGCGCAAGGCGATCGCGTACATCGAGACGAACGCCGAGCGGGAGATCACCCTCGCCGACATCGCCGCGGCCGCCTTCGTCACCCCGAGGGCCCTGCAGTACGCCTTCCGCCGCCACCTGGACACCACCCCGCTCGCCTACCTGCGCCGCGTCCGCCTCGACGCGGCCCACCGCGACCTCCTGGCCGCCGACCCGGGCACCACGACGGTGACCGAGATCGCGATGCGCTGGGGCTTCGCCCACCCCGGCCACTTCGCCGGCCTCTACCGCGACGCCTACCGGCGCACCCCGAGCGACACCCTGCGCCTGCACGTGTGAGCCTTCGGTCAACCGGCCCAGCCCCGCGCGCGGTCGTGCACCCGGCCTGGTGAGCTGTGCGGGGAGTCCGACATCCGAGCCGGTCTCCCCGCCACCCCGAGGGAGGACCCCGTGCCGGACCCGACGACGTCCTACGCCGACCTGCGCGCCCTGGTGATCAACTGCACGCTCAAGCGCTCCCCGGAGCGCAGCCACACCCAGGGCCTGATCGACGTCAGCACCGGCATCCTGGAACGCCAGGGCGTCGAGGTCGACGTCCTGCGGGCGGTCGACATCGACATCGCGACGGGCGTCTGGCCGGACATGACCGAACACGGCTGGGAGACGGACGAGTGGCCGGTGATCTACTCGAAGGTGATGTCCGCCGACATCCTCACGCTGGCCGGACCTGTGTGGCTAGGAGATAACTCTTCCGTGATGAAGAAGGTCATCGAGCGTCTGTACGCCTGCTCGTCGATCCTCAACTCCGAAGGTCAGTACGCCTACTACGGCCGGGTCGGCGGCTGCCTGATCACCGGGAACGAGGACGGCGCGAAGCACTGCGCGATGAACGTGCTCTACAGCCTCCAGCACCTCGGCTACGTCATCCCGCCGCAGGCCGACGCGGGTTGGGTCGGAGAGGCCGGCCCGGGCCCGTCCTACCTGGACCCGGGCTCGGGTGGCCCGGAGAACGACTTCACCAACCGCAACGCGACCTTCATGACGTGGAATCAGCTCCACCTGGCGAGGATGCTCAAGGACGCCGGCGGCATCCCGGCCCACGGCAACCAGCGCTCCGAGTGGGACGCCGGCTGCCGCTTCGACTTCGAGAACCCCGAGCACCGCTGAGCCGCCGCTCGGGCGTGGAGCCCTGGCCGCACGCGTGTGTTGGCGGGCGGGGCCGGATGCGGCGCTGGGCTCTTCAGGATGGTCAGACGGCGCGAGACCTGCCCAGGAGCAGGTCGGTAAGCGCCTTGATGTCGTCGGTGTCGTGGCCCAACCGCCTGAGGCGGTCGACGGCCAGGAGCAGGGCCTGGGCGGCGGTGTCGGCCGCGTACATCCCGGCCGGCGTTCCGGCTGATGGTCAACCTGACCGAGCCCAACTCCAGGGACGCCCTCGACCGGCTGTTGCACGTGATCGGCAAGATCGCGCTCAGCAACCGGTGATGACGATCTGCCCTTCAGAGCGTGAACCACTCCTTGCCCTCGGGGGAGCTGTACGCCAGGACGATGATGCCCGGGATCGCGATGCTGGCCAGCGAGATGATGGAGCCGGAGAAGAGCTGGATCACGCCGGTTCCGATCGTGAGCCACTCGATCACCAGCACGGTCCTCCGGGTCCACCGGGCCCCGCCCGGCGCCAGGGCCGCGCAGGTGCCGAGCAGGACGCCGATCAGGATCGAGAGGAGGGCGACGAACGTCACCAGGGCGACACCGTCACGGTGCTGGCCGTGAATCAGTGAGAGTAGGAAGATCCCAGCGGCGCCGTTGAGGACGGCGTGCAGCCAGACCCCCGCTACCACCCACTTGAGTGATGTCGGCATCCGCTCGTCCGCCAACTGGTTCGTCATCGGTGGCCACCCCCGGATCGTCGGTGCGGCCGGGGCCGATGGCCGGGCCGTAGGGGAGAGGATCCGGGTGGCCGGGTCTGCCGTCAATGGCCACGTGATCGCCCAACTCGTGCAGGCCGACGAGGACACGGTGAGGGACGTGATCCACAAGTTCAACGAGAGCCTCCACCTCCGCGCCTCGATGATTTTGATAGACGACCTCGTGCAACCACTCAACTGATCACAACATCACACAGGGTCTAGGAGAAGCCCCCACGACCGATCCCGGAGCCGTGCGGCTGTCCAGGCCGCGGGACCGAGGAATATGCCGAGATCCCTGGTACGGGTCATTGTCACCGTACTGTCGCCACCGTTGAGTGGGGGCATGACCACCCCTGGGTACGCGGCCGCCGAGCGGGTCGTCCTGCGGATCGCCATCCTCCCCGTCGGCGCTCTCGACCCACTGGGTCCGCGGGCCGCCCGGTGCGACCCGGACGGGACCGACGAGGAGCTGGCCGTGTACGTGACGGCCCTGGCCTCCCACCCGGTGCTGCGCGAGGCGGTGGAGCTGGCGAGCGACTCGCTCGCGTCGGCGCTGCGGCAGATCGAGCAGGGCCGGGTGCCGCGGCGCGGGCGGCTGGTCGCGGTGGCCGTGGCCCTGACGAAATACGCCCTGCGGATCACCCGGCGCCCGACCCCCTTCGGAACCTTCGCCGGGGTCGCCTTCGCGGAGCTGACGCCCGCGCCCTACGCGCGGGTCGGCGAAGCGCACCGCAAGTCGGTGCGCCCGGACGCCGAGTGGTTCGCGGGGGTCGTCGACGCGTGCGTGGCGGCGGGCGGGCCGGTCGGCGACGCGCAGGTCGTCGTCAACGACCTGTGCCGGATCCGCGGCGACCGGCTGCACCTGCCGTGGGCGGCACCGGCGGACGGCGCCACGGCGGGGCGGGAGCGATCGGTCCGGCTGGGCCCTGCGGTCCGGTTCGTGTTCGAGCGCGCGGCGCTGCCCGTGCGGTTCTCCACCCTGGCTGGGGAACTGGTGGAGCGCGGGCTGGCACCTGCACCGCAGTGGGCCGACCTGCTGCTGCGCCGACTGGTCGCGGCGCGGTTCCTGCTCACCTCCCTGACGGCCGAGGTGATCGGCGCTACCGCGCTGGACGAACTGCGGCTGCGCGCCGTCCCGGGGACGCGGGCCGTGCCGGCCGGGGCGCGGGAAGCGCTGGAGGCCTACGCCCGCACGCCGCCGGGTGACGGGCGCGAGGAGCTGCGCCGGGCGCAAGCGGTGCTGCGCGGGGTCCGCGAGTCGGGGCCTCCGCCGCTCCAGGTCGACGTGCGGGCGGACGCCGCGGTGGGCCTGCCGCCCGCTGTCGGCCGCGAACTGGAGCACCTGGCGGCCTCGCTGTGGCGGATGTCGCCGCACCACGGAATCCTGCCGCACCTGGACGCCTATGCCGCGGCTTTCACCGAGCGGTACGGCGACGGGTTGTCGGTGCCGTTGCCCGAACTGACCGACCCCCACCGGGGCCTGGGGCTGCCGGGTACCGCCCGGCCGGCGGCGCACCGTCGGCCGCTGCCGGGCGGGGAGCGGGACGCGGCACTGGCCCGGCTGGTGCACGACGCGGTGCGCGACGGCGGCCGGGAGGTCCTGCTGGGGGAGGAGACGCTGCGGCGGCTGGAGGTCGCGCACGACGGCGAACCGGGCCCCGCGTCGCTCGAACTGTTCGTCCAGGTCCTCGCGCGGAGCGTGCCGGAACTGGCGGCGGGTGACTTCACGTTGCTGCTGTCGCCGTCCGGCGGCTCGGAGAGCGCGGGCGCCTCGGCGGGACGCTTCGCCGGCCTCCTCGGGACCCGCGAGGTCGCGGCCCTGGTGGCGGAACCCGCACCGCCCGGGGCACTCCGCGCCCAGGTGATGTTCGAACCGGCCGGCGCACGGCACCGCAACATCAGCCAGGTGCCCCGGCTGCTGGACCAGGTCCTGCCGGTCGGGGTCTTCGCCGACCGGTCGGCCCCCGGCACGCTGGACTGGCGGCGGCTGGCCGTCGTCGCCGACCGGGGTCGGCTGCGGCTGGTGGAACCGGAGCGCGGCCGGGAGATCGTCGTGCGCAAACCGCACCTGCTGAGCACGACCGCGGCGCCGCCGCTCGTGCGGTTCCTGCTGGAGCTGTCCACGGTGCGTCAGGCGACCTGGTCGCCGTGGCGCTGGGGGGCGATGGACGCCCACCCGTTCCTGCCGCGGGTGCGGCACGGGCGCGTGGTGGTCACCCCGGCCCGGTGGCGGCCGGCACCGGGCATGCTCGGCCCGGACGTCCCGGCGGCACGGTGGCGGGCGGCCTTCGAGGAGTGGCGGTCGTCGCTGGGCGTGGCCCGGCACGTGCTCGCGGCGGCCGGGGACCGGGTCTGCGCGCTCGACCTGGACGAACCGCTGCACCGCGAGGCGCTCCGGCAGGAGCTGCGCGACGGCAGCGTGGAGGTGCAGGAGGACCTGGCGTCGGCCCCCGATGCCTTCGGCTGGCTCGGTGGGCACGCCCACGAGATCGCGGTGTCACTGACCCGGCTGCCCGATCCCGCGGCGCAGCCGGCCCGGCCCGCCCCGGTGCCGCCGGTCTCGCCCGTGCCCCTCCACAGCCCCGGCGGGGAGTGGCTGTACGTCAAGCTGTACGCGGCCGCGCAGGAGCACGATCGGCTCCTGGCCGGACCGTTGGGGCGCCTCCTGGAGGCGGTGCGGGAGTCGGGGCACACCGACCGCTGGTTCTTCACCCGGTACCAGGATCCGGCCCCGCACCTGCGACTGCGGCTGCACGGCGATCCGGCGGTGCTGCTGCGCGAGGTGCTGCCGACGCTGCACGCGGGCCTGACGCGGCTGCGGGAGGCAGGGCTGGTCGGCGACTGGGTGCTCGACGGCTACCGCCCGGAGCAGCAGCGCTATGGCGGCCCGGCGGCCCTGGCACTGGCGGAGGAGGTCTTCGCCCTCGACAGCCGGGCGGCGCTCGGCCTGATTCCGGTGTGCGCCGCGGGCGGCGGCGGCCTGCCGTCGGAGATCGTGGCGGCGGCGCAGCACGGCGTCCTGCTCGACGCGCTGGGTGATTGGCCGTGGTGGGAGTGGGTGGACCGCCAGTACCCCAACACCGAGGAAGGCCGGCAGTTCTACCGGCGCCACCGGGCGGCGGCGCTCACCCGGATCGTTCCGGGCCGCTGCCTGCAGGCGTTCGGCGGGCTGCCGGGAGCCGGGGCGGTGGCGAGGCTGTGGGCGCGGAGCGGTGCGCCGCGCCGTTTCGGCGAGGCCGTGATCGGCGCGCCGCTCGACGAGCGGACCTCGGTGGCCGTCGACGGGCTGCTGCACATGCAGCACAACCGGCTGATCGGCCCGGATCGTGGGCACGAGACCCGCACGCTCGCGGTGCTGCGGGGCGTGGCACGCGACCACCTCGGCAGCCTGCGCCACCGGAACGCCGGCCCCGGTTGACCGGCGGGGTGGGGGTCAGTGAAGCTGGTGCCGCACCAGCCGGGCGAACGGGCCGTCGGCGTCGGCCATCAGCGCGGCAGGCGCGCCCTGTTGGACCACTCGGCCGGCGTCGAGCACGATGACGTGGTCGGCGTTCACGACGGTGGAGAGCCGATGGGCGATGACGATCCTGGTCGCCCGCTGCCGCAGCGTACTGTCGGCGACGACCGCCTGGGTCACGTTGTCGAGCGCGCTGGTGGCCTCGTCGAAGAACAGGATGCGGGGCTGCCTGATCAGGGCCTGGGCGATGGCGAGGCGTTGCCGCTGTCCCCCCGACAGGGCGCCGCCGTCGCTCAGCAGCGTCTGCATGCCCATCGGCATGGCGGCGATGTCCTCGTCGAGTCCGGCGAGCCGGGCGGCCTGCCACGCCTCCTCCAGGGTGTGACCGCGTTCGGCGGTGATGGCCTGCAGGATGGTGCCGTCGAGCGGCCGTGCGTGCTGGGTGACCACGCCGCACTGCCGCCGGACGGCGGTGCCGTCCAGGGCCGCCAGGTCGCGGCCGTCGTAGCGGATCACGCCCGAGGACGGCTGCTCGAAGCCGAGCAGCAGGCGCAGCAGGGTCGACTTGCCGCAGCCGCTGGGGCCCACCACGGCGAGCATCTCCCCGGGACCCACCCGCAGGCAGACGTCCCGCAGCACCGGTACACCGGGTTCGTAGCCGAAGGACAGGTGCTCCACGGTGATGTCACCGGCGAGCTGTCCGGGCGCTTCCGCGTCCGGGCCGATCTCCAGCGGGTGCGCGAGCAGCGGGCGCAGCCGGGTGAACAGCGGGACGGCGGCCAGGGCCGAGTTCAGCGCGACGGCGACCTGCACGGCGCTGCTGACGGCCACCGAGAGCGAGGCGTAGAACGACAGGAACCGTGCCTCGGAGACCCCGGCGCCGACGGAACCGGACGCCAGGAAGACGACGGTCGCACACAGCGGCGGGTAGCAGGCGGCCAGCACGGCCACGGTGTTCTGCAGGCGCACCGCCCGGCGGGTCGCCCACTGCTGGTCGCGGTAGCGTTCCGCCCAGTCGGCGACGACGCGGTCCTCCGCGCCGGCCACCCGGATCTTGGTGTGCGCGCGCAGCAGGTGGAAGACCCGGTCGGTCACGGCACTGCTGCGGGCCAGCAGTTCCTCCTGGGCCCGGGCCTGCAGGAGACCGAGCCGGCCGAGCACGGCGACGGCGGCGAGGATCGGCCCGGTCGCGACCAGGGCGAGTGGCAGGCTGATCCAGTACATCAGCGCCAGGCCGACCACGACGGCCACGGCCGAGTGCAGCATCAGGGAGGTCAGGCCCGCCAGCGCGGTGCGCCCGGCCAGGACGCCGAGGACGGTCTGGGCGAGCTCGCCGGTGGAGCGGCGGCTGAAGAAGCGCACTGGCAGCCGCAGCAGCCGGTCCCACAGCGCCGCTTGGGCGGTGGCCTCCAGCCGTCCCTCCAACCGCAGCAGGGCGGCGTTCTCGACCACCCCGAAGACCGCCGACGCCAGGCCGGCCGCGACCAGCGCCAGGCACAGCTGCGTGATGCTGCCGGTGCGCCCGGCGGGCACGTAGGAGCCCAGGACGGTGCCGGTGGCCAGCGGTACGAGGGAGGCCAGGAGCACGGCGGCGAGCGCGCCTGCGACCATGCGGGCGGTGTCGGCCCGCGAACCGCGCATCGCGTGCCGCAGCAGGTCGCGCAGCCGCAACGGCCCGGCGGGCAGCGGGCGGTGGAAGGTGACAGCGGTCCGCTCCAGGGTCGCGGCGGTGCGCGCGGTGACGGGCGAACTGCCCCCGTCGGGGTCCAGCAGTTGGTAGCGGCCCCACCGCCGCAGCAGGGCGACGGGGGTGCCGTCGGCCGTGCGGTGGCCCAGCAGCGGGCCGTGGTCGAAGCGCCACCAGGGCCCGGTCAGGGCGATCCGGCGGGCCCGGGTGCCGGTGCGGCGTTCCAGGTCCGCGACGGGGTCGCCCTCGTCTCCGGGCCCGGCCAAGGGTCCGGCGGGGGCCAGAGCGGGGGCACGCTCGGGGGCGAGGGGCAGGCCGAGGGCGAGGGCGACGGCGGCGTAGCGGTCGGCCGCGTCCGTACCCTCCCCGGGGACGACGGCCGCGACACGCCCGGGAGCGACCGCGGCCCGCAGGGCGTCCGACGCACGCCGCCGGGCGTCCCGGTCGGCCTGCCCGGAGGCGGCCGCCTGACGGTCCCGGCGCCGTTCCCGGGTGTCGATGGCCGCCTCGGCGGCGCGCAGGGCGTCGGCGAGGTGTGCTGCGGCGCGGTCGTGCACGGCAGTGCCGGTGCGGTCCTGCCCACTGTGTGCGGCGTGTACGGCGCCGGTCGGTGGTGCGGCGCAGAGGCTGGGGCCCGGTGCGGACGCGGCGGTGAAGTCGGCCAGCACGCCCAGGACTGTGTCGACGCCGAGGTCGAGGGCGGTGAGCTCGGGGCCGGTCAGGGGGTCGGCGGGGTCCTCGGGCAGGTCGATGGCGCGCAGCCGGGCGTCGGCCAGAGGACGCAGCACGAGCTGGTGGCGGGGTCCGGCGGCGGGGGCGGCCAGGACGGCACCGGGCCCCAGCCGGGCGAGGTGGTGCCAGGGGCCTCCCGTCCCCGCCGGGTCGGCTGCGAACAGGTCGGCGGATCCGGCCGCGACCAGCCACAGCACGCCGGTGGAGGTGAGGGTGAGGGGCCGCTGACCGGCGGGTTCGCCGCGGCGGGCGAGGGAGGCCGCGGGGTCGGGGGATGCCGCGGGGTCGGGGGATGCCGGTGCGGCGGTCCGGGATTCCATGTCAGCCCTCCTTGACCAGCCAGCTGTACAGCCCGCCGGCGGCGAGCAGTTCGTCGTGCGTGCCGCGTTCGCGCACCCGTCCGTCGTCGAAGACGATGATCTCGGCGCTGTCACGCACCGTGCTCAGCCGGTGGGCGATGACGACGACGGCGCAGCCGCGGCGGCGCAGCCGGTCGGTGACGACGGCTTCGGTCTCGGCGTCCAGGGCGCTGGTGGCCTCGTCCAGGACGAGCAGGCGGGGGTTGCGCACCAGCGCGCGGGCGATCTCCAGGCGCTGGCGTTCACCGCCGGAGAAGTTGCGGCCGTCCTCGGCCACCTGGCAGTGGATGCCGCCGGGGCGCGCGAGGACCGCGTCGAGGACGGCGGCGTCCCGCAGGGCGGCGACGACGTCCTCGTCCGGCACGGAGGGGTCCCACAAGGTGATGTTGTCCCGCAGGCTCGCCTCGAACAGCACGACGTCCTGCTCGACGGAGGCCACGCAGGAGGTCAGGGCCTGGTGCGGCACGTCGTCCAACGGGCGTCCGTCGAGGGTGACGGTGCCGCTCCAGGGCCGGTGCAGGCCCAGCGCGAGGCGGGCGACGCTGGACTTGCCGCTGCCGGAGGCACCGACGAGCGCGACCTGCCGGCCGGGCCGCACGGTCAGCGACACGTCGTGCAGCAGTGGGGGCCGGGTCGGGTTGTAGCCGAAGCTGACACGGTCCAGGACCAGGTGACCGGTCAGCCGGTGCGGTGTGCCCTGCCCGTCGGACAGCGGGTCGGGCTCCGTGGGGGTGTCCCCCGCGTCCTCTGCGTCCTGCGGGGGAACGTCCTCCACGTCCCGGAGGCGAGCGACGAGGACGCCGAAGTCCTGGAGGCGGCCGACGGAGGCGGTCAGCTGGGCCAGTGGGACGCTGAAGCCGGTGACGAACACCTGGAAGGCCGCCAGCGCCCCGATGCTCAGCCGCCCGTGGGCCGCCTGCACCCCGCCGATCAGGAGCAGCAGGGCTCCGTTGACGGCGGCCACCGTCGGGGCGACCGCCATCAGCAGCGAGCCGACGGCGTCGACGCGCTGGCGCCTCGTCACCACCGTGGCCAGGGCGCTCGTCCAGCGCCGGAAGTTCTCGGCCTCGCCGCCGGTCGCCTTGAGCATCTCGATGAGCTGGAGGCTGTTGACGGTGGTCGTGAAGAGCCGGGTCTCGTCGGCCGCCAGCCGGGTGGCGCTGTCGGCACGGGCCCTGGCCGCCTGGCGAGCGGCGGCCAGGTTCACCAGGGACAGGGCCACGGTCACGCCGGTGAGCCAGGTGTCGTACGTCGCCAGCAGGGCGAGGTAGACCGCCGCCGTCAGGGCGTTGACGGCGAGGTTGGTGACGTCGGTGGACAGCACGGTGGCCACGTCGTCGTGGGAGGTCATGCGGCGGGTGAGGTCGGCGGTGCTGCGCCGGCCGTGGAAGGCGGTGGGCAACCGCAGCAGGTGCCGCAGGAAGTGCACCGAGGAACGGGTGGCGGCGACGAGGCGGACGCGCAGCACGAATCCCTGGCGCAGCGCGGTCACCCCCGCGGTGAGCACCACCGTGGCGGCCATGAGGGCGAGGAAGAGGGCCTGGGGCTGGTCGCCGTGCGGCAGGACCAGGTCGACGAACCACCGGGTGAGCGCGGGCAGGGCGATGCCCGTGAGGGTGGTCAGCACACCGCAGAGCAGGATGAGCCACAGCAGGGGAGCGGTGCCGGCGAGTCGTCCGCGTAGTCCGGCGAGCGGGCCTGGCCGGCGTCCGGCCCGCACGAAATCGCCGCCGGGGTTCATGGTCAGGGCGAGGCCGGTGAAGCTCTCGTCGAACTCCTCGGCCGAGACGCTGCGGCGGCCGAAGGCCGGGTCGTTCAGGTGGACCAGGTGCCTGCCGAAACGGCGGCTGAAGCCCTCGACGACGAGGAAGTGGTTGAACTGCCAGTACACGACGGTGGGTTGGCGCAGGGTGGCCAGCTGCCCGGGCTCCAGACGCCGTCCCTGGGCGTTCATGCCGTAGCTCCGGGCGGCCCTGACCAGGGCCGCGGCGGTGGCGCCGTCCCGCGAGACCCCGCACGCGATCCGCAGTTCCTCCAGTGGCACGTGGCGTCCGTGGTGTCCCAGCACGATGGCCAGGCTCGCGGCGCCGCACTCCGCGGCCTCCATCTGCTGGACGCGCGGGGTGCGCACCCGGCGGTGCCGCACGGCCGTCGGCATCAGGACACCACCAGGCTGACCGGCCTGACCGGCGGCAGGTCGATGGCGGCACTGACCAGGGTACGGGTGTCGATCGGGTAGGGCGGCCCCTGCGGCGTGGACCAGCGGTAGCCGCTGACTGTGTTGCCGGGCAGGAGACGCACGATGACCCGGACCGGCTCGCCCCGGGCCACGAAGTCGCCGGCGAGTTCGGGGTCGGCCAGGAAGGCCGCGAGCTGTCCGCGGCTCTGGGGGCGAGCCCCGACCTCCTGCACGGTGCCGCGCACCACGCCGTACTTCTGGTCGGGGACCGACAGCACCGCGAGGTCCACGTGCTGGCCGGGCCGGACGCGGGCGGCGTCGGCGGGCGGTAGGTAGAGGGCGGCTTCGAGCGGGGAACCGGCCGGACCCGGTTCGATCACGGCCAGGGTGTCGCGGACGGTCACCTCCCCGCCGACCACGGCCAGCACGGAGGCCATCCGGCCGGCCGAGGCCGCCCGCACCACGTGCGGCCCGTCGGCGCCCGCGACGGTGAAGAGCACGGTGCTGGGCGTGAACTCGGCGCCCTCGGGTACGGGGGCATCGACGATCTGGCCGGCCACCGGGCTGCGCAGGGTCGTGCTGCCGGCCGCGCGGGTCAGGACTCCGGGGGCGTGCACGGTCTGCGGCAGCGATCCGGCGCAGGCCCACACGGCGCCGCCCGCCACGAGGACGGTGGCCAGCGCGAGCAGCAGCACGCTGCGGGTGCCCGCGAGCACGACCGGGACATCCGACTCCTCGGCCCGGCCGAGTCTGGCCAGGGCGCGGCGACGGAACTCCATACGGGTGTGCACCTTTCGCTTGGCGGGTGCCCGGGCCGGCCGCGATCCGGCGGGAACCGGCCGTCGCCGGCCCGGGCACCTGGTCGATCAGGTGTTCAGCAGGCGCGGGATCGGCAGGGAGGCGCCGGAGACGTCCTCCAGCTCCTCCTCGGTGATGATGATCTCGGTCGCCGCGAGTTCGGCGTCCACGTCCTGGGCGGCATCGATGTCGTTCGCAGCCATGCCCTTTCCTTTCTCTCGAGACAGGAATGTCCTGGTCGGACGCCTCAAGGTTCGGACCGGCCTGATTCCGGGTCAACGGATTCCGGGAGATGTGACGGTAGGTCCCTCGGTGACCCGCGGCGTTCCGGTGCCGGCCGGCGGACGATGCCCGCGCGGTGGAGGGTGCGGATGAGCGTCACGGCCGCCTCCTCGGTGACGCCGGGGATGTCGCGGGCGCACCACGGGACTTGACCGCCCTGGCCCCACCGGGCCGCCAGGAAGCGGGCGGCGGGGCCCTGGAGCGTCAGGGACCGGTCGGCGAGGTCCAGTCGCAGCCGCCCACCGTCGCCGTGGACCATGTCGAACAGGCTCTCGGGGACCAGGACGACGAGGGCGTCGGCGTCGACGGCGGGGCCCAGGGCCGCGGCGACGGGAGCGACATGCGGTTCGTGGTAGCCACCGCGCACCAGCCTGGCGACGCCGTCGGCGAAGGCGGCGCTGTCCACCCGGGCCAGCGCCTCGGTCAGTTCCCGCCGCACCTCGTCGGTCACTTCGGTCAGCCGACCGGTGTCGCGGGCCAGGCCCCACGGCAGTTCGGCGCGCAGTCCGGTGAACTCGCCCTTGCGGCTGCCCAGGTGGCGTACCAGCTGCTCGGCGAGCCAGTGCCGGGTGAGCATCGGCACGAACCCGATGGTGACGTGCACCGAGGGCTCGTCGGTGGCGGTGCCGCTGTGCAGCCAGCCGCGGGGGATCCACAGCACGTCGCCGGGGTGCAGGGTCACCTCCAGAGCGGCGGGCTCGTGCGCGAACCGCTCCAGTTGCGCGGCGGTGGGGCCGTTGTCGTGGTTGGTCTCGTGCGGTAGCGGGTCCGGGAAGGGCTGCTCGCGCACTCGCCAGGTCTTGCTGCCGACGGTCTGGACCAGCACGTTGCCGCGCTCGTCGAAGTGGTACGGGAAGCCGGTGTTGTCAGGCGGAGTCAGGAAGGCCGTGGCGGTGGTGGCCGTGCCGACTTCGTGGGCGAGGCCGCGGCAGAAGTCACCGACGGGCCGCCAGTACCTGTGGATGTTGTCCAGCACCAGGGTGGCGCCCCGGTCGAGCAGCCCGGTCACCGCCCCGGGGCGCACGTGCCCGGCGAAGGACGGCTCCAGGGACCGCTCGCCCCAGGTGTAGTCGGCCGGCGGCACCTCCCGGCCATCGAGCACGATGCGCACGTCGGCCGCCGACACCCCGTCGCGCAGCAGCTCGTCGGTGCCCTCGAGGTCGAGCAGCCCGGCCAGTTCGCCTGCCGGCATCGACCACACCTGCGGAGTGGTGGGCGGGTCCGACAGGAACTCCTCGGGTGACGGCACGAGCTTCGCGAGTGCTCGGTAGCGCATGGTCCGGTCTCTCCGTTCCGGCGGGGAAGGCTGCGGTGGGTTGCTCGGGCAGTGCCGGGTCAGCCGGCGTCGGCGCGGCGCGCGACACCCAGCCGCAGCAGGGTCCGCACGAGGTCGAGGGCGGCGGCCTCGCCGGCGAGCGGCGCGATGTCGTGGGCGCACCACCGCTCCCCGCCGTCGGCGGACCACAGGTCTTCGATGCGGTCGGCGACGGCCCCGCGCAACGTGAGGGTGGTGCTGCCCAGGTGGAGGCGGAGCCGGCCGGCGTCAGCGCGCTCGACACCGGCGACCGCTTCGGGGACCAGGACGACGGGTGTCGTCGGGCCGGTGGGGTCCGCGGTCGCGGAGACCGTCGGTGTGCCGGGCGGCTCCAGGAAGTTCTTGCGGATGTCGCGCACCAGGGAGTCGGCCAGGCCCGCCGCGTCGACCAGGGGCAGGGCCTCGGCGAGTTCCTTGGCCACCTCGGCGAGGACGGCGGCCAGTTCGCCGGGGCTTCGCGTGATGCCCCAGGGCAGTTCCCGGCGGAAGCCGGCGAACTCCGGGCGCCGCTCGTCCAGTCGCTCGGCCAGCTTCCCGGCCAGCCAGTAGCGGGTGAGCATGGGGACGAAGCCGACGGCGACGTGCACGGAGGGTTCCCCGGTCGCGATCCCACTGTGCAGCCAGCCCCGCGGGATCCACAGCACGTCGCCCGGGCGCAGCGTGGTTTCCAGGGCGGGCGGCCGCTGCGCCAGGCGGGCGGATTCGGCCTCGTCGGGCCTGTTGCGGCGCAGCGTCTCGTGCGGCAGCGGGTCGGGGGCCGTCGCCTCGTGCACCCGCCACGTCTTGCTGCCCGAGGTCTGGATGAGCAGGTTGCCGCCCTCGTCGTGGTGGTAGGGGAAACCGGGCTGGTCGGCCGGGGTGATGAAGCCGGTGGCGGAGGCGGGCAGGCCCACCTCGTGGCCGAGCCGGCGGCAGAAGTCACCGACCGGTTCCCAGAAGCGGTGCAGTACGTCGAGGACGATCGTGGAGCCCTCACGCAGCAGCGTGCCGACGGCGCCGGGCCGGACCGTGTCGGCGAACGGCCGCTCGATGGGACGCTCCCCCCAGACGTACTCGGCCGGATCCACGCCCCTGCCGTCGCGCACGGCGCGGAAGGCGGCGGCCGGGACACCGGTGTGCAGCATCCGGTCGACACCGGCGTGGTCCAGCAGCCGGCGCAGGGGTTCCGGCGGCATCGACCAGACCTGGGGGCGCGTCGGCGGGTTCGCCACGAAGTCCTCGGGCGACGGGACGATCTGTGACAGGGCGGTGAACCGCACGGCATCCTCCTCGGGGTCGGTGGCCTGGGCCGGCAGCGGTTCCCCAGGCGCCGGGCGGCGGACCCCGCCGGGGCAGGCGGCCCGCTCCACAGCCCACACGCACCGGCACGATTCGACAACCGTCCCGGGGCACATCCTGTGGTGAAGTTCTCGGGTCCGGCGCGGACCGAGAAGTCACCGAAATCCCTGGGGCTGCGCCTTGCAGGGACACCGGTGCCTCTGGTCGACTCGGCGAGGTTCCCCCCATCGCAGTCGCAGTTCGCAGTTCGTCGCAGTTCACAGGACAGGACGTCGCAGGACCGGATACGGAAGGGCAGGGCCTGGCGCGCTCATGAACGACGACCTGGTCGCCAACCCGCAGGTGACCCTGGAGGTGTTCCTCTCCGTTCGCAGACGCGGGCGGCCGGTGGAGCGCGTCAGGTTGACTGCCCCCGCCGAACTGGCCCTGCTGCCCGCGCTGTTGGCCGGGCAGCAGGCGACGCCGCAGGAGAAGCGCCAGGCGGCGGTGCGCCTGGGCCTGCTGTTGCCGCCGGACGAGGCCCCGGCCCGACTGGAGGAACTGCGGCTGCGCTGCGATGTCGACGAGGAGCTGCTCGTCCTGCTGCCGCCGCGGGCTGCCGGCCTTCCGGTGCCGGACGCCGCCGAGTTGCGGGTCAACCCCGGTCTCCACGTCCAGTACGGCCCGGAGCTGCCGCAGGCCGTCGCCGCGGACGCACCCGAGGGCCACGCGGTCGTCTCGGGCCCGCGGGACTTCGCCGCCGAACGGCCCGTCGTCTGGGTGCGCGACGCCCGGTCGGGCACCGTGGTGCCCTGGTGGTGCGACGGCACCTGGGGCCCGGACCTGCGGCGGGTCGCCCTGGAGGGCGCGCCCCCCGCAGGGCTCTCCCGGGAGGCGCTGCGGGCCCTGTGGCTGGCGGGCGTGCTCGTGCCCCGCACCCCGCTGGGGCCGCCGGCGGCCCCAGCGGAGGAGAGCGGGGACGGGGTACTGGTCCTGCGCGGGGTGTTCCCTCCGCTGTTCGTGGCGGCGCTGCGGCGGCACTTCCGGCGGATGCGCCGGGAGGGCTGCTTCAGTACGGACCGCCAGCAGGTCCGCGACGGCCTGCGGGACGGCATGTACTGCGACGCCGTCACCCTGTTCGTGCAGCGGCAGCTCGCGCGGGCCGTCAGCGCGTGGGCCGACGAGCCGGTGCGGCCCTCGTACACCTGGGCGGTCACCTACCGGCCCGGGGCCGCCCTCGCGCCCCACCGGGACCGCCCGCAGTGCCGGTGGAACGTCTCGCTGTGCGTGGACGACGACCCGGCCGGCGCGGAGCCGTGGCCGTTCCGCATCCGGACCGCCGACCGCCTGCACGAGGTCGCGCTCGGCACGGGCGACGCGGTCGTCTACAGCGGCACCGACGACGAGCACTGGCGCGACCCACTGCCCGCCGGCCGTCACGTCACGATGTGCCTGCTGCACTACGTCGCCCCGGACTTCACCGGTCCACTGAACTGACCCCCGACCGCAGAACAGGAAGCCGACGTGCGCCAGGTAGCACCGGAAAGTCTCACGTCTCTCGGCCCCTCGTCGTTCGAGCACGGCACCGTGAGGACGGAGGCGGGGCATGTGAGGGACTTCGCCGAAACGTGGGAGTGGCTCGCGCCCTTGCTGCCCCGGGTTCCCATCACGCGGGTGTACGACCTGGCGCCCATCGACTTCATCGGCGTTCCGGTGTGGTCGGCCGTCACACCCTTGGCCAAGGACCTGGCCGTGAGCATGGGCAAGGGCGCCACGGCCCTCGCGGCGAAACTGAGCGCCGTCATGGAGGCGATTGAGCGGGTATCGGCCGAGGCTCTGCCGCCCGACCGGGTCGTCAGCGGGTCCTATCAGGATCTGGCCGCCTCCGGAGCGGTGGACCCGACGGCGTTCAACCTCCCGTCCGACACGTCGTACCGGCCCGATGCGGTGTTCTCGTGGACGGGAGCGTACGACCTGATGGGGAAGGACCACAGGCTGGTGCCGACCGACCTCGTGCTGAATCCGGCGAGCGAGGGAGTCACCGCCCGGATCGAGACGAACGGGCTGGCGTCGGGGAACTCCTATGCGGAATCCGTGCTCCACGCGCTGTACGAACTCATCGAGCGGGACGCCGTGTCCGAGGAGGACTTCTACACCGCCCATCACGACCCGGGGTTCTCTCCGCCCCGCCCGCTGAGGACCGTGGATCCGGCGACCGTGCCACCGGGAACCGCGCGGGACTTCATCGAGAAGCTGGGCGATCAGCGGCTGGTCGTGCGCATTCAGGAGATACCGAGCGCCATCGGTGTGCCGGTGTTCGGCGTGGTTCTCATCGACGACGATTTCTTCGGCTCCGCGGGCGAGTCGGTGACCTTCGGCGGGTACGGCGCCGACCTCGACCCCCAGCGCGCACTGGTCCGTGCCATCACTGAAGCCTGCCAAGCGCACAGCGGTGTCGCCGGCGGCGCTCGTGACGTGTTCGAGAGCATCCACTCGAAGCGGAGGCCCGCCGAGCAGAAGAGGCGGTCGGAGCTCTACTACGGCTCTCCGACCCTGGCGTTCCCCCAGGAGAGGAGCGGCTGCGACGACGTCCTGCAGGGCATCGAGGAGGTCGTCGGCAGGCTGCGCGCCGCGGGAACGGAGCACTGCCTGGTGACGGAAGTGACGCGCCCGGATCTCGGCGTACCCGTCGTCCGCGTTCTCGTGCCGGGTCTTGCCTGCTCCTACGGTGAGACCTCGCGAACCCCGACTCTCCGCATGCTTGGATCGGTGGTCTGAGTGATGAAAACGACTGTTTTCACCGGTCCTTCCCTGGCACCCGGCCAGGCCAGGGAGCTCCTGCCCGCCGCCGAGGTCCTGCCGCCCGCGAAGCGCGGAGACGTGTACCGGGCCAGGGAAGGAGGCAGCACCCGCATCCTCGTCATCGACGGCACCTTCGCGCACGAACTCCCCGTCTCGACGCGTGAGGTCGTGGACGTCGCCCAGGACGGTGCGCAGATCTTCGGCGCGTCCAGCATGGGGGCCATCCGGGCGGCGGAATGCTGGCCGGCGGGCGTGCGGGGCGTGGGTGCGGTCTACCGGATGTACCGGATGGGGCTGCTGGATTCGGACGACCCGGTGGCGGTCGCGACCGATCCCGACCGGGACTACTCGGCGGTCAGCGTCGCCCTGATCAACATCCGCGCGGCCGTTCGGAGGCTGCGCGGACTCCGCCTGATCACGTCGTCCCAGCAGGACGCGCTGATCCACGCCGCGACGGCGTTGTACTACCCCGACAGAACGTGGCGAATGATCCTCAAGAAAGCAGGAGTGGGAGATCCGGACGGGGCGATACGAGAAGCCTGTGCGGCCGTCGACATCAAGCGGGCCGATGCGCTGAGCGCTGTTCGCCTGCTGGCTGTTACGCCTGACCATGGCGAATTCGACGGCGTGGCCCGGACGCTCGACCGGGGGCCGCGGTACTTCTCTCACGATCCGCTGCTCGGCTACGACCGGCCACGGCTCGACACCGAGCTGCCCTGTTTCCTGGCCGGTAGCGGGCGGTATCGGAAGTACCTGCGGTGGCTGGTGGCCGACGAGCCGGAATTCGACGGCATCGCCGCGAAGGACTGCCCGAGGTCGCCGCGGAACCCGCTGGCCGAGAAAGCCCTCGCCCGCGTCTTTCAGGACCGGCGGGAGATTCCCCGTCTCCTCATGGCGAAGGTCGCCTCATTCGGGCAGTTCGAGACCGAGGTGATGCTGTGGCACGCGGTCCTTCGGCTGGAGGCTCACAAGCTCGGCCACGGCGCCGAGGTGACCCCTGATCACGAACAGCAGGTCCGGGGGAGTGTCGCGCGACTCCATGGGTACCAGACGTGGGAGTCGCTCGCAGCGGACCTGCGGGACGGGAACCTCCCCAGTGGCATCCCCTTCGCGTGGGTCGAAGAAGCCTGTGTCCGTCTGATCCACGCGAGGGCGTGACCCGCACCGGCGGGATCCCGGGCCGGGCTCCCGCCGTCATTCCTCGCAGTCGGGGCCGGAGTCGGCGCCGGGGTCAGAACCGGGGGCAGGGTCGGCCGCGGCGATGGCGGTGAGGCGGCCGCGTGCGCCGGGGGTCTGGAGTCCGGCGGCGGTGCGCTGCGCCTGCGCGACCAGCTCCCGCGGCGAGAGGCGTTCCCACAGCAGGCGAAGCAGTTCGGCCATGGTCTCCTCGGTCCGCGGCCGGGTGGCGAACCCGGGCGGCATCGAGCGGCGGAAGGCGACATCCTGCTCGAAGACCCTGCGGATCCCGTCCTGGATGGCGGTGGACCACAGCACCGGCTCGACGGCGATGGTGAGGTGCAGGGAGGTGACGTCCTCGGTGGCCGCCGCGTGGATGGTGCCGCGCGGCAGGTAGAGCAGATCGCCGGCCCGCAGGAGGAGGTGCCGGTCGTACCGGGCGGCCCCCGGGCTGCTCTCCCGGAACATCCGGCCTTCGAAGGGCAGCGGGGTGCGCACGCCGTAGAGGCGCCAGCGTTTGGTGCCGTGGATCTGCGCGACCAGGACGTCGTGCCCGTCGTGGTGCGGGACGAAGCCCTGGGCGTTGCCGCCGGGCGTGAGGTAGGCGTTGGCCCAGACCTTGGCGCCGGCCCACTGGCCGAGGGCCCGGGTGAGCGGCTGCAGGGGCTCCCAGCGGGAGTCGACGTGCTGCACCTGGAGGGTGGCGCCCGCCTCGAAGGCGTCGTAGACGGTGCCCAGGCGGGTACCCGGCTCGACGGGATCCTTGCGTCCGGCGTGGACCACCCGGAGCTGGTGGAAGTCGGGGCCGGACAGCGCGAGCAGCCTGTCGAAGTCGTCGAGAGTGAGCAGCTCCCGGTAGTGGCCGGGCCGTTCGCGCGCCACGTGCAGGGGCTGCTGCTCGCGGAAGTCGCGTTCGAATTCCTCGACGGTGACCGGCGCGAGCAGCCGTGCCAGGTCGAATTCCGGCAGGGGCATGGCTACTTACTCCTTCTCCTCGGCGTTCAGGGCGCGGTCGGTGAACGGTTGGAGGTCCACCTTGCGCCGGTGCTCCGGGAACCGCTCGCCGTGGTGGTTCTCGCCGCGCAGGTAGTGGCGCTGGAACTGCTGTTGGTGCGCCCGGGTGCCCGGGATGAGGCGTTCCTCGCTGAACCGGTCCCGGCTGGCGCTGAAGGCGCGGTAGCCCGCTTCCTCGGGCGATCCGGCCAGCGGAGTGGTCTCGGGCCGGAAACGGGTGAGCTCGTCGCGCCGTTGCGGCACCAAGGCGCACACCGGCTCCCCGGCGCGGAACTCGATCGGGTGGTGCGGCCGGGTGACCTGCCAGTTCATGGTGAAGAACGCGCTGGTCCAGTCGGTCTCGATGAGTCCCGACAGGGCCGTGATCCCGTCCTTGGGCAGATTCGCCGGGCCGCGCACGAGCAGGTTCCAGCCCGGCGGGGTGCGGAAGAGGTAGGGCAGGTGGAAGGTGAGCACGCCGTGCCCGAAGTTGCTGAACGCCGCCCGTCGGGCGCTCTCGTCGGCGTAGCGCACCCGCAGGGCGGGGGCGTGCCGGTTGCCCTCCCATTCGACGGTGAACGTGCTGTTGTTGAGGATCCACCACTCCGACTGGTTGGCCATCATCAGCGGCAGGCAGCGGCGGGCGAAGCCCTCGTCGGTCGCCGCGATCCACTCGCGGTGGACGGGGGCGGGCACCAGGGGCAGGTCGGGGCCGCCGTCGACGGTGTAGGCGGTCAGCGGCAGGGGACCGGCCCCGCCGTCGGCGGGTGCGGTGGAGCGGGGAGCCCGGCCGGGGGTGCGCGGTGGCGTCGTCATCGTTCCTGTCCCATGGCGGTTTCGGGTCCGCCGGGGGTGGCGGCCCGGTGGCCCCAGTCGGCGGAGTTGACGGGTTCCCAGCCGTCCGCGTCCGGCACGCCCGAGGGGGCCGGGGCGTCGTGGGGGCGGGTTCCGAGCAGGAACTCGCCGAGGACGACCTCGCGCGTGCCGTCCAGCCCGAGGGCCGCGGTGACGGTGTCCGGATCAGCGACGCCACGCAGCGCGCAGGGTGCCAGTCCCATGGCGGTGGCCACCAGGTACATCGTCTGGTGCAGGACGCCGAGATGCTGGAGGGTCAGGGCGTAGGCGATCGCACCGTAGTTCCACGACAGGCGCTGGACGCGTGAGGTGACGGTGATCAACAGGTCGGGGGTGGCCCGGTGCCACGTGCTGATGCGACGGGTCATCACCTCGCCGACCCGCTCGCAGCGTTCGACCGGGACGAGCGCGTGATCGAGCGGATCGTAGTGGTAGGTACCGGCGGGCAGTCCGTCGCAGCGGCTGACGGTGACGTACAACTCGAGTTCGTGGATGCCGTCGGTGCCGGGGTAGGGCCGGGAGGTGCGTTCGAACAGCGGGCGGGTGTCCCACGCGTAGTACGGTCCGGGGCGATCGCCGAGGCGGCTGCGGACGCGGGCCGTGCGGTAGAGGAACTCGCCCAGCGCACGGGTGGTGACGGACTCGTCCCCGTAGTGCTTCCAGGAACGGCGGGACTCCAGCACGACGGTCAGCGGGGGGTCGTCGCGCAGCAGGTCGGCCAGCCGGGGCCGGGGCAGCGGGACGCGGGCGGCACCGGGCGGGTGCGGGCGCACCGCGGGCTGGGGCGGCAGGACGTTGAGGAAGCGCGGCAGGGTGTCGCGCGACGGGGTGCTGCGGGCGGCGAAGAGCAGGTCGTGGAAGTCCCACTGGCGCAGTGCCGGGTCGTCGTCCTCGCCGCCGCGGCCCGGGGTCTCGGCGAGGTCGAGACCGATGAGCAGTCCGGTGAGCCGGGCCATGACCCCAGTGGTCAGACCGGGGTCGCCGGGCCCGGCAACCGACAGCAGGTCCTCGGCGGTGCGGGGTTCGGCCAACTGCAGGACCGCGGCGCGGGCAATGTCGTCGGTGAGCCGCAGGCGAGCCGGTGAACGGGGGGATTCCAGGACGATGGCGCCGCCGTCGGCGCGCAGCAGGGCGAACCGGGAGAGCCGGATCGGGGTGTCGGCCGCCACCGGGGGCGGCAGGGTCAGCGACAGCGCCCGCAGGGGTTCGACGCGCAGCAGGGTGCGGCCGCCGGAAGCGCGCAGGTCGCGCACCAGCAGGTGGCTGAGGCGTTCGAGTACCCGCATGAGGGCGGCGTGGTGGGCCGCCCGGCCCGGCGCCGGTGGCGCCGCCGCCGGGTCGCCCGGCAGCGGCAGGGGGTCGCGGGCGAGGCCGCGCAGGACGTCGCGGAGCTCGGGCGGCAGGCCGCGCAGCACGTAGGACCGCGGTGCGCGGTGAACGACGAGCCGGTCGTCGTCGAGGTGGAGGCGCACGTCGGCGGCGAAGGAGACCTGCTGGTCCCCGCCGCCGGCGCCCGGCTCGTTCTGCACTGCTCGGTCCCTTCGTCGTGCGGCCCCGGGGCTCCCACTCGGCATCGTGCGGAGGTCCGCCGGGCGGGGTCAAGGACCGGGGGAACTGTCTTCGGTCCGCTCCTCGGTGGCTCTGGTCTCCGGGGAGGTCAGGTGGCACCGGGCAGGACGTGCCGCAGCTGGTGACGGCTCTCGATCCCCAACTTGCGGTAGGTGTTGGTCAGGTGGATCTCGACGGTCCGCAGCTGTACGAACAGGGACTTGGAGATCTCCCGGTTCGTGTGGCCGGTGGCCGCGAGCGTGGCGACCTTGCGTTCGGTGGCGGTCAGGCTGTCGACGCCCTTCCGGCGCGAGCGGGGCATGCGGCCCCCGGCCGCGGTGAGTTCGGCGGCGGCGTGCTCCAGCACGCCGGTGGTGCCGATGTCCTGGGCGAGTTGGACGGCCTCGCGCAGTGCGGTGCGGGCGGCGCCGGTGCGTCCGGTCCGGTGCAGCAGCGCGCCCTGGTCGGTGAGGGCCCGGGCCAGGTCGTGCGGCGCTCCGTGGGCCCGAAGCAGTTCCACCGCCTCGGCCATGACGTCCGGCGCCGCACCGCCAGCCGTCCAGGCCGCGACGGACAGCGCGAGGCCGAGGACCCCGGGGGCGTGCCGGGTGCGCGCCCACTGTGCTTGTCCGAGGGCGAGTTCGCGGGCCTGCCCGTCCCGGCCGACCGACAGGAGAGCGCGGGCAGCCGAGGAGCGCCAGGGCAGCGGCGCATCGGCGATGCCGAACTCCCGCATGCGCCGGCCGCATTCCAGGAGGTCCCGGGCACCGTCCTCGGTGTAGCCGAGCGCGGCCTTCAGCTCGCCGCGCGCGAAGAGGTGGGTGGCGCCGGCGAGTCCGCCGGGCAGGGCCTCCGGGACGCCGGCGCGTTCGAGTTCCGTGGCGGCCTCCTCGTGACGTCCGGTCAGCGTCAGCAGGTGGACCAGGCGGGCCCGGACCAGGGTGGCGAGCGGTCCCGAGGGGGCGGCGGCGCAGGCGTGCAGCGTCGCGGCGGCGGCGTGGGCGTCCTCCAGGGCGGCGGCCGGTCCCTTGGTCGCCAGGAGCAGCAGGGAGCGCAGGGACCGGGTGAGAGCCTCCAGGGGCTGGTGCCGCCCTCGGCGGGTGCGGATGAGCGCGGCCTCCAGCAGCGTGCCGGCCGACTCCGGCTGCCCAGTGTGGATCATCACGTCGGCCGCCCACAGGTGGGCCATGACGTGGGCGGGGGTGACGGGGAAATCGGACCGCGCGGCCTGCTGCGCGTCCGCGGACGCGGTGGCGTTCCCCGCCTGCCGGTGCAGCCTCGTCAGGGCGGCCAGCGCCTGGGCGAACGCGCCGCCGCTGCCCGTGCTCCCGCCGACCGTCGGGGACCCGGGCAGCGGCGGGAGCGGTCCCCGCACCCCGCAGTGGGACAGCCGCAGGGCGAGGGCCGGGTCGGCGTCGCGCTGGTGTGGGCCGACGAGGACGAGGGCGATCCGTTCGGCCTGGTCGGGCGGTGCGCCCAGCAGCACCAGGTCGAGCAGGCCGGGGGTCCGGCACACGGTGCGGCCGGCGTCGGGTGAGAGCCGGATCGCCTCGTCGAGGCTGGCGGCGGCCTCGGCCAGGTCGGTGCGGGTGGCGGCCTCGGCCAGTTCCAGCAGGAGCGCGGAACGGGGCTCGGGGGCGAGCGGCTCGGCCAGACCACGACGCAGATAGCAGCACGCGGTGCCGGGGTCCCCGGCGGCCAGGCGGTCGGCGGCACCGGCCCGCAGGGCGTCCAGGACCCAGGGTTCTCCGCTGGGCAGGGCGTGCACGAGGTGCCGGGCGACGGCGTCGGGCGCGGCGCCGCTCTGGTGCAGGAGGCGGGCGGTCCTGCCGTGCAGCGCCTCGGCCTCGCTGGGGGCCAGGGCCGCTCTGACGGCCGTGGTCAGCATCGGGTGGCGCATGGTCACACCGGACGGGCCGGCGGCCAGCACACCGAGGCGCACCAGCCGCTCGACCACCTGGGTGACGACCGGCCGACCGAGTCCGGTCAGCTCGGCGATCCGGGCCGGCGTGGCGGGGGACGCGAGGACGACGACGGCGCGGACGACGTCCGGCGCGTAGGGGGACAGCCGGCGCAGTCGGCCGCCCACGGACCGGGCCACGGAGTCGACCACGATGTCGGGCAGAGCGGTGGCGGCCCGGGCGTCGCAGCCGTGCCCGAGCTGTGCCAGGCGGGCGGCCAGTGCGGTGACCAGGTGGGGGTTGCCGCGGGTGGCGGCCAGGCACGCGTCGGTGAATTCCTCGTCGGGGCCGGCCCCGAGGTGGTGTTCGAGGACCGCGGCCACCGAGGGCCGTCCGAGCTCGCGCAGCGACACCTCCCGTGTCTGGGTGAGCGTCAGCTCGGCCAACAGGTCGGTGCCGTGCGCCTCGGCGCCGGGGCAGTAGCTGAGGACGACGGTCACGGGAACGTCCCTGCAGCGTTCGGCCAGGCCCACCAGCCACCGCAGGGAATCCTCGTCGGCCCAGTGCACGTCGTCGACGGCCACCAGCAGCGGTCCTGCGGCCTCCGGCATGGCCAACCGGCCGAGGACGTCGTACAGACCGCGCAGCGCGGCGGTGCGGAGGGCGTCCTCAGCGGGCAGGCCGACCAGCATCGCCGCGGCCTGCCGCGCGATCGGGAGCCAGCGGCGCTGGTCGCCCGCCTGGCAGGCGGACCGCGTGAGCCGGCGCAGGAGTTCCAGTGGCGCGTCGCGGTCGGCGTAGCTGCACCGGGCGTGCAGGGCGGTGAACCCGCGCTGCCGGGCCGCCGCGGCGGCGTCGTCGAGCAGGGCCGTGCGTCCGGTGCCGGCCGGCCCCGTGATCAGGAGGGATCCGCCGGTGCCGCGGGCGCCCTGCACGAGGGCCCGGTCGAGGGCGGCCCGAGCGTGGTCGTATTCGCGCAGGTGCGGAACGGTGGGAGCAGTGGGCGCCGCGGCCGGTGGGTCACATGCGGCGCGGGAGGCCAGGGAACCGAGGGGCAACACCGCAACTTCCTCCCCAGGAGTGTCTTCGTGCCCGTGCCGCTCGCGTCCGCCCGGCGCGGGCCTGTTCGTTCGCCCTGCCGGGCTGCCGTCTTCCGATGCCCTCCTTGCACAGAGGAATACGTGACAGGAGATGGGGCGCGTTCACCTGGACGGTCGAGAGACAGCTGTGGCATTCCTCACAGACGCAGGGCGGTGCCACCGGAGATGTCCGGTACGGCGCCGTCTCTCCGGCCGAGGTGTACCGCTTCATACCGGCGGCCAGGTGCGTGTTCAGGTTGTCCCACACCAGGACGACCGGGCCGCCGAGCTGGATGTGCGCGCGGACTCCTCGCCCTGGCCATGACTGTCCCCGCGCGGGGCGAGGAAGCCGACGACTGGCGTACCCGCAACCTAGCGAGGAGTAGGCCCATTGATTCCGGTTCTTGGGCAGGTCTGCAAGCCCGCCCTGCGCGGCTCCCGAGGCCGAGGGTGGCTGGAGTGCCGCTGGTGCAGGATGGCCCGCCCGAACCATGCGGCTCGTCCGGTCCCGTCCCAGAAGGCCGGGCCCGACGGCACTCGCCCCTCAACTGCCGCGGCCTCTGGCCAGAGCGGCGATCCCGTAGTATGCCGTCATCATGACGGCCCGTCGACCGCATCCGAGCGGCCTGTCCGACGCCCGCTGAGCCCTCGTGGAACCCGCCGTCACCGCATGGCGACAGGCCCGCACCGAACGCGCCCTCGCATTCGGCCGGCCACCCGAGCACGAGGTGCGGGACCTGCTGGACGCGATCCTCTGTGTCGACCGCACCGGCATCCCCTGGCGCTACCTCCCGCGCGACTGCCCGCCACACCAAACCGTCTACGCCTGCTTCGCCCGCCGGCAGAAGGAAGGGGTGTTCGAGCAGCTCAACGGCCTGCTGCGACGTCTCGTCCGCACCGCCGAGGGCCGCGACCCGGCCCCGACGGCCTGCATCCTCGACTCCCGGAGCGTGAAGACGTCCACCAACGTCCCCACTGCGACCAAGGGCGTCGACGTCGGGAAGAAGATCGTCGGCAGGAAGCGGAACATCGTCACCGACACCATCGGCCTCCTGCTCGCGGTCCTCGTCACCGCTGCGAGCGCGCACGACGGCACCGCCGGCCGGCACCTGCTGACCACCGTCGCGGCCGAGCACCCCACCATCCGCGAGGTCTGGACCGACATGGCTACGAGAACGCCGTGATCGAACACGGCGCCACCCTCGGCATCGACGTCGAGATCGCCCTACGCAACCCCGCAACCAGGGGATTCGCGGTCCAGCCCCGCCACTGGATCGTCGAGCGCACCCTGGGCTGGCTGATGAACCACCGCCGCCTCGCCCGAGACCACGAAGCCCTCCCGGCCCGATCCGAAGCCGTGATCCACGTCGCGATGATCAGTCTCGTGACCCGCCGCCTCACCGGCGAATCCACCCCGACCTGGCGCGGAACCTGACCTCGGCAGTCAGGAACGAAACACCCACTTGATGGACCTCGTGGCCCGCCGGTTCACCGGCAGACCAGCCCGAGCCAGCGCGGAACCTGCCCCGGGATCGGACGGAAGCCACAGGGCGAAACACACGTCAGATCCCGGTGGTGGCTTCAGCTCTGCCCTCCTTCACGGCAACCTGCAGGGCAGCGAAGTCGTCCTCGTTCTGGTCGGCGTAGGCTTCCGCGAAGTCCGCGATTGCTTGGTCGAACCGGTCGGAGCCGCCGAGGTAGGCAGCCAGCGCGACCCGGTCGCCGGAGCGGGCGTGCGCTCGGGCCAGGGTCCAACCGCACAGCCGGCCGTACACCGTCATACCCGATGGGAGCATCGCCTCGATCGGTGCGGAGAACTTCCAGTCTCGCAACTGGCGCACGTAGAAGTCGCGGTCCACCCCGCCCTCGCCGGTGACGCGGGTCCAGCCGAGGAAGATGTCGCTCTGGGCCTGCATGAGGTGCTGCCCGGCCACGACTCGCTCGCCCTGGTTGTCGTACTGGCTGCGCCCGGCATAGTCCACCAGCACGGAGGGCTGGGCCTCCTTGGCTTGCAGGAACAGCGGTTCGACGCCGTCCCCGGAGTCCATCAGCGCGATCCAGGCGCGGGTGCCGACGCTGCCAACCCCGACGACCTTGCGGGCCATCTGGACGAGCGTGAACTGATCGAGCAGGTGTCGCCGGTCGGACTGCAGGGTGCGCCGGTATTTGCCCAGCACGGTGCGGATCAGCTCGTTGATCGCGTCGGCCTGCACATCGCTGAAAAGCTCTTCGACGGGGACGATCGCCGGGGGGTCGCTGACGATCTGCCGCCGACCGTCGACCATGGTGGTGAGCTTGCCCAGCGCCTGTGTGCTGTCGCGGGTATGGGCCTTGGCCAGCAGTTCCTCGGCCGCCTTGAACCTCTTCGCCTTCAACTTGGACCTGAACTGCCCGATGGCCTCCTCGATGTCGAGGTGCGCGTACCAGACGTCCAGGAAGGGCTGCTTCGCGAAGCTGCGCATCGCCTGGCGGTAGCCCTTGGCTGCCGCCAGGACGATCTTGCGGCGGGCCTTGTCGGAGAACTCGTTGTCGCGCCCCGCCACCGCCAGGCTCGCGGCCAGCCGCTTGACGTCCCACATTGCCTTCATGACGGTGGCGAATCTGCTCGCTGCCGCCCACCTGATGGCCGACATCCTGGCGACCCGCAGAGCAGGAGCGCAGCACACCGCGATGCCATCGGTCACCTCCGCCTGCCGGCTCCAACAGCTCAATCGCAGCCGGGAGCAGGTCGGCGAAGCGGCCCGAAGCCGGGGCCGGGACGTCCACGGAATCCCTTCACCCCGGCACCGGGCCATTCGCGGGTCTGCGCGTTCCTGGCCGATCCGCGGGATCCCAGGACATCCGGCCTCCCGGTGTACAGGACCGCGCGAAGCGTCCCGGAAACGGGAACCGGCAGATCAACCGACTTCGGTCGCGGCTTCCCGGACCGCCTGGTCGATGTCCTTCGAGCTGACGTCGATTTCCTTGGCGACCTGCTTCTCGGCCTTCAGTCCGGCCTTGTGCACGGCTTGCGAGAGTGTGCTCTCGCCTACGATGACCAGAGCGGCCTGGCCGGCGTCGATGAGCTCCCCGAACTCCTTGACGTCCGCACGTGACATGCCGCGCCAAAGGTGACCGCTCACCCCGCCCACGGCCGCGCCGACGACTGCGGTGCCGATGATCGCTGGCGGGAACAGCAGACCGACGAGGGCGCCGGCGGCTGCGCCGCCCCACGCCCCGTGCCGAGTGGCAGTCTCGTCCTTGTTGACGTGCACCTTGCCGTAGTCGTCCTTGGTGACCACGGAGGCGTCGTAGGTGCCGACGGCACCGACCGCGTGGAGATCCTTGACGATGTCGTAGTCGGCCCGCGCCACAGCCTCGCTGGGGTAGGTGCCGATGTAGATGAACACTGCGTCGGGCTTCGCCACTCTTGTCCGTCCTGTCTGTCTTCACCGCATCTGGAGAGTCGCGGCGGGGGGTCCGAAGCCGCATCACGAAGCCCGTGGGCGGCAGCAGGTACCTGCTGCGGTCGGGGGCGTGCGGGCTTCGCCGGCAGTGCCAGGATGCGTGCCACCGGCCGATCTGGCACCTGGAGACCGGGGGAGCGGTGTTCCGTCGCCTGCCGAGCGTGCGGCGATCGCCGGAGAAGTTCGGGGAGCGAAGCCGCATCCGCGCGCCGGCAGCTCACCGGCCGTTACGGACGGGGATGCGGTCGGCAGAGGTTGATGGGGCGGGCCGGGGGATCCGTACCCCGCAAGGTGGCCTCGGGGAGCCGAAGCCGCGCGCATCCTGCATCGTGACCTGTATGGCGATTCACCGGTTGTCGTTGAGGTCCTGAGCTGATGGGCAGCGGGCAGCGGATGGTGCAGCTGGAATTCGATAACCTCCCCCGGCGGAAGCGGCGCAGGCTCCTGGCGCGCGCACTACTACGACCGCTGCTCACCGCCACAGGCCTGGTGACGGCCTACTACCTGATCCCGATGGACAAGCCCTACAGCGTCACAACGGTGGTCGCACTTGTCCTCGGCCTGCTCGCAGTGTCCGCCCTCCTTGCCTGGCAGACGCGCTCGGTCAGCCGTTCCCCTTACCCGAGGCTGCGGGCCGTCGCGGCACTCGCGACCATCCTCCCTTTGCTCATTCTGCTCTTCGCGACGAGCTATTTTCTCCTGGAGAGGAGCCAACCGGGATCCTTCACCGAGCCCCTGTCCCGCACGGATGCCGTGTACTTCACGGTCACGGTCTTCTCCACCGTGGGCTTCGGTGACATCGCCCCCAAGACGGGAGCTGCCAGAAGCACCGCGGTGCTGCAGATGCTCGCGGACGTGTTCTTGGTCGGCGTCGTGGCACACGTCATGCTGGAGGCCGTGCGCAGGGGCCTCGACCGGCGTGTGAAGTTCGAGGGGCAGCAGCAGAACGCCGGCCCGGCCCCACCGGACCGACCAAATGGGCCGGCGGGCGATGACCTAGGACCGGTCGGATGAGCATCGTGTCACCACCGCGCCGTCGTAGTGAGCTGAGCTGCGTGACGAGACCTTAGGAATGCCAGAGCCAAGGCATTCACACCGCGACCTGGTTCGCCCTGTTCGCCTTCTGTCTTCGCGCCGGACTCCGCCGCGGTCAGAATCGAGCCGCTGCGTCAGTGGATCGTCGACAACTCTTGACGTAGAGGCCGTGCCCGCCGGCGATGCCGCCGCAACGGGCCGGGCCTCCTGACCGAGGCAATCTCTCGGTCATCGCAGCGCCGCCGGTCCCGCACAGCGGGCTGGCGGCGGCGAATCAATCCCACCACGATGTTCTGGTCGTTCCGGCGCAGAGGGCCCAGATCACGAAGATGTCGATAGCGATCAGCACGATGGCCCAGAACGGGTAGTAGGGAAGCCACAGGAAGTTCGCGATCATCCCCAACCCGACGACGACGACACCGACGACCCGCGCCCAGACGGCACCACTGAAGAGGGCCACACCAGCCAAGACGATGATTATGCCAAGGATGAGGTGGATCCACCCCCAGCCGGTGGTGTTTATCCTGTAGGCATAGTTGCGGGTGACGACGATCAGGTCGTCCTTGGCAATGGCGGCGATCCCCTCGAATATCGCCATCGCGCCGCCGAAGATCATCAGAATTGCGGCGAAGAAGGTCCAGCCGGTTGCGAACGGCCTTCGGGAAGCCTGGGCATCCGTCGGCGTTCCGCTGACATTGCTGGCCATGTTCGGGCTCCTTCGAGAACAACCTCGTCGCCGAATCGGGCGACCTGCTCGGAGACTCCATATCCAGGCTGCCATGGCGGCAGCCAGGCAGCACCTCCGGCGCTGCCCAACGCTCTTTCTCGGCGGCAGGTCACCGTGGGCTCGACCCGCTTTGACGGACACTCCTGATCAGGGGCTTCGGCCCCGGAAGGATGATGTCCATCATGGAGAGCATGGGGAAGAAGAAGGCCGCGTCCTCGCCGCTCTTTCACACCGGAGTTCAAGACCGAGATCGTCGAGCTGTGCCGCCGCGGCGACCGCTCGGTCGGTCAGGCCGCCAAGGACTTCGACCTGACCGAGACCGCGGTGCGTGACTGGATCAGAGAGACTTCCGGCCCGACCCGACCGCCCTCGACGCGCGCTGGTGCGGCGACATCACCTACATCCCGACCGGCGAGGGCCGGCTCTACCTGGCCACCGTCATCGACATCGCCTCCCGCCGCGTCGTCGGCTGGGCCACCGCCGACCACCTGTGGACCGAGCTCGTCGCCGACGCCCTGCGAGTCGCCTGCCGCAGTCGACGTCCCGACAGTCCGGTGATCTTCCACTCGGACCGCGGCTGTCAGTGCACCAGCCATGAATTCACCGAACCGGCCCGCGAGTTCGGAGTCCGTCTGTCAGTCGGTCGCACCGGCCGGTGTTGGGACCATGCCCTCGCAGAGTCGTTCTTCGCCACGCTCAAGCGGGAACTGATCGGGGACCAGCCGCGGCCCAGCCGGGCGGCTGCCCGCTCGGCGATCTTCGAGTGGGTCGAGGGCCGGTACAACATACGCAGGCTGCACAGCAGCCTCGCTACCGCAGTCCCGCCGACTACGAGAACGCCCCTGGTGGCCTGACCACCACACCAACGGTGTCCGTCAAAGCGGAGCAAGCCCAGTTCGATCCGTAACACGCTCCGGCCGACCGCAGGCTCGGTGCCGCTGCGGGGCGTGCCCGGCAATCCGATCGTGACGTCCGGTGGTTGACTTCGGGGGCCTGGCCTCAGTGGTGGAAGCCGACGCGGTCCGCATCGTGAGGGCGGCCTTCAGTGAGGTGCTTGATCGCTCTGCGCATGTCGTCGGCGAGGAGCTCGATCTCGTCCCGGTCTACGCCGTGCCGGACCAGGACGCGCTGGATGACGGTCTCCTGGCGGTCCGGCGGCAGCGGGTACGAGGGCACCTGCCAGCCCCGCATCCGCAGCAGGTCGGAGAGGTCGTACAGGCTCCAGCCGGTCGACGCCGGGTCGGTCAGCGTGTACGAGACGGCAGGCAGCGCGCCGGCGCCGTCGTACAACAGGGTGAAGGGGCCCATCTCGGCGACCTGCCGGGCGAGGTGCTGCGCGGTGTCCGCGCAGGCCTGGTAGACCCGTCGGTACCCTTCGCGGCCCAGACGCAGGAACATGAAGTACTGGGTGACGACCTGCCCGCCGGGGCGGGAGAAGTTCAGGGCGAGGGTCGGCATGTCGCCGCCGAGGTAGTCGACGTGGAAGACCAGGTCGTCCGGCAGGGCGTCCCGGTCGCGCCACAGTGCCCAGCCGACGCCGAGCGGGGCCATGCCGTACTTGTGGCCGGAGGCGTTGATCGAGGCGACCCGCGGCAGCCGGAAGTCCCAGACCAGGTCGCGGTGGAGGAACGGCGCGATGAAGCCCCCCGACGCCGCGTCCACGTGCAGCGGCACGTCGAGGCCGCTCTCCGCCTGCATGCGGTCCAGCTCGGCCGCGATCTCCGCGACCGGCTCGTACGTGCAGGTGTACGTCACTCCGAGGATCGCGACCACGCCGATGGTGTTCTCGTCGACGTAGTCACGCAGTTGGTGCCGCTGCAGTCCGGTCGCGCCGGGTTCGACCGGCACCTGGCGCAGCTCCACGTCGAAGTACCGGGCGAACTTCTCCCAGCACACCTGGACCGGGCCGCACACCAGGTTCGGCCGCTCCGTGGACTGGCCCGCGGCCTTCCGGCGGTCCCGCCAGCGCCACTTCAGGGCGAGGCCGCAGAGCATCGCCGCCTCGCTGGAGCCGGTGGTGGAGCAGCCCACCGCGTTGCCACCCCCGTCGGCACGGGCGGGCGCGTGCCAGAGGTCGGCGAGGATGTTGACGCAGCGCGACTCGATCTCCGCGGTCTGCGGGTATTCGTCCTTGTCGACGATGTTCTTGTCCAGGCACAGGTCCATCAGCCTGCGGACCTCGTCGTCTGCCCAGGTCGTACAGAAGGTGGCCAGGTTCTGCGCAGCGTTGCCGTCCAACATCAACTCGTTGCGCAGCAGCTGGAAGACCACCGGCGCCGGGGCGGGGAACTCCGGCATGGTCCGCTTGGGCAGCGGGCGCTCGCTCAACGGCGAGGCGAAGATGTCGACGGCCGGGTCGGCCGCCGGTTCCTGAGCGTTGTGCAGAGCCACCAGTCACCTCACGTATGAGTTCTCAGATCCGAATCAGACGCTACGGACTCGGCCCGGGGCTCGCCATGAGGACATGCGCCATCCGGGCACGAACGGCGAGCCCTGATCCGGATACCGGAAACGGGTCATGCGGCTACAACGACCTGCTTGAGCCGGGCGTTTTTCCACCTCAGGGCGGCGGCCGGCGGCGGGCCGGTGACCGTGAAAGTGCTGGCCGCGATCGTCTTCGTGGCGACCTCGGACTGCACCTGGCGCCAGCTCCCGCCGGCTTTCGGAGCCTGCTGGCAGACGGTGTACCGGCGTTTCGCGAAGTGGAGCCGCGAGCGGGTCTGGGCCCGGCTGTACCGGGTCATCCTGGACGAATTCGGCGCCCAGGGTGAGCTGGACTGGTCGCGGTGTGCCATCCACTCGGTGAGCATCCGCGCCCTCAAAGGGGCCACCACGTCGTCCCGCAGCCGGGCTGCCTTGGGTCGGGTGCTGGTCCGCCCGTCGGCCCGTGGCGCCGCCAGCTGCCGGAGACGCGCTGCGCTCGGCGCCGGCCCGGCGCTCGGCGGAGGACACCTGAACGTGTGCCCCCGCCTCGCGCGACTCGGTGCCCCCGGACAAGCGCACGAGGGGGCTCCGCCGCCGGTAGAGGTCGCGAACGGATCATCCGAGGAGGACGAGTGCCCGACGGCGGAACCCCGCCGTCGGGCACTCGTGCCGGTCGCTCAGTCGCTCGGTCGCTCGGTGCCGGTCGCGGACGAGCTCCCCGGGCCCTGCCAGCCGGTGGCCGAGGGCCAGACGACGGAGACGTCGAGGACCCGTTCGACGAGGTCGGGGATCCACGGCTCGTCGGGCGCCGAGGTGAGGACGACGTGGAGCCGCTCGGGAGTCCCGCCCGCCACCTGTCCGATCTCCCGCACGCGGACGGCGCCGGCCCGCACGGCGTGGTACGAGGTGTGGCCGGCCGGAAGGACCTCGCAGACGATCGGACCCCGCTCTCCGGGCCGGACGACGTCGACGATCGACGAGTCCTGAGGCTTGTGGCCCGCCCCGAAGAGGGTCGCCATGAGCTGGTGGCGCACCGCCTCGTGCCGGAGGCACGTCCGGTCGGCCTCGGCCGCGGCCGCGAGCTCGGCCGTCAGGACGTCGGCCGGCGCGGCCGCGGCGGACACCTCGGAGGACTCCTCGCCCGTGAGCTTCGCCAGGGCGGCGACCGCCCGGTCCCGCCAGCCGCTGCTCTGGAGGACCTCGCCGATCCGCTCCAACTCGGCTGCGTCCACTGACCGTACGGCCTCCGGAAGGCTGCGGGAGAGGTCCCGCAGCACCGTCAGGTCGGCGGAGGACGGGGACCCCAGGAGTCGCCAGACGGAGAGCCAGTCGGCCTGGTCGCGGCGGAGGCAGCCGCCGACCAGGGCGTCGAGTTCCAGGAGACCGGTCTCGGACAGTTCGGCCGGACCGTCGTCACCGATGGCGGTCAGGACCGCCAGCGCGCTCCTGTAGCGCTCGGTCGAGCGCTCGGAGATCCCGTGGCGCCCGAAGTCGTTCGCCGACACGACGTACACGCCGGAGCGGCGTTGCACGACCCAGACGTCCAGTTCCTGCCCGGCCTCGGGCGCCCGGTCAGTGGGCCTCAGCTTCAGGAGGTACCGCCGCTGCCGGTCCTCCGGCACCGGGGTGACCCTCCAGTGGAGCTGGTCCCCGTGGGCGAGGGCGCGTACCCGCAGTTCGGTACCGGGTGTGAGTTCGTCCGCCGCTCCCAGGCCGGCGGCCGCCAGGATCTCCGTGTCCAACGGGGTGGGCCTGCGGACGAAGAGCACCGAACCGCCGTCCGGCGAGAGGTTCCAGGTGCGCGATGGACCGAGGACGAGGTGATTGCCCCGCGGCTGGGTCTCGATGTGGCCGCCGGACAGGTCCGCCGCCAGCGCGTTGCGGAGCCGGCTCAGGAAGGCGTCCGACTGATCCGACCGGTCCGAGGCGAGGTCGGCGTACGCGGTCCGGGCCTCGGCGCTCACCTGGATCTGCTCGACCGTCAGGGCGCGTACCGCAGCCGTGTCCTGGAGAGCCGGGCCGCGGTCGGCGGCGAGCCCGGAGACCCGGTACCGGGACGGGATCCCGGCCAGGTACTGCGCAGGACTCCGTTCGCCGTGCACGCTCCGGTAGCCGGTCAGCGCCGTCCCGTCGTGGCTCAGGACGAACCGGTAGCCGCTGAGGTCGACGAGGCGGTAGCCGTCCGTCTGCTGCGCCTGGCGCCCGTTGGTGAGGAACGTGGCGATCACGCCACGGATCTCGGCTTCGGCCTCCTGGTCGCTGCCGCCGTGCGCGGTCACGAAGGCCCGGACGGCGGCCCTGGTCACCCGGAGCCTGCCGAGGAACGCTTCCGACGCCTCCAACCCGGTCCCGAGGTCGGCGTCGGCGGGCACCCTGGGCAGGTTGCGAGGTGTCGGCCGCTCCGGCACCGAGCTCGTCCGGAAGCCGCCGCAGGAGCTGTCACGGCACCAGCCGTCGGCGTTCTGCGTGGGCAGCTCGCAGCGCTGCCCGTCCAGGTGGAAGCGTGAGCAGACGCGACCCTGCGCCGGGCCGGACGCAGGCTCCGGTGCGGGATCGTCCGGTCCGGCGGAGAACGACGGGCCGGCGGCGGGCAGCATGACCGCAGGCAGGGGTGAGGTGTGCAGCACCGTCAGCGTCTGGGTGCTCCGGGTCAGGGCCACGTACAGCTGCCGCGGGCCCTCGGCACCGCGGGCGGTGATGGTCGCGGGCTCCAGGACGAGGACGTGATCGAACTCCATGCCCTTCGCCTCGCCGGCGGTCAGGACGGTCACCGCCTCCCGGACCTCGTCGGTCATCGCCTCCGCGGCGTCGACCAGGAGCCGGACCTGCTGGAGCCAGTCCGAATCGTCGGGGACGACCAGGGCGATCGAGCGCTGGGTTCGACCGTCCGATCCGGCCAGCCGTGCCGCGTGCCCGACCGCCTCGGCGAGGAGCTGCCAAGGCGTCGTCTCCACGATCCGCACCGGCTCCCCGTCCGCCTCCTTCACCGCGGCCGGGAAGGGAACGGACGGGGCCACCGCCCGGGCGAGCGGAGCGACGAACTCCATGATCTGCGCCGGCACCCGGTAGCTGGTGGTGAGCTCCTCGAGGTGCCAGCCGCCCTCGCCCGCCAGGATCCGGCCGATCCGCTCCCAACTCGGGTAGTCGTGCGGTCCGGTGGCCTGCGCGAGGTCGCCGAGCACGGTCATCGACCCCCTCGGATTGCGCCGCCGTAGTGACCGGGCCTGCATGGGAGTCAGGTCCTGCGCCTCGTCCACGACGATGTGCGGGTAACGCTGCGGCATCTCACCCGAGATGAGGGTCCGTAGCTCTTCGAGGCACACCAGGTCGTCCAGGGTCCACGGCTCGTCCTCGGCACGCTCGGCGGCCGGGCGCGACAGCAGCGCCTGCTCGGCCGCGTCGAACACCTCGGCGGCGCACTCGGCCAGCCTGCCCGGCGAGTTCAGCAGGCTCCGCAGGGCCTCCTCGGGGCTGAGGGGAGGCCACGCCCGTTCGACGAGCGCGGCCACCTGGCGATGACGCTCGATGCTCTGCCGGACGGCCCGGTCACGAGCGCGCTGCGGGAAGCCCTGCCGCAGCGCGGCCAGCAGGAGGTCGACCAGCACGTCGCGGAAGCGGTCCCGGCGGGCCCGGTAGTGGCCCGGCCCGGTGCGGGCGGCCTCGAAGACGCGGCGGACCTCGGACGCCGGAACCCGCAGGGGCGCGCTGCCCAGGACGATGGTGAACATCGGCTCGCCGTGCTCGTCCGTGGGGGCGGTGACGGCGGCATCGACGGCGGCCGGTCGGCAGTTGCCCTCGACCCGGCGCCGCAGCACTTCGGCCATGCGCTCGTCCGACTTGATCCGGCGCACGGACGGGGCGTCCTCGGCTCGCAGGCTCCCCGTCCAGAGGAAGGGGAGCTCGACGGCGGTGACGTTGCGCGTGCCCAGGGTGGGCAGGACCCGGCCGACGTACTCCAGGAACCTCCGGTGCGGGCCGACCACGAGGATGTCCTGAGCCTGGAAGCGCTTGTTGTCGACGAGCCAGGTCACCCGGTGGAGGCCGACGGCCGACTTCCCGGTGCCCGGACCGCCCTGGACGACCAGGACACCCGTGGACGGGCCGGCCACCAGCGCCATCTGGTCGGGCTGGATCGTTTCGACGATGTCGCGCATGCGGCTGCGGCGGGCGCGGTCGAGGTCCCGGAGGAGCAGGTCGTCCACCGCCGGTTGCCGGGCCCCGGAGCCGGGGCCGAAGACGTCCCCGGGGGACGGCACACCCGCCCCCTCTCCGGTGGCGGCCGGGACCGGCGGGGCTATCTCGTCGCGGTAGTCCCGGACCGTCCGTTGGTCGCAGTCCAGACGTCGCCGCAACCGGACCTCACCCGGGGCGTCCGGCGTGGCCAGGCGCCACGCGGTGGCGAGCTCGTTCGTCCAGGAGATGACGACGGTGTCGCGGGTCTCGGCGTCGTGCACCGTCCGCCGCCCGACGTAGAAGACCTCCGGCTCGCCCGTCTCGTCCGACCGGGTGTCCACCCGCATCGTGACGAGGTTCTCGCCCTCCAGACGGAACACCTCCGCCCTGGCCGCGGACTCCGCCCGGGCCGCGATGCCGTCCTTCCCGCTGGCTGCCGCCTGGGCCGACGCGTCGCCGGACAGTTCGGCGAGCTTGGCTTCGTAACAGGCGTACGCGCGGTCGACCGCCCGCTGTTCGGTGGCGATGACGGCCGACCTCGATGACGTGCTCATGTGCTTCCCCTCCCGCGGGCGCCGCACTGCGCGGCCGCCCGCCTACAGCCGCCACTTGCGTACCAGAGCGTGCGCGTACGTCGGGTGCGGAATGCCACATTCGTTGCGGAAGCGTAGGGTTCCGGCCGCGCGGGAGATGCCTTGGGCGGGACGTCGGCGTGCTGCTCGTCCTTCGTCTCCGGTGCGCAGAACCGATGTGCATGAGCCTGCCCGTCGACTCAGCTGGAAGACTGCGGCACCAGGGGCCTCCTGTCGCTCGGTTGGATTCGACACCCACGAGCTGTGCGGGAGGCCCCACTTCCGTGCTCGGCCAGTCTGAAGATCACCTGACCGAGTCGACGACCTCGAACTCACGTGCACCGGGATCGACAGAGCAACGCCCGGTCAGAAGAACACTCCGCATCGCAGCATCACGTTGGCGTACGGCCGGGCTTCCCCGGTCCGCACCACCAAGCGCACCCCCGCGCTCAGCTCCTTCAGCGTTTCGTGCGGCACGTACTCCAGGTTGGCGAAGGAGCGGGTCAGCAACCCATCCGCGGCGGGGTTCGCCTCCCGTACCTCCTGCGCCGCGAGCGCCCCCTCGATCACCAACTCGTCGAGGAGCCCGGCCAGTACGTCCTCGAACGACGGAATCCCCGCCCGGAAAGCGAGGTCGACCACCCGGGGCCCGTCCGGAACCGGCAGCCCCGCGTCACACACGAGCACCCGGTCGCCGTGCCCCAACTCGGCGATGGCTCCGGCGAGATGGCGATTCAGAATCCCGCCCTTCTTCACAGCGCCTCGACCTCCTCGGCGGTGGGGAACGACTCCTGGGCCCCCCGCCGCGTCACGGCGACGGCGCCCACCCGAGCGGCGTACGCGGCTGCCTCCACGAGCGAGGCCCCCGCACCCAACTTCCAGGCCAGTGCGGCCGTGAAGGAATCACCGGCACCCGTCGTGTCGACGGCGTCGACCTTCACCGACGCGACCCGCACGACCTTCCGCTCGGCGGACGCGACCAACGCACCGCCCGAACCGAGAGTCACCACGACCGATTTGGGCCCGCTCGCGAGCAACTCCCTTACCCAGTCGGCGGGATCGTCGCCGATGGTCCCGCTTCCCAGGATCACCCGGGCCTCGTGCTCGTTGACGATCAGCGGGTCGCAGGCCGCCAGGACCTCGACCGGCAGCGCCTGCGGCGGCGAGGGGTTCAACACGAACCTCGTGCCGGCCGGCAGTTGCCGCACGACCTCCACGACCGACTCCAACGGGATCTCCAACTGCGCCGAGACCACCCGCGAGGCGTGGAACAGGGGCCCGGCGGCCCGGACGTCCTCCGGCGTGAGCCGCCCGTTCGCGCCGGGCGACACCACGATGCTGTTGTCCCCCGACGGGTCGACGGTGATCAGCGCGACGCCGGTCGGGGCCCCGCCCACCAGGACGCCCTGCGTGTCGACCCCCGCGTTCTGCTGTGACTCCAGCAGCAGCCGCCCGTTCGCATCGTCCCCGACCCGCGCGAGCAGCGCTGTGCGCGCCCCGAGCCGCGCGGCGGCGACCGCCTGGTTGGCCCCCTTGCCGCCGGGATGGACGGCGAGGTCCGACCCGAGCACCGTCTCCCCGGCCCCGGGCCTGCGCTCGACACCGATCACGAGATCGACGTTGGCCGACCCGACGACCAGCACGTCGTAGTCGTACATGAAACTCCCCAATCAGGAAATCCGAAACAGGGCAGCCGGAGCCCCGCTTCCGCGGGCACCCCGGCCACCCCTCTTCTTCCGTCTCAGCCGCTGAACCCGGCCACGGTCTCCTTCGTGACCACCTTCACCGGCACCTTGACGGTCTCCTCGACCTTCTCTCCCTTGATCGCCTTGACCGCGTTGTCCACGGCGATCTTCCCGAGCTGCGACGGTTGCTGGGCCACGGACGCGTACAGCGTCCCCTGCTCGACCGCCTTCAGTCCGTCAGGCGTTCCGTCGAAGCCGACGACCTGCACGGATTCGCCGGCCCTGGACCCGAGCGCCTTCACCGCGCCGAGCGCCATCTCGTCGTTCGCGGCGATGACACCCTGGACGTCCGGGTGCGCCTGGAGCAGGTTCGACATGACGTCGAGCCCCTTGGTCCGGTCGAAGTCGGCCGGCTGCTGGGCGACGACCTCGATCCCCGGGTACGCCTCGAGTCCCTTGGCGAAGCCCTCGGCCCGCTCGCGCGCGGCGGAGGTACCGGCAAGCCCCTGGAGGATCACGATCTTCCCGCTGCCACCGAGCTTCTCGGCGACGGTCTTCGCCGCCTGCTCACCGCCGGCGACGTTGTCGGAGGCGACCAGCGCGTTCACGTCGGCGTTGTTGACTCCGCGGTCGACGGCGATGACCGGGATCCTCGCCCTGCCCGCGGCTGCCACGGGGTTGCTCGCCGCGTCGGAGTCCACCGGATTGACGACGATCGCCCCGAGCTTCGAACTGGTGAAGTTCTGCAGCTGGTTGGCCTGCTGCGAGGCGTCGTTCTGCGCGTCGGTGACCGTCAGGTCCACCCCCAGCCGCTTCGCCTCGGCCTGCGCACCCGACCGGATCTGCACGAAGAACGGGTTGTTGAGCGTGGAGAGCGAGAGGCCGATCTTCTGGGTGCCGGACTTCGCGTCGTTGTGCAGGAACGACGTCGCACCCACGATCGCCACCGCTACGACGGCCGCGAGCCCGTACGTGGCGACCTGCTTGCCCCTTCCGCCGCCGGGCGACCCGACCACCGTGGGAGCGGCCCCGGCCTTGCGCCGCACCGTGTCGAGCAGCACCGCCAGCGCGATGACGACACCGATGACGACCTGCTGCCAGAACGCGGAGACGTTCAGCAGGTTCAGCCCGTTGCGCAGCACCGCGAGGATGAGCGCGCCGATCAGCGTCCCCGACGCCTTGCCCGTACCCCCGGCGAGGGAGGCACCGCCGATGACGACGGAGGCGATGGCGTCCAGCTCGTACCCGGTGGCGGCCTGCGGCTGCGCGGAGGAGAGCCGGGAGGCCAGGACGACACCGGCGACCGCGGCGAACACACCGGACAGCGCGTAGATCGCGAGCTTCTGCCGGGGCACCCGCAGACCCGAGAGCCGGGCCGCTTCCTCGTTGCCGCCGATGGCGTACATCGAGCGGCCGATGTACGTACGGCCGAGGACGAACGCCGCGATGAGTCCCATGGCCGCCATGACGAGCACCGGCACCGGCAGCCACCCGCCGAGCGTGTCACCCAGGTGGGAGATCGAGCCCGGGAACGCGATCGGCGATCCGTCCGAGATCACCAGTGCCAGACCACGCCCCACCGACAGCATCGCGAGCGTCGCGATGAACGGCGGCAGCTTGCCGTACGAGATCAGGAAGCCGTTCACCAGGCCGGCGGCCACACCCGTCGCCAGCGCCAGCAGCACCGCGACGACCACCGGCACGCCGTGCGCCGTGGCGCTCCACGCCAGCACGGTCGCCGACAGCGCGGCCACCGAGCCGACCGACAGATCGATGCCCGCCGAGACGATCACGAAGGTGACGCCGAAGGCGAGGACGGCGGTCACGGCCGCCTGGACGCCGACGTTGAGCAGGTTGTCGGTGGTGAGGAAGTCGCCCGACAGCGCCGACATGGCGACGATGAGGAAGATCAGCGCGGTCAGCGCGCCGTTGTCGAGCAGCAGACGGCGCAACGCCGCGGCGCCACCGGCGCCCGTACCGCTCGTGAGCGTTTCAGCGGCCACGGGGGGCCTCCAGTTCGGTAGTGGGATTGCTCACGGCCAGCGACATGACCGCGTCCTGCGTGGCCTCGTCGGCGGACAACTCGCCCGCGATCCGGCCCTGGGCCATCACCAGCACCCGGTCGCTCATCCCGAGCACCTCGGGCAGATCGCTGGAGATCATGAGTACGGCGGCCCCGGCCGCCGTCAGTTCGTTGATGAGCTGGTAGATCTCGACCTTGGCGCCGACGTCGATGCCGCGGGTGGGCTCGTCGAGGATCAGTACCTTGGTGTCGGCCAGGAGCCACTTGCCGATGACGACCTTCTGCTGGTTGCCGCCGGACAGCGTGCGCACCCGCTGACCGAGCCCGGCCATCCGTACGCCGAGCTGCCCGGCGATCCGCGCGGCGGCGTGGTGCTGACCCCTGAGGTCGACGATTCCGGCCCTGGTGGCGGACTTGAGGGTGACGAGTCCGAGGTTCTCCTCGACCGACTGGTCGAGCACGAGCCCCTGACCCTTGCGGTCCTCGGGCACCAGCCCGATTCCCGCGGTCATGGCGGCGCCGATGTCGTGCCCCTTCAGTGGAGCCCCGCAGACGCGGACCGCACCGCGGTCGTACGGGTCGGCCCCGAAGACGGCCCGGACCACCTCGGTACGACCCGCCCCGACCAGCCCCGCGACGCCGACGACCTCGCCGGCCCGCACCTCGAAGCTGACGTCGTGGAAGACCCCGTCCCGGGACAGTCCCTCCACGGACAGCAGCGCGGTGCCCGTGACAGCCCGCTCGCGCGGGTACTGCTGCTCGATGGACCGGCCCACCATCAGCCGTACGAGCTCCTCCTCCGGCGTGGAGGCGGGCACCTGTCCGACCGACTTGCCGTCCCGGATGACCGTGACCCGGTCCCCGAGGGCGGCGATCTCCTCCAGGTGGTGCGTGATGAAGACGATCCCGACGCCGTCCTCGCGCAGCTTGCGCACGATCACGAACAGCTTCTCGACCTCCTCGGAGGTCAGCACGGCCGTCGGCTCGTCCATGATCAGAACCCGCGCGTCCAGGCTCAGCGCCTTCGCGATCTCGACCATCTGCAGGCGCGCGATGCCGAGTTCGCGCACCCGCGCGCGGGGCGACACGCTGACCCCGACGCGCTCCAGGAGTTCCGAGGCGCCCGCCTCCATCTTCTTCCGGTCGATCATCCCGAACCGGCGCGGCTGGCGCCCCAGGAAGATGTTCTCGGCGACCGTCAGATCGGGGACGAGGTTGAACTCCTGGTAGATGGTGGCGATCCCGAGTCGCTCGGAGTCCTGCGCACCGTGGATGCGGACCTCCTCGCCACCGACCAGGATGCGGCCCTCGTCGGGTGTGTGGGCACCGGAGAGCATCTTGATCAGGGTGCTCTTCCCCGCGCCGTTCTCACCGAGCAGCACATGGACCTCGCCCCGCCGCAGGTCGAAGTCGACGCGGTCCAGCGCGACCACCCCGGGGAAGGCCTTCCGTACGGCCTCGATGCGCAGCAACTCGTCCGCGTTGCTCACGACTGGCTCCTGTTCGTTGCGGGGTTCTCGCCGCACGAGCGGCGAACGACGAGACGGGCGGGGAGCGTCACGGATCGCGGCGCCCGCCCCTCGATGCGGTCCACGAGCGCGCGCACGGCGGCCCGGCCCAGCTCGCCCGTGGGCTGGGCGATCGCGGTGATCGGCGGGTCCGTGTGCACGAACCAGCGGATGTCGTCGAAGGCGGCGAGCGCGATGTCGTCCGGCACCCGCAGACCACGGGCGCGTACGGCGTCCAGGGCACCCAGCGCCATCAGGTTGTCCGCCGCGAACACGACCTGCGGGGGCTCGGCGAGGTCGAGGAACCGCTCGGTCGCCCGCCGACCGCTGGCGGCCTGGAAGTCACCCTGGCCGATGTACTGGTCCGGCAGGTCGAGGCCGCACTCCTCCAGCGCCTCGCGGAACGCCTCGACACGCTCCTGCCCGGTCGTGGTGGCCGCCGGCCCGGCGATGATCGCCAGCCGCCGGTGCCCCAGCCGATACAGGTGCACGACGAGATCCCGTACGGCACCCCGCCCGTCCGCCCGCACCACCGGCACGTCGACGCCGGGGATCCACCGGTCCACGAACACCATCGGTGTCCCGGCCCGGGCGGCGTCCAGCATGAGCGGGGACCCGCCGTCGGTGGGCGAGACCAGCAGCCCGTCGATGCGGCGGTCCAGAAGCGTCCGTACGTGGTGGTCCTGCAGTTCCGGCCGCTCGTCGGCGTTCCCGATGATCACGCTGTACCCCAGCGCCCGCGCCTCTTCCTCCACGGAGCGTGCGAGCTCGGTGAAGTACGGATTCAGCACGTCGCTGATCACGAGGCCCAGGGTGTGGGTCTGATCGGTACGCAGCGACCGCGCCACGGCGTTGGGCCGGTACCCGAGCGACGCAACGGCGGCGAGGACCCGCGCCCGCGCGTCCTCGCTCACCGAAGGGTGCTCATTCAGGACACGCGAGACAGTGGCGACGGACACGCCTGCCTCGGCGGCGACGTCCTTGATGCTCGTCACAGCCGTCCCACCTCCTCGTGGAATCGATTACATCAACGCGTTCCCATGATTGGAATCGATTACATGCCCGCAGGGCAAGCCTTGAGCCGGTGGCTGAAACCTGATCGTGATGAACGCCGCACCGATGTCTTCGCCGTCGGCGTGCGGGAGCCGCTCGGTGTGAGGGACGCGGAAAACGGGGCAGGCGCGGGGGCATGGTGAGAATCGGATACACGATGATGACCGAGCAGCGCGGCCCGAGTGACCTGGTCGCGGACGTCGTGCGTGCCGAGCGGGCGGGCTTCGACTTCTCGGTGATCTCGGACCACTACTTCCCCTGGCTCGACGAGCAGGGCCATGCGCCCTACGCGTGGGCGGTGCTCGCCGCCGCCGCGCAGGCGACCTCCCGGATCCCGTTGATGACCTACGTGACCTGTCCGACGTTCCGCTACCACCCTGTGGTGGTGGCGCAGAAGGCCGCGACGCTGCAGTTGCTGTCCCAGGGCCGCTTCCGGCTCGGCCTGGGCAGCGGCGAGAACCTCAACGAGCACGTCGTCGGCCGGGGCTGGCCCGCGGTGGCGGTGCGCCAGGCGATGCTCGACGAGGCGGTGCAGATCATCCGTGCGCTGTTCGACGGCGGGTACGTGACCCGGCACGGCCGGTACTTCGACGTCGACGGTGCCCGGCTGTGGGACCTGCCCGACCGGCCGCCGCCGATCGGGGTCGCGGTGTCCGGGCGGGACTCCTGCGAACTGGCGGGCCGGCTGGCCGACCTCGTGGTCGCCGTCGAGCCGGACCCGGAACTGATCGCCCGTTTCGCGGAGCACGGTGGCGCCGGTAAACCTGCGGTGGGCCAGCTGCCGGTCTGCTGGGACCCCGACCGGGCCGCCGCCGTACGACGGGCCCACGAGCAGTTCCGCTGGTTCGGCGGCGGCTGGAAGGTCAACGCCGACCTGCCCGGGACGGGCGGCTTCGCCGCAGCGAGCCGCTTCGTCCGCCCCGACGACGTCGCCCGGGCCATCCCCTGCGGCGACCGGGTCGAGGACTTCGTCGAGGCGGTGCGGCCGTTCGTCGACGCGGGATTCGGCGAGATCGCCCTCGTCCAGGTCGGCGGCGACAGCCAGCCGGCCTTCCTCGACTGGGCCCAGGACACCGTGCTGCCGGCGCTACGCGCGGCGTTCTGAACCCGGCCGGCCCGGCCCGGCCCGGCCCGGCGTCCGGTGGCGGTCGCCACCGGACGGGGTGGTTCACCCGATTGCCCGGCACCGGCCGGGCGGGCCCCTGCCGACGAGCTGTCCGGCTGCCCGGCCGAGCGGCGGGTGGCGGCGAGTCGTCGTAGGTTGCGGGCATGACCAGTGACGAGACGACGATCCCGGCGGTGGGGGTCCGTGTGCTGGACGAGGTCTTCGACGCGATCGAGACCGCCAACCGGCGCCCGCAGCCCTGGACCGGATTCGACCACGGGGTCCTGGCGGCCTACCGGTGGGCCGCCGGCGCCCAGATCGCGGCACCGGTCACCGCCGCTGCCGCGCTCGGGACCACCGGGCCGTGCCGGGCGCAGCTGCTGGCCGAATGCCAGGCCGCCGCGGTGCGCCTGCGCGACGCGCTGGAGGAACGTACGGACGCCGGGTACGCCCTGGGCACCTACCAGGCGCTGGCCTGGCTGTGCGGCCACCACGAGGACCGTCCCTGACCGGTCACGACGACCAGCGCCCCCACCGCGTCACCCGAGGTGACGGCCCGGGCTCGGCCTGAACGGCTCGCTCCGGTGGACGGACTGCCGTTCCACCGCGACGTGTCGGCGGCACTCTCCACGCCGGGTCCTGGGTGGGCCGCTGCGAGAACCGCCTGGAACGCGGGGAGGATTCGTTGACGGAGAACGACGGAGCACCGGGCCGGAACGAGACGCCCGAGGAACGGGCCGACCGCCTCTGGAACGAGATGCTCCAGGAAGTCCGCGTGTGCCAGACCGGCGCGCAGATCCTCTTCGGATTCCTCATCGGCGTGGCCTTCACCCCGCGCTTCGTCGCCCTGCCCGACTTCGACAAGAACCTCTACGTCGCCACGGTCATCCTCGGCGCCGTCGCCACCGGCGCACTGATCGCACCCGTGGCCTTCCACCGCTTCCTCACCGGCCACGGCATGAAACCCGAACTCATCCACGTCGCCAGCCGCCTCATCGCCACCGGACTCACCACCCTGGCCCTGACCATCGCCGCCGCCCTGCTGCTCCTGCTGCGCACCGCCACCGGCAACCCGGCCGCCGCATGGGGCCTCAGCACCGCCTGCCTGCTCTGGTTCACCGCCACATGGCTCGTCCTGCCCCGCGTGGTGCTGCGCCGCACCGCCGCCCGCCAGGCGGCCGCGCGCGAGCACGGCGACACCGGCGGCGGAGGCGGGCCCCTGCGATGACGGCCCGGCGGTCTGGCCCGCGCACCGCTTCGGCCGGCTGACTTCCCGGCGTCGGCCGGGGCTCGCCCGGGCGAAGCGGCATCGCCGCGCCGCGCGTCCGGGGCAGCCGGGCGGCCGCTACGGCAGCGGGGTGCCACCGGTGGCGTTGAGGATCTCGCCGGTGATGTAGGACGCTGCGGGGGAGGCGAGGAACACGTAGGCGGGGGCCATCTCGGCGGGCTGGGCCGGGCGGCCGATCGGTGACTGCTCGCCGAAGTGGGCGACCTTCTCCTCGTCCATGGTCGCGGGGATCAGCGGTGTCCACACGGGCCCGGGGGCCACCGCGTTGACCCTGATTCCGTCGGGCGCGAGCTGTTGGGCGAGGCCGTGGGTGAACGCGACGACCGCGGCCTTCGTCATCGCGTAGTCCAGCAGGTGGGGGCTGGGCTGGTACGCCTGGACCGAGGCGCTGTTGATCACCGACGCGCCCGGGTTCAGATGCGGCAGGGCGGCCTTGGTCAGCCAGAACATCCCGTACAGGTTGGTGCGCATCACCCGGTCGAACTGGTCGGTGCTGATCGCGGTGAGCCCGTCGGGCTGGGACATCTGGTAGGCGGCGTTGTTGACGAGAATGTCCAGGCCGCCGAGCCGGGTGATGCACCGCCCGGGCAGGCCGGCGCAGAAGTCCTCGTCCCGCAGGTCGCCCGGCACGGCCAGGGCACGCCGGCCGGCCTGCTCGACCAGGCCGCTGGTGATCCCGGCGTCGGCCTGTTCCTCGGGAAGGTGGCAGAACGCGACGTCCGCGCCTTCACGGGCGAACGCGAGGGCGACGGCCCGTCCGATCCCGGAGTCCGCGCCGGTGATCAGCGCGACCTTGCCCGTCAGGAGGCCCGAGCCCAGGTAGGAGGTCTCGCCGTGGTCCGGCTGGGGCCGCATCCGCTCCCCGCTGCCGGGATGCGGCTGGCTCTGTTCGGGCAGCGGCGGGCGCGGGTACTGCTGGGCCGGGTTCCGAGGGGCGTCCTGGTCGCTCTTCACCACCGCGGTCCTCCTCGTCAGTAGCGGCGTGGCGCTGGCGGCGCACGATGGTGCCGACCACGCGTGCCGAGTCTGCCCGTCCAGGCCTTCCGCCGTCGTGTGCACCGCGGGCGGGGGTGGTCGGCTCACCCGGTCGGCGGCCGGCGCGGGCCCGCGCGCGAGCGGATCCGCGCCCCGGTGGCGTTTCCCCTGCCTCTGGTTCCCGCCCGGCCGGCGGTATCAGGCCAGTTCCGCGCCCTCCACGTTCAGCCGCTCCACGAGCTGGCTCCGGTGCAGGGCGGCGACGGATTCGAGGAGGTCGGGATGGCGCAGCAGGGCGGCGGCCTCGGCGTCGTGGGTGCCGGGGTCGGTGAGGCGTCGCAGGGCGCCGACCCCGGTGTGGTGCTCGGTCCCGGCGAGTGCGTGGTGGGCGTGCGCGGCGAGGGTGGGGTCGGCGAGCAGGCAGGCGGCCCAGCTGACGACGGTCTCGTCGACCCAGGTCCGCCAGGCGGTGTCGTCGGGCCGGGCGTCACTGCCGGTGAGCCAGTCGAGGCGGTCGGCTCCGCCGGGGCCGAGCAGGCCCAGGAGCTGGACGTCCATGGTGGTGGGGTAGCGCAGGGCGGCGGCGAGGGAGACGGCCTGCCGGGCCTGCGTCTCGGCGAGGGCGCGGCTGAAGGCACCGGCGGGGGGCGGGTAGGCGTTCAGGAGCCAGCGGGTGCAGGCGGCTATGACGGGGGTCAGGTCGGGCACGGCGATCGGTCCCTCGGGAAGGTGCTCGCCGGTGTCCGGTGTTCGGTGGTGCGAGCCGTCGGGTGCGGAGCCGCGCTGCCCCGCTCGTGGCCGACCAGTGTAGGCGGCCGGCCCGCCCGACCGGCATGACCCGCGTCACGCCGCTGATCGGGTGCCGGGGCCGGACCCGGCCGTGCGCGGTCCGGCCCCAGGGCTGTGAGCCGGGGTTCAGGACTTTCCGCGGCCGGTGGCGAAGTCGCGGGCCCGGTCGACCAGGCCGACACCGGGGGCGAGCAGCTTGCTGGCCGTCGGGGTGTCGGGTGCGGCGGGGTGCGGGCGGGTCGGCGCCATGGACTTGGCCCGGCGGATCTTGTCACCGAGGTCGTTCAACTGCTCCGGGGTACAGGCTCGGCGCAGCATCGGGAAGAGGTTGTTCTCCTCGTCCTGGACGTGGTCGGCGACCTCGTTCATGAGCTGCTGCAGCACCGTGTTCATCTGCGCGTCGCCGGTGTCCATCTGCTCCAGCCGCTTGAGGAGCTCCTCGACCCTGCCGTGGTCGGCGATCTCCTTGTCCGCGAGGCGGTCGCCGCCCTGGATGTGCTCGCGCACCGCCGGGTAGAGGTACTGCTCCTCGGCGACGGAGTGGCGCACCAGCTCGATGGTGACCTCGTCGACCGCGTCGCGCAGTTGCTGTCCGCCGCCGGTCATGGCCTGGATCCGGGCGAACATCCCTTCCACCTCCCGGTGGTCGGTCATCAGTTCGTCGATCGCGTTTCCGCCGTGTCCCATGACACGTCCTTTCACTGGGTCGCTTCGGGCCGGGGCCGTCCCGCCCGTCGGGAAGTGATCCCCCGAACAAGCCGGCGGCGGGAGCACGGCGAAGGCACCTCACCCGATCGGAGCGGCGTTCATGGCGCCGTGTCGCTCCGGCGGCGCACGCTCGACACCCGGATCGCGGTGCTTGGCAGCGTCGGTGTGCCGTGACCGAGCCGACGAACACCTCGCTCGGGCCGGGAGTGTCGGAAAGGACCAGGGCCAGCAGGTCAGCGGTCAGGGAATCCGCCGCCACCGTGCTCCCGGCCCGCCCGAAGTGCCGTGCGGAGCTCGCGCACCACCCGTCCTCGGCCCGGCTCGCCCCACCGGTCCGGGCCGCTCACAACACGCTGCCCGGACCGGTGCCCGGCCCCGGTCCGGGCCGGTGCGCAAGCACCGCGGCGCTGACCGCGTGATGCCAGCCGTTCAGGGTGCGGGCCTGCTCGGCGGCCCGCTCGGCCAGGCGGTCCAGCTCCACCCGGTCCAGGCGCTCATCGGTGTCGGCGATGGCCCGCAGCGCCCGCCACAGCGCGGCCTTGCCCTCGACGCCGGTGCGCAGCATCTCCAGCTCGATCAGATCGCTGAGCGGAGAGCGGTGCACGACGGTCCCGTTGGGCTTGAGGCGGCTGAGGCGCTCACCGGCGAGGCCGAGCCAGGTCCGGTAGCGCTGCACGGGCACGCCGAGCCGGTTCATGATCCTCACCAGAGCGTCACGGTCGTGCTCGATGTCGCGGGCCAGCCGCCGCAGGTCATCCGCGCGGGGGCCGCCGGGGTGAGTACGGGCCATGCGATCGGCAAGTGCAGCGCCTCCGAAGGCGCCGGTCAGGTGATCGTTCAGATAGACGTGCAGGGGCTCGGTCAGGTGCTGGGGTGACACTTCGGCTCCTCCCGATGAGACCGGTCACGTCGCCGCCGAACTGGTGACGGCGGCGGCTCCGGGCCGGTGGCGGCAGCGGAACGGTCCGGCCACTTCATCCTGCCGCGCACTGCGGGCAGCCGCTCGCTGCAGGGCGGCCGCGTCCGGCGCAGCCACCCGGTCCGCTCCTCGTGGGAGCCGAGGATCCCCGGGGCAGCAGCGCGGTGGTGGTGTCCGGAGGGCGGCGGCCGGGACGGCGGGACGCCGCTTTCGCATCGCTGTCAGGACCGGACGGCGGCCGGTGCATCACCCCTGGCGGGTGACGCCGATGCCGGCCCCGAACGGTCGCAGGGCATCTGTCTTCGTCCGCCGGTATGGGGCCCCGCACCCGGGCCGGGCCGCTCTGGGGGGTGGGCGCGCTCAGGTGGTCGCCTGTCGGTTCTCGTCGCGGTTGCGGTGACTGGTGTCGCAGAACGGGTAGCGGCGACTGCGGCGGCAGGTGCACAGCGCGATCACCGGGCGGTCGGCCCGGATGCTCCGGCCGTCGGGGAGCACGATCTCCACCGGGCCGTCGACCAGCACCGGACCGCTGCCGGTGAGCCGCAGCCGGGGGACGGGCCGTTCGTCACGGTCGGACACCGCGCACCACCACCAACGTCTCCGTCCGCTCGCCGGGGGCGATGAGCCCGCGTTCTTCGAACCAGCCGGCCCGTTCCGACATGACCGGCCCGAACGGCTGGGTCGCGGTCGCCACCACGCCGGCCCGCAGCCCGGCCCGGTGCAGGGCGACGACGGTGGAGGCCGGGTCCGCCAGGGAGGACTGCACGATCAGGAGGACACCACCGGTGGTCAGCAGCCGAGGCGCCTGCCGGCAGATCCGGTCGAGCAGCAGTCGCCCGGTCGGTCCGGCGTCCCAGGCCCGCGCGACGCCGTGCCGTGGTGGCCGGTCGAGGGCCGAGGGCACGTAGGGCGGGTTGGAGACGATGAACTCGAAGCTGTGGCGGGCGACCGGAGAGGTCAGGTCGCCGTGTCGGAGCGTGAGGTGCAGGCGGTGCAGCCGGGCGTTCGCCCAGGCGGTGGCCAGGGCGAGCCGGGACAGATCCACACCGGTCACCTCCGCGCCGAGTTCTGCCGCGGCCAGCGCGACGGCGCCGCTGCCGGTGCCGAGGTCGAGCAGCCTGGATCCGGGGTCCGGTTGCTCACGGCGCAGTGCCTCGATGAGGAGGGAGGTGTCGCCCTGGGTGGGATACACACCAGGAGGTCGGAGAAGAAGCATGGTGTGGCGGGTGCCCACTTCGGCCGCTTTGATCCATGGGACTCAGGAATTCGCCCCCGGGGCGGGAATTCCTGTCACGGGCCCGCGAAGGGAGCTTCGGCCGTGACGCCAGCAGCCGAGCACATGGGCGCCGAACCGCTCCTCCACGGTGGTGGTGGCGGCCATGCCGAAGGCGATGTCCGGGCCGAGCGACGGCTCGCCCTCGACCAGCGGCACGATGACCGTACGGCGTACGAGCTGCTCGTGGACGGCGTCGGCCAGTACGTGTTCGCGGTAGAACAAGGTGCCCGCGGAAGAAGCACCCAGGCGCTCCAGCGCTGCGGCGAGGCGGGCCGCGCCGGGCGGCGAGGTGATCTCCACCGCCGCGAACTGGCCGACCAGCGCGCCGCGCAGCGAGCGGTGCAGGCCGAACAGCGACATCAGGTTGACCACCGCCAGGGCCGGAGCGGGGACGGCGTCGAGATAGCGTCCGTAGCCCGGGTCCAGACCGAAGTCCGCCATCATCTCGGCGAACAGTTGCGCGTGGGCCCGGTCGGGGCGGCCGGCGCCGTACTCGTCGTACTGCACCGTGACCAGCGCGGCCTTGGCCGGGTTCGGCAGACGCGGCACCACCCACATCTGCGGGTCCGCCTCCTTCAGGTGGTAGAGCGAGCGGTGCGCCAGGTACTCGCACACCTGCCAGCGCTCCCCGTGGTCGAGCAGGTGGTGGGACGGGCCGGTGCCGCCCGCGTCGTCGGCCAGCAGGCCGGCCAGGGCCCGGGCCAACGGCGGCGGGTCGCCGGCTTCCTGCCGCACGGCGGCGAGGAACGCGTGCTCCAGCGCGGACCGCACGGTCAGCAGTGAGGGATGCCACTCCCATTCGGGGTCGACCTCGGCGAAGCCCTGGTAGTGCAGTTCGTAGCAGGTGTAGAGGGCCAGTTGCAGGTCCTCGCCCCAGGGGTCGCCGAGCGGTGGCCGCGCGATCCGGGCGGCCGGGTCGGGGGCGGCGCACAGAGCGTGGAGGAGCGCGGCGCTGACCGGTCCGCGTGGGCGCGGCAAGGCCGGCGCCGGGCGGGTGGCGGTGGTGCGGCTGGGCAGGGTCACGGCCGCTCCCGGGGTGCCTGGTGCAGTTCCAGGGCGCAGCACTTCGGGCCGCCCCCGGCCTTCAGCAGCTCGGGCAGCCGCACGCCGATGGGGACGAACCCCTCCGCGTGCAGCCGTGCCGCGAGACCGTGGGCGGCCTCGGTCAGCAGGACGTGGCGGCCGTCGCTGATCGCGTTCAGCCCGAGCACGGCGGCATCCTGGTCGGTGGCCAGGATCGCCCGGGGGAAGAGCGCGTGCAGGGTGCGGTTGCTCTCGGGGGTGAAGGCCGCCGGGTAGTACATGACCTGGTCCTCGCTCAGTACGGCCAGCGCCGTGTCCAGGTGGTAGTAGCGCGGGTCGGTCAGCCGCAGGCTGACGACCCGTCGGCCCAACGCCGCTTCCGCCTCGCGGTGGGCGGCCGCGCTGGTGCGCGGCCCCGAGCCGGCCAGGACCCGGCCGCCGACCGGCAGGAAGTCGCCCTGGCCTTCGTTCGGCAGCTGAGCGGCCATCGGCCGGTATCCCGCCCGGCGGAACCAGGTCCGGTGGGCCGCCGCCTCCGGCGCCCGTTCGGGGTGACGGAACCTGGCGACCAGGACCCGGCCGTCCACCACCGAGGCCCCGTTGGCGGCGAACACCATGTCGGGCAGGCGTGGCCGGGGCGGAAGCGTCTCGACCTGGTGCCCCAGCTCGCGCAGCGTGTCGCGGAGCGTCTGCCACTGCCGCAGAGCCGCGCCGGTGTCCACCGGGCCGCTGGGGTCCATCCAGGGGTTGATCGCGTACTCGACCGCGAAGTAGGTCGGTGGGCACAACAGGTAGCTCCGGCGAACCGCGTCACGGCACGGGACTGCGGTGGTGGTGGTCATCGGCTCCTCCTGGGCTGTCCGGGGTGAGGCCGGGGCCGCCGGGCAGTCCGGCGACAGGGTCTGGTCACGGCGTCGGTCCGGCACACTGGCGCAGGACCCGGGATCTCCACGCTCACCTCCGCTCTCGTCACGGTCACACCCGCGGCTACCCGGCGCGCGGGCCCCTAGACGCGGCGAGGGCGGACAATCGGCCGACCGCGCGGGTGAGCCTCCTGCTCGCCGTCAACGCCGACCTCGGAGGTGCGGCCGCGCACACATGAACGCCCCCGGCCGGCCGCGCCCGCGCCGTCGTGGCGTCCGTCCGCCCGTCCGGGCCGTCGCCGCCGTTCTCGTGAGGAGCAGGGTGTTCAGAAGCAGCAACAGGCCTCACCGGAGCACGAATGCGAAATGCGGAGCACTCCGCACCCCCCTGGTGTCGTCCGCGGGGTTTGTCACCGTGGTCCGGTCGGGCAGGGCGCCGCCGCGCGGGGGATCGCCCTGCCCGACTACCGATCCGCCGCGGTGGGGGAACGGGTCCTGTGCTGATCGGTCAGCCCGTCAGCCCCGATCGGGCGGAGCGGACTCGTGGGCGGGCTCGGTGACTTGGTACTCCGGACCGTCCTGCGGCCCCTTCTCCTCCTCGTGCTCGGGCGGTGGTCCGCCCTCGCCGGTCAACCGCGCCTCCGGTGTCTCGACCGGGAGCGTCGGGTCCACCGGTGCGTGCTCCTTCCGGTCGCTCATCCTGCTCACCTCCTCGCAGATCCCCCAAAGGCCTGGCGGGGGACATCAGGCCTGGAACAGCCGCCGCGGCCGCCGGCCCCGGTTCAGTGCTTGCCCGCGTCCTTGATCTTCTCGGCGGCCTGCTTCAGGTCGCCCTTCGCCTGCTCGGCCCTGCCCTTGGCCTCCATCGAGCGGTCACCCGTGGACCGTCCGGCGGTCTCCTTGACCTTGCCGCGGGCCTTCTCGGCCACGTTGCGCATCTTGTCGGAGGTACCCATGGCGTGTGCTCCTTTCGCCGGTGGGGCGGGGCCCGCCCCTGCGCGGCGCCTGCCCGGGAAGCGCGGTTCCATGCGCCGTCGCCCGGATGTGGGCGGGTTTGGGGCGAGGGGGTCGGTACGGTGGTACGGATGCGAGGGTGTCGGGGCCGTCATCGTGGCCCTGGCGACCGTCCGGGCGCCGATCTCCTTCGCCCGGTTCCCCGCTCTCCCCGCGGTCGAGGACGTCTCCTCGGTGTGCTCCTGCCGGCTCTCGCGCTTGCGACCGGATCCTCGCGGAGTGGCCGTCGCTCCGCTCGGTGCGGAGTCGTGGCTCGCTCGCGTGCATCCGGAGAAACAGCAACAAATCGGTCAAAACATGAATTAGTTGTCGTACGTCGGGTAGGAAGACGGTTGTGCGGCCGCACCCCGGTGTCGGTCGCGTCGGCACCCACCGGGTGCCACCGGGACCTCCGCTTGAAGTAGCCGGGCACAGGTCCTGGGGGAGGGATCCCGTGGCACGCGAGCGAGTTCTCGTCCGCGGCGCGGGGCGTTCACCCGATGCCCAGGAGATGCAAGTGTCCATCCCCGTTGAGACAACGCAGCATGCCGACCGGACGACCGCCGCGGCCCCGTCCGGCCCGTCGCCGTCCGACCTGCCGCCCCACTACACCGAGGCGGAACTGCGGGCGATGGGGAAGTCCGAGGCCCGCGAGCTGAGCGACGCGCTGTTCGAGCGCCTGGCCGGGCTCGCCCGCGAGACGCACGCGTACAGCTACGTCCGCGGCACGATCATCGAGCTCAACATGCCGCTGGTGCGCTTCATCGCGGCCCGGTTCCGCCACCGCGCGGAGGACATGGACGACATCCTCCAGGTCGGCACGATCGGCCTGATCAAGGCGGTCGACGGCTACGACCCGCACCGCGGCGTCGAGTTCCTCACCTACGCCATCCCGACCATCGCCGGCGAGATCAAGCGGTTCTTCCGTGACACCTCGTGGCCGGTCCGCGTGCCCCGCAGCATGCAGGAGCTGTACCTGAGCGTCGCGCGGGGATCCGATCGCCTGGAACAGGAACTCGGCCGCCTCCCGCGCCCCGAGGAGATCGCCGAGAACCTCGACCTCACCGTCGAGGAGGCCACCGAGGGACTCGTCGCCGGCCGCGTCTACCGGCCCAACTCCCTGGACGCGCTGCGCGACCAGGACACCGACGAGAGCGGCAGCTCGATGCTGGACCGCCTCGGCTCCTGCGACCCCGGCATCGATCTCGCCGACTTCCGCATCGCCGTGCGCCCGTTGCTCGCCCACCTCCCGAAGCGTGAGCAGGCCGTGCTCAAGCTCCGATTCTGGGACGGCTGGACCCAGTCCCAGATCGCCGAGCGCATCGGCGTCTCCCAGATGCACGTCTCCCGGCTGCTGAGCGCCACGCTGTGCCGACTGCGCGAGCAGTTGGACGACCTGGACGCCCCCGGCTGGTCGGACGAGCCGCCGGACGGTCGCCCGGGCGTCCCGGCGCACTGATCCGCCGGTCAGGCCGGCCGCAGTTCGAGCGCGCAGTGCATCGGCCCGCCGCCGCCCTTGAGGAGTTCGGGCCATCCGGGGGGCCGGTACGGGAACGCAGACCTCGGCCTGGAGACGGGCCGCACGTGAGCGCGCTGCGGAGGGGAGGACGATCTGCGGCCGTCGCTCACCGCGTTGCGTGCGAACACCGCCGCGTCCGCAGCCGAGGCCGCATCGCGTGCCGGCAGAGGGTCCGCAGGAGGTGCCTGCTGGCGGACGACGCGGCGGGCAGTGGGTGATCCGCCGGTCGTCGAGGACGACCAGCGCCGAGTCGAGTGGGGTGGGAGAAACACCGGTCGGCCCGGGCCGGGTCCGTCCACGGGTCGATCGCGTGGTCCCCGTCGAAGTGGGCAGACGGGTACCGCACGTAGCGGGCGGTGCCGCGCCGTCCGCGCGGGGTCGGGGCCACTGCGTGTGCGGTTCGATGCGCCGTGCGTGGCCGGGCCGGCGCTGGAAAGCCAGCCGTTTGACCGGGTGCGCACGGGGCACGCGCCCGGGCAGGCGCAGGAACCGGAAGGAGGCCGTGCGGAGGCCGGCGCAGGAGGTGTGGGAAGAGGGTTGCATGATCCTCCAACACTCGACGGCGTTCGCGGCGCTGTTCCTCACCCCTGGCCGCGGACTTCGCCTCGCCCTCCGCGCGGGCCGCGGAGTACCGGACCACGTACGGTCCGAGCGAAAGGGGCCGACGCCATGACCCACCATCCGAGGAGAAGCCGGACCGGCACCGTCGAACAGGTCTGGGGCTTCAGCGTGCAGGCCGAACCCTGGGCCGAGGGCACCGTGCTCGCGCTGCACGGCGAGCTCGACCTCGACACCGTTGCCGACCTGTACACAACCCTGGACGCGGCGCTCGCCGCGCCGGGCAGCGTGATCGTGATCGACTGCGCCGGGCTGGAGTTCTGCGACTCCACCGGACTGAACGCACTCCTCCGCGCCCAGGCCGAGGCGGCGGCTGACGACAGCCGGATCGAACTGGCCCGCCCGGGGCCGCTGCTCCTGCGGATGCTCGATCTCGCCGGCGCCACCGACGCCTTCCGCATCCGGGGGACCGTGCCCGGCTGACCGGAAGGAAGGTACGACCATGAGGACCGCAGTGGCACTCTTCGACGTCGACGGCACCCTGCTCGACACCACCTACCTGCACGCACTGAGCTGGTGGGAGGCCCTGCGCCAGTACGACCGGACGGTCCCCGCCGCCCGCGTCCACCGCGCCGTCGGCATGGGCGGGGACCAACTGCTCGACCACCTCCTCGGGGAGCACCGCGACCATGGAGACGACGAGGCGATCACCGCCGCCCACGACGCCCTCTACGCCAGTCACTGGCCCGTCGTCACCCCGCTGCCCGGCGCCCGCGAACTCCTGCGCGCCTGCGCCGCCCGAGGCTGGCGGATCGTCCTGGCCAGCTCGGCCTCCGAACGCGAACTCGCCGTGCTGCGCCGCGCTCTGGACGCCGACGACGTGATCACGGCGGCCACCTCCGCCGACGACGTGGCCGCGACCAAGCCCGCGCCGGACCTCGTCCACGCGGCGCTGGACCGCGTGGGAGGCGACCCCGCGGACGCGGTGTTCGTCGGCGACACGGTGTGGGACGTCGTCGCAGCGGGCCGTGCCAAGGTGCCGTGCATCGCCGTCGAGAGCGGCGGCTTCGCCGCACAGGAGCTCCTCGGCTGCGGCGCCGCCGAGGTCCACCGTGACACCGCCGAACTGCTCGCCGAGCTGGACGGCAGCCTCCTCGCCCGGGTGCCGGCCGAACGGCCGGGAGCCACCGGGCCCCGCGCGGCGTGACCACGTGCGGACGGTTGCCCGCCGGAGCGTGTCGCTCGCGCGCGCAACGCGGCGCAGCCGGTCATGCACGGCGACGGGGACCGGCCTCCGTAGCGGAACGTTAGGGACGCGGCGGCCCGGGTAGGCGCGACCCGACGCAGACCGACCCGGCACGGAAAGGGATTGTCATGTTGCTGCTAGGACTTCTGCTGATGTCGGTGTCCGGTGCCTTCATCGGGCTGCTGATCGCGGACAACATCGCCGGCGGGCCCGAGTACCAGGCGACGATCCTGGGCAACGACCTGGTGACACTCAACAGCTTGGGTGTCTTCCTGGCCGGGGTGGCGCTCGGCCTGATCTTCTGCCTGGGACTGGCGCTGATCGGGCTCGCCCGGCGGACCCGGCGGCCGGTCCCACCCGCAGCGGGCGACGTGGTCTACCGCGAGGCCCGTCCGACCCGGCCGGCACGCCGGGTGGAACGCGTCGCGCCCGTGGCCGACGACCGGTCGGCGGTCGAGGACGCACCGGTGGCCGGTGAGGTGTCGACCCGGCCGGAGGAACGGGTCGCGGAGCAGGGCGACCGGGACACCGGGATGCCGACCGCGCCGCCGAGGGGCGGCCGGATCCGGCACCTGTTCGGCCATTGAAGGGACGGACGGGGCCTGTGAAAGGGACCGGGGCCTGAGGGACGCGATCCGCACGGAGGACGAGATCTGAGCGGCGGCGCTGGGCGCTGGGACCGGCGGAGGTCGTGGTGCTTCCCGCCGCCGGTTCCGAGGGTCGGACGATGCCGCGAGTCCTCGCCGCGACTCCGGCGGGTAGGCGGGGACGTGCAGGGCGAGACGACGCCCCCGCGCCGCCGAGGAGCGCACCGCGTTGGTCGTCGGAGGACCGGGGGTAGTCCCGCCGGTCGTTCAGGGCGCCGGCGGTCGTTCAGGGCGGTGGCGGTGTCGTCGCACATGCTCAACGGCTCGCCTCCCGAGGGGCGTTGACGATCGTGTGGCATTCCGCATTCCGCATTCCGCCGGTCATTCCAGCCGGGGCAGGACCTGTTCGCGGTAGAAGTCGAAGAACCCTTCCTGCTCCTGGCCGATCTGGCCGACGTACACCTCGTCGAACCCGGCGTCGACGTGGCCGCGCAGCCGGTCGGCGTGCTCCCGTCCGTCGGCTGCACCGGACGACGAGAGCGGGGAGCGGGGCGATGCGGAGACCTACGCCGTCCTCGGCGAGGACTGCGAGGACCGAGCCGGGGAGGGGAAGATGGCCGCGGACCCCGTGGCGGCCACGCGGTTACCGCGCGCTGCCCGGCGGCCGGCGCACCACCGCCCCGGCCGCCGCTCGGCGGGCGTCGGCCACGGCGCCCGATACCGGGCCGGGTACGCGGCCCGAAGAGGCGGCCCGATGGACGACACGCCCCAGGGCGGTGCCGGAGGTGTACCGCTGCACCATGAGGGCGCCGGGCATCAGGAGCGCCCTGCCGACCCCGTCAGGACGGTCCGGACGGGGAGGCCCCTCGCGGAGCAGAAGGCCGAGCCCGAGGAGCCCCAGGAGGCAGAGGAGGCAGAGGAGGCCGGGGAGGAATCGCGCGACTGACCGACCGGGTGCGTCCCACCGCCGCGAGTAGGGTGGACGCACCGGCGAGATGGACGCGCCGCGCTTCGGCCCCGGCTGCCCGCAGCCGTTGCGGGACCGCGGACCCCGCCCACCGACGGACGCTCCGCCGGCGCCCCACCCCGTCGGTGGCCGACGCGCCGGGGCCGACAGGAGGTGCCAGCGGTGACCTGCGACGAAACGGTGCTGGGTGGGACGCTGGCCCGGCTCCTGATGCGCTCGCGCGCCAGCCGGCCGCAGGACCTGCCCGGTCTCGTCGACGCCGCCGCCCGGGACCTGGGTGCGGCCGCGGCCCGGGTCTACCTGGTCGACGTCCAGCAGCGGCACCTGGTGCCCCTGCCCGGCCAGGACGGCCAGGACGGCCAGGACGGCGAGGACGGCGAGGACGTCGAGGACGTCGAAGCCACGCTCGCCGGGCGGGCCTACCGGCTGCAACGCACCCAGGTCTCCGCCGGACCGCCCCCGGTCGGCTGGTTCCCGCTGGTCGACGGGGTCGAGCGGATCGGCGTCCTGCGCGTGGTCGGGATGCCCGAGCCGGGCACGGTCGGCTGCTGGGAGGCCCTGGCGGCCCTCGCCGCCCTGCTGGTGGTCTCCAAGAGCGCGTTCAGCGACGTACTCGTCCGAACGACGCGCGACCGGCCGATGAGCTTGCAGGCGGAACTCCTGTGGGCGTTCCTGCCGCCGCGCACCATCGGTACCCGCGACGTCACCTCCAGCGCCGTCCTCGAACCGGCCTACGACGTCGGCGGGGACGCCTTCGACCACTCCGTGGCGGGCGGGCGCCTGCACCTGTCCGTCTTCGACGCGATGGGCCACGACCTCGCCTCCGGCGGGGCCAGCTCGGTCGCGCTGGCGGCCTGCCGCAGTACCCGCAGGGCCGGCGGCGATCTGGCGGCGATCGCCCAGGCCATCGACCGCACGCTGGGCCGCTGGATCCCCGACCGGCTGCTGACCGCCGTCGTGGCCGACCTCGACGCGGCCACCGGCGAACTCGCCTGGATCAACTGCGGCCACCCGACACCGTTGCTCATCCGCGGCCGGCACGTCGTCGCCGGTGCCATGCAACGGCGGGCCGAACTGCCCCTGGGACTCGGCTTCCACGACCGCGGCCCGCAGCCCGTCCACCACATCCGGCTCCAGCCCGGCGACCGGGTCCTGGTCTACACCGACGGCGTGACCGACGCCCGCTCGGCGACGGGCGAGACCTTCGGCGAGGAGCGCCTGACCGACACCCTGGTCCGGCACATGGCGAGCGGCGAACCCGCCCCGGAGGCCCTGCGCCGCCTGATCCACGCCCTGCTCGCCCACCAGGACCACCGCCTGCGCGACGACGCCACGATCGTCCTCGCCGAGTGGCACCCCGACGGCCGGGGCGAGTGAGCGTTCCCGGCTTGGTGTGGCCGGCGTGCCGTGAGTGCCGCGGGGCCGTGCTTCCGCGCACACCTGCGCCTCGCCGCCGGTGTGATCCCTCGGCGGGCCGGGCCGCTGCCATGGCGGGAGGTCGGTGGTCGACGGCCGCCATCGCCTCGCGGACGGTTCCCAGGCAGCGCTCGCAGCACCGGCCCGGCGTCGCCTGACCGGCTTCGTCCGTCGGCGGGGCCACGCGCTGGGACGGACGGTCGACGTCGACGTGTCGCTGCGCACCGCCTGCAACCAATGGACGCTGTTGGGCGGACTCGGTGACCCAGCTGGACGACCGTGACGACCACGGGCGCGTCAGCACCGGCGGCGTCACCCGGGAGTTCGACACCGAGACCGTCGACCGGCTGCCCGACGAGTGCACCGGGTCGAGGCGGACCTTCGGCGTTTCGAGGACTCCGTCGAGGAACGCGGCCGGGCGGAGGGCCCCTGCGCGGGCGGTTGGGGCCGGACCCAGCGGGTAGGCGGTCGGCATGGAGGACATCGGCCCCCCGGCGGACGACCGGTCCGACGGTACCCCCGAAACGCTCGACCTGTGCGACCTCTGCGGCCAGGCCGTCCCCGCCGACGACCTGCTCTGCGCGCTCGTGCCGGACTCGTCCGCGCTGCACGTCCGCGACCCCGACCTGGACGGCAAGCGGGCCCTGACCGCCTGCACCGTCGACCACCTGGCCGACCTGATCGAGCAGTACCGCCGCCGCCCGTTCGTCCTGGAGGAGCAGTGGGCCGGCAAGGTCTGCCGGGCGCTCGCCGAGTACGACGAACCCGTTCCCCTCCGCACGGTCGCGGCGCTCAGCGGCCTCTCCGAGGAACAGGCGGAGCAGGGCGTCGAATGGCACAACGCCAGGGCGCGCGAGTGGCGGGCGCGGTACGGCGATCCGGGTGACGGCTGACAGCGAGGGACCGACCATGAAGAGGGCCGGGCACCACCGCCTGGCCGCGACGGATTCGCCGTGAGATCGTGCGCACCGCGACCGGCGCGACGGGCCGACGACGGCACCCAGGCGTTCGTCGACGGCACGGCCGACGACGGCCCGGCCCGCACGCGATTCCCGTCCGGAGGAGGAAGCCGTGAACCACCACACCAAGGTCCTCGCGATCGTGACCAATTACGGCGTCGAGCAGGACGAACTCCTCGTTCCCGTTCGGCACCTGCGCGACGACGGCGTGCACGTCGACATCGCTGCGCCCACCCGGGACGCCATCCGCACCCTCGTCCGGGACAAGGAACCCGGCGAGACGGTGAGCCCGACCCACATCCTCGGCGAGGTGGACGCGACCGGATACGACCTGCTGCTCATCCCGGGCGGCACGCTCAACGCCGACAGCCTGCGGATGCGCCAGGAGGCCGTCGACCTCGTCCTCGCCTTCACCACCTCCGGCCGCCCCGTCGCCGCCATCTGCCACGGCCCGTGGCTGCTCGCCGAGGCCGGCGTGGCGTACGGCAAGGAGCTCACCTCCTTCCCGTCACTGCGCACCGATCTCGCCAACGCCGGCGCTTCCTGGACGGATGCCGCGCTCGTCACGGACGATGCGAACGGCTGGCGCCTCGTGACCTCTCGCAAGCCGGAGGATCTCGGCCAGTTCCTTCGGGGGATCGACGCCGCGCTGCGGCTGCGGGCCTCGGCGGCAGCCCCGAACTGAACGGCCGCACCGGTGGCCGGGCCCCGGCCACCGGATCGGTGGGCGGGGTGGCGGTGGCGTTCCACCAGGCGGGCGACCCTCCCGGAACGCCGGGCCGGCCGCTTGGTCCGGGCCGCCGACCGCGCGCCTTCTCCGCCCTGAGGTGGCGGGAGAGGTGCGTGGTGGGGGCACGCCGGGGTCAGTGCCGCAGCAGGAGATCGGCGGCCTGGGCCGGCCCGGCAGCGGCCCGGCAGGTGGTCAGCAGGCAGGGCGGGCACGGCACGCCCGCCCGGGACGATCCCTCGGGCACGCGGATCGCGTGCGCCCCGGCGGCCAGGGCCGCGGCGAGGACGGCGTCGCCGGAGCCGATCACCGTGACCCGGGCGGGTGGCAGGCCGAGAGCCCGGCCGGCAGCGGTCACCAGCGCGGGGGCGGGCATGTGGCACGAGCAGCCGTCGTGCGAGCCGTGCGGGCAGACCGCCCACACGTCGAACGGGCCCAGCAGCCCCTCGGCGCGGGCCTGGACGGCCTCGACCTGGCGGCGCCCGATCAGGCCCCGCGCCACACCCGGCTGATTGCTCAGGACGCCGATCGCGAGGCCCGCACCGCGCAGTGCCGTGAGGGCGGCCCGGATTCCGGCCGTCGGAAGGACGAGTGCGGGATCGCCGTTGCAGGAGACGTCCTGGAGGAGCGTGCCGTCGCGCGCGAACAGCACGGCGTCCGTCGGTCCGTCGGTCGCCGTGCGCCCGGGGCGGGTGAACAGCCACGGGCCGGTCCGGTCCTGGCGGTCGCCGCCCGGGCGGGGCTGCGGGGCGGTCGGTACGGGTTCTCCTAGGTAGGCCATGCTCCTGCGGGTTGCCGCTGTGCGCGGTGTCAAACGGCCGCGGGCTCTCCGGTCAGGGCGAGTGCCGCTGCTCCGACGAGCCGTGGCCGGTGAGGTGGTCCCGGACGGTGGCGGTGGCGACGGCGCCGGGCGGAATTCCCCACACGGGTCGGGGCGGTGTCGTCGGAGGGGCCTCGCGCACGCGCCGCGAGCAGCGCCGCAGCTCCTCGGCCGGGACGCGCAGCCGCAGGGCGGGGAAGAGTCGGTCCTCCTCGCCGCTCAGGTGTGCGCGGACCACGACGAGCAGGGTGTCGGTGGCGTGGTGGCGCTCGGCGACCGGCAGGTGTTCGTCGAGCGCGCGGTCGATCAAGAGGCGGATCGTCGTGTGGGTGTGGACGGCTGCGTCCGCGAGCGCGCCTCCGGCCGGGAGGTACCGGCGGACCAGCGGGTGCACGTGGTCCTCCTCGACGGCGAGGTGCCGGTCGAGGAGCTCCCGGAGCGCGTGCAGCAACCGGGTGTCGTCGTCCGGAACGGGCCCGCCGTCGGTGCGGGTGCCGTCGAGTCTGCGGAGCACGGTCTCCACGGCCCGGTGTTCGGCGCACAGTTCGCTCGGGAACGCTTCGGGGCCGTTCATGGCTGCTCCGTCCGGCTGGCTCGGGATGGACCGGTGAACAGGAGCGCCTGCCCCGTTCGCGCCGCTGTACTCCTCCACCGCGTCGAAACCGCGCCCGGGCGGGGCAGGCGGTCGTGACGGGCAGGGTCGCCGGCGAGCCGTCCACGGGGTCCGGTACGGGCCATTCCCGCCACGACCCCCGAGCGCAGGAACAGGGCATCTTCGGGGCGGGGAGCGGCAGCGGATCGGCGATCAGCGGCTCGTGGCCGGGGCCGATCACCCGGCAGGTCAGCGGTCAGTGCCGTCGCTCGGGACAAATCGCGACCAGGTCGGCGTACTGCACGACCCGGCGGGCCACCCGGTCGGCTTCCGGCCGGGGCCGGTCGCGGTCATTGCGCGGAGAGTTCCGGCTCGGCGGGGTTCGGGGCCTCGTTGTCCGTCTTCGGCTGCTGGCGCAGGAGCGCGGCGAGGAGTTCGGCGACGGTGGGGCCGGCGTCGGCGGGGTGGCGCAGCTGTTTGCCGACGACGACGCTGTAGTGGTTGGTGCGGCCGCGGCGTTCGTGGCTGAGGTATCCGGCCTGTTCCAGGTCGGTGATGATGCGCTGGACGGCGCGTTCGGTGAGCAGGCAGCGGGAGGCGATGTCGCGCACGCGGATGCCGGGGTCGCGGGCGATCTGGACCAGGACACGGGCGTGGTTGGTCAGGAAGGTCCAGTGCCGCTCGGCCGCCGTGCCAGTGTCCATGACTCCACGATAGGGCTCCCGTTTCACGGCTGCCGAGACATGACAGCGAATTCGTGCATGCCCGCCGACCGCCACCGGCTCCTGTCCTTCGCCGCCCCGACCGGCGCCGGCAGGACCGTGTCGGCCGGCCTTGGTGCCGCCCGCATCCGCGTGACGAAAGGCTGAACGCTGTGGGCAGCACGGCCGGACGCGCTTCGCGAGCGGGCCTCCTCGGCGTGGGTGCCGGGTGTTCAGGGGCGTGCGAGGCGGCGTTCGCCGCCGGCGCCCGGCGTGTAGGTCAGGCCGTAATGCGCGAAGACCGCGGCCTCGTCGTCGGCGGGCAGGACGTCGTCGGTGCCGATCGCGGGGCAGTCCTTCACCAGCGACTTCTCGTAGTTGACCTTCAGGTATCCGGGGCCCACGGTCGCGTGGTCGAGGGGAACGAAGACCAGGCGGTGGCGGGTGGGCAGGCCGATCTGGACGGTGGCCATCGATGGCGCGTCGGTGGCGGTGTCGACGTAGATCGCCTCCAGCGTGCCGATCTTGTGGCCGTCGGCGTCGACGACGTCATGGGTGCGCCACTCGCGGATGTCGCCTACCTGGATCACGGGGACTCCTTCACGTCAGCGGGCGCTCACCTGCGCGCGTCTCGACGGTGTTTCTACAGCGTGCCCCCGTCCTCGGGCGGACACCAGCGCGGAATCCCACGCGATGCTCGGCGGGAGGTCGGGGTGCAACCGGTGGTGGGGTCGCACAGGCAGCGGGGGCAGGGGAGGGATGGTGGAGATGCCGGTCGTCGGCCCGGGCCAGGCCGGCAGGCCCGGGCACGGCGCGTGGCCTTCGATGAAGCGGCCCACGGGGCCCAGGCTCCTGGGACCCAGGGGGCCGTGGCCCCCGGCCGCTGTCACCGTCTTCACACCCGCGCCCCGTCCGTTCGTCGTGCGAGCCCTTCGGCAGCCCGGTACGCCTTCGGTCAGCGCGCCTGGCCACCCGGGGCGGGCGCCTCTGCGCTCGGGCCGGACGGGGTGGCCGTGTCCGCCGCGGTGGTCTGGCACGTGCTGCAGGTGTGCCAACGCGGCCGGGTGGACCGGTGCGGAGCGAGGATCATGCCGGCGGTGTCCAGGCCGCACATGGTGAGGGGGCCGCAGGCGCCCGAGGGCTCGGCGGGGGCGGTGTGCGCGCGGCGCACCGGCTGCTCGGGGTCTGCCGGGGCGTGGTCGGATTGAAGGACCCGGACGTTGCTCGGTGTGTCCGGTTCCAGTACGACGACGATGTCCATCCCCCCACGGTGGCCGCTGGTTGGGTGGGCCGCACGCGCGCGGTGGCATTCGGACCAGTCGACTTCGGGTGTCGCCCAGGGCGCGGGAAGCTGCACTGGTCCGGGAGGGTCCTCACGTCTTCGGTGTCCTCGCCGACGGCGTGCACGACGACCACTTCCCGCTGACCGTGCCCTCCGGGCACGCCGGAGAAGGTCACCGCAGTGCGAGGGGTTCCGGGGTGACCGCTAACCCGGTCGGTCCGTCGGCGCCGCCGTCGAGCGCGGCGCGGACGCTGTCGTGGAGGGTGAAGAGCTGGTCCGTTTCGGTGAGTTTCAGCACCCGCAGGGCCTGCGACGTCGGGGAGGCCAGCACCATCCTCACCCCGACGGCGTTCGCGTCGAGGCGGGCGGCGACCAGGGCGTTGAGGCAGACCGAGTAGCAGAAGCCGAGGCCTGCGAGGTCGACCACCACCACGGGAGGGCGGGCGGCGATCGCTTCGGCCAGAGCGAGGTCCAAGGTGGGGCGGGTGTCCTGGTCGACGTCCCCTTCGACGTGAATGATCACTGCTCTGCCGGTGATCGTCGTGTTGGTGACCCGCAGCGGTGGCGGACGGAGAGGAACGGACGGATTGCTCACGGGACTCACCGCCTTCACGCGGAGGCGGGGACGGTCCGGTCGTCGCGGACTGCGGGCGAGGTGCAGCCCGGAGCTGAGCACGCGGCCGGGTGCCGGATGCCCGTACCGGGTCCGGCCAGGATCTCGAAGTGCCCCCGCGGGCTCCCGCAGCGGGTGCTTGCCGCGGCGGGGGAGATCACCGGGCGGCCGGGCCGGGAGTCAGTCGTTGTCCTGTACATCGTGATCACCGGGATGGGTGCCGGGGGCGGGGTCGAAGCCGTGACCGGGGTGGAGGTCCGCGAAGAGGTCCAGGAAACGGGCGACCTCGAAGCCGGCCTCGGCGGGGTGGCGGAAGGACGTGTCGCGCACGACGTGGTAGTGGTTGCGGCGGCCGCGGCGGGCGCGGGTCAGGTAGCCGGCGCTCTCCAGATCGGTGACGATCGCCTGCACGGCCCGCTCCGTCACCCCGCACATCGCTGCGAGGTCCCGCAGGCGCACCTCCGTGTTGCGCGAGATCAGCAACAGGACACGGGCATGCTGGGTCAGGAACGTCCAGCTCGTGCGAGGCTCCCGCTCGTCGCTCGACATATCACAAGTATGCACCCGGATTCCGGTTTCGGCATGCGTGTTTCGCGATGCGTGACTACCGGATCCGGCCACAGCCCCTGGCGGCCCGCAGCTCGGCCGGCAGCGGGTGCGTGGACCCGCCGGGCCCGAAAGCGCCCTTGCGGTCACCGCCGTCCCCGTTCCAGGGCGAGCGTGGCCGACTGCTCGTCCCGGTGGGCATCCGTGAGCTGTCCGAGCAGGAGCGAACGCAACTGCGGGCACCGCTCCCCGAACGCGTCCGCCCGCCGCAGTCCGGCGCACGCTCGGACGGTGCGCCGGCTGCACCCGGTGCCGGCCGTCGACATCGGGCCCGACGGTGGCGGGGTGTGCCTCATCGCGTTGTCCGGAGTGCAGGACTGGGCGACCCACCGCAAGGGTCGTGTGGTCGCGCTGCGAAGCGCCGATCAGGACGAGAGGGCGGTGCTGTCGAGCCGGTGGAAGAGGCTGCTGGTACCGGGGGAGAGAACGGGAGCCGCAACGGTCCCGGGGCCGGCGGTGAGGTGGGCGAGGTCGTCGACGACGTCGGTCAGCGAGTGGCGGCGGGCGAACACGGCGCGTTGCCGGTCGGCGCCCGTGCCGCAGCTGAGCAGGCGGTGGAGGAGCAGGCGCGCAGTCTCCAGGTCGCCTGTCCTCGCCAGAGCGGGAGCGGCCAGTTCGGCCAGGTCCGCGACGAGGCGGGGCATCGGCAGGCGGCGTCCGGTGAACGGGTCCGTGCCGATGCCGGCGAGGCCGCCGATCGCCGCTTGGCGGTGGGCTTCGCGCAGGAGGACCGCCGAGGGCGCGCGCGGTGGCGGGGTGCCGTTGCGGTGGGCGGCGAGGAAGGTGTGCGCGAGGCCGCGGAGCAGGACGGCCAGCAGGAGCGGGGTGTCGGCGTCCGCGTTGGTGTCGGCGATCCTCACCTCCAGGGTGGGCAGGTGTTCGGAAGGCCGCGCATACCAGTACAGCATCTTCCGGTCGAGGATCACTCGGTGGGCGATCAGTCGGCGTACCGTCCGCTCGTACTCTTGAACGCCCAGGGCCGGGGCCGGCCCGCAGGTGGGCCAGGTCAGGTAGCGGCCGGCGCGGGTGCTCGCCGCGCCGCGGTCCCGGCCCTCGCAGAACGGCGAGTTGACGCACAGCGCCTGCAGGACGGGCAGCCAGGGCCGCAGATGCGCGCTGACCGCGAGGGCGTCGGCCCGGCTGAGGTCACCCAGGTGGACGTGGCAACCGCAGATCTCGCCACCGGTTTGGTCGGCGACGGGGCCCACGTGGTCGGCCAGACGCCGGTAGCGGTCGGTCGGGGTGAGCGGCAGCGGGTGGCGGCTGGGCAGGACCGCGGTGCCGGTGGCCACCAGCAGGCACCCGGCGTTCTCGGCCGCTGCGGCCATGGCCCGGCGCGTGCAGGCCAGTTCCGCGCGAAGCGCGGCAGCCGTCGTGACGGGGCGGGTGCACGCCTCGACCTGGGTGGCCAGGAACTCGTGCTGGGCCTGCGGGCCGAGACTCCGGGCGGCACGCGGAACCACGAGGTGGGCACGCGGGACGGTGGAGCGCGTGGCCCGGTCCACCAGCAGGAACTCCTCCTCGACGCCGAACCTGAGGGCGCCACCGCGGCCGGTCATCGCGGTGCTTCCGTGGCGGCCGTCGGCCACCGGACGGGCAGCCCGGGCCAGCAGGTGCCGGTCCGGGAGGCGCTGCGTGCGGATGACTCTTGGATCATGAAGCTGCGCTCCGGAGTAGGGGGTCGTCGCTCCTGCGTATGTCCCGCGCGAGCGGTCGGAAACGGTGTCGGCTCCTGGTGCTGCGAGCGGCGTTCCGCCCCTGTCCCGGTCCCGGGTCACCGGCCGGCCGGGGCTCGGTGGTCGCCGAGCGAACGACCTGGCTACCGGCGGCGCCGGGGAACCCGGTCCGGGCGGGCGAGCGCGTTGCCCGGGGCCGGGACGGGTGGCCGTCGTGCGGGGCTGGTCGTCACCCGTGTGGTCGTTCCCCGCGCGTCCACGAGAGGAGGCGGTCGCGCGGCCAGGTGGTGACGAGGCGGTCCGCCGTGAGGCCGAGGCGGGCGGCGCGGGCGTATCCGGTGGTGTGCCAGTGGAGTTGGTCGGGGGCGTGGGCGTCGGTGTCGACGGCGAACAGGCAGCCCGTCTCGGTGGCCAGGCGCAGCAGGTCGTCGGGCGGGTCGCGGCGCTCGGGGCGGCAGTTGATCTCCACGGCGGTCCCGGTGTCGGCGCAGGCGGCGAAGACGGCGTCGGCGTCGAAGCGGGATCGCGGTCGGCCGCGTCCGGTGACGATCCGGCCGGTGCAGTGCCCGAGGACGTTTCGTACCGGATCCGCGCCTTCCACACGGCCGCCGAGGCCGTCCACGGCCTGGCACCCGGGCCGGTGGACGCCGCGGACGGGGAACGTGCCGGACCCTCGCCGACCGGCGACTCGATGGCGCACCCGACCACTTCGCTCGCCGCCGCGAGCAGCCCGAGGCGTACGTCGGTGTGCGTGTGCCTCGATCGGCGTGACGTCGCCGGTCCACACCGTGCCCTCGATCTCGACGTCGGTCATCCCGTGCACGCGATGGCAGGTCGCTCCGTCGGGCACCGTGGCCGGCCAGGAATCGAGGGCGTCGATGACGTCCTGCGAGCGTCGGAGGCCACGGGCGGCGTGACCGGGACGGCCCGGGCCGAACCCGTCGTCAAGGCGCTCGCGAGCAGGCCGCGCACGAACACTCGGCTGGTGGCCCGGGCGGAACCGGCTAGCCGAACGTGAACCAGTTGACGTTGACGAAGTCGGCGCCCTGCCCGCTGGAGAAGGTGAGGTAGACGGTGTGCGTGCCGGTGGTCCGGGTGATGTCGGCGGGTACCGTCCGCCAGGCCTGCCAGCCGCCGGTGTCGGCGACGGCGAAGCTGCCGACCGGGGCGGCGCTCGGGCTGTCCAGCCGGACCTGGACCAGCCCGCTGACGCCGGGCGCGGCACCGGAGGCGACCCGGGCCTGGAAGCGGGTCGCGCCGGTGCCGCCGAAGTCGACGCCGGCGTAGGCGAGCCAGTCGCCGTTCGCGATCCAGCCGACGTCGTGGCCGCCGCCGATGTCGGTGCAGGGCTCCAACGCGGTGCCGGACTGAGCGCTGGAGGACTCGGCCCGGATGGTGCCGAACGCGCTGGTCCCGCCGCCGGGTTGCGGCGACGGCGCGGGGCCGGGCGCGCCTTGGGCTCCGCCGACGGTGACGGACAGCAGAGTGGGGTTCGCCGACTGCACCTTGCCCTCGAAGTCCACGCCGGCCGGGTGGACGTCGTCGTAGGGGAAGGCGTAGCCGAGGTGGTCGGGGTTGGTCGCGTGCAGGATGCGGGCGTAGTGGTTGGTGCGTGCGGCGGTGTAGAAGGCGGCCGGGTTCTCGCCGTCCGGCTGGTGCGGATCGTCCAGGAGGGTGGTGCGGTTGAGTGCGGCGGCGAGCCGTGCGCTCAGGTTGCCCATGAGGTCGTTGCCGGTCGTGAACGGCGCCGAGCTGCAGTTGAAGACGGCGGCCGTGGAGGGCCTGGTGAAGCCGCCGGCACCGGGGAAGGTGAGGACGCCGTCGCGGACCCGGCCGGTGACGGTGCCCCAGCCGGACTGGGTGTCGATCACGAGGTCGGTGCTCTGGTACTTCTGCCATGCGGCGGCCAGGTAGTCGTCCAGGTAGCCGTTGAACAGCGACGGGTCGTTGCTGATCGCGGTGTTGGGGCTGAGGATGCGCAGGGTCCGGCCGGCGGGGTCCGGGACGATCAGCCGGGCCCAGTCGCCGCCGTCGGCGGCGGCCTGCGTGCGCAGGGCGTCCGCGGCGGACTCCAGGCCGCCGACGGGCAGGCCGCTCACCTTCTGCCGCCCGTCGCCGGCGGTCAGGTCGAACGCGATGGGGACGGCGGCGAAGTCGACGTAGCTGATGTTGGCGTACAACTGGTCGGGCCCGTAGGTGAATTCGCAGAAGCCGTAGGCGGTGGCGATGTTGGGGTCGGTGGGGTTGCTCACCGAGGGCAGTGCGATGCCGGGGCCGGGGTTGATCAGGAAGGTGAGCTCGCGGCCGATGGAGAAGTAGATCCGACCGCTGGAGAGGTACGGCAGGCCGATCCGCCGCGGGATGGCGCCGGGGGCGCTCAGGGCGATGGCGCAGTCGGCGCCGAGCGGCGCGCCCGGGGCGGAGGGGGAGGGCGGGTGGTAGAGCGTGCTGCCGTCGGAGCGCAGGAAGGCCCAGCTGTTGCCCTGGGCGGGGTCGAGGCCGAGGACGTAGGCGTAAACCGGCTGGGACGGAACGGTGTTGACCAGATCGACGTCGAGCCGCTGCGGGGTGGTGGTCCCGTCGGCGCGCTGCGGCAGGGCGAGGAGCGCGGGCGCGGCCAGGGCCGCGACGGAGGCGCCGAGCATGGTCCGGCGAGTGATCACGGGGACTCCGGGGGGTGGGGGAGGGGCGGCGACCCGGACGGCACCGCCTGTCCGCCACCCTCCCGCTGGGGCGCGAACACGTCAATATCCGTAACCATAAGTGGCTCTTAAGCCCTGCTTCGGTTGATTTCCTGAAGGTGGCGGCGTCCACGTCGGAATCGGGGGAGGCCTGCCGCGCGGTGGGATGCTGCTGCAACGACCGGACAGGCCAGGGGCGTCGGCAGGTGCGACGGTCCGTCAGGCTCGCGATCACGTTGGTCGTCCTCGCCGCCGCAGTGGCGGCGTGTACCGGCGACGGGGGACCCCGGGGGGAAGGGCCACCTCCTCCCTGGCTCCTGGACGGATTGGCCGCGACCCCGTTGACGCGGCCGTCCGGGCCGGCATCGACGTCCTGCCGGGCGAAGCCCCGGCGAAGGCCCTGCGGACAACCAGCCGGCGGGTTCTCGTGATTGTTGCAACACGTGGTCGGGCGGGCGGGCCGCCGGGTGGAAGTCGGGGTCATGCGGCCGACATGACCGTAGTGCGGGATGGCGGCGCTCGGCGTGGAGTCGCGCCGCAGGCGGGCGAAGAGCGCCGCGTCTGTGGGCTGTTGGTCATCGCGCGGGGAACGACGGTCCCGCGGTGAGGGACCGTCGGCCCATCCACGGAGGTGGCCGTTCCGGGGGATGGTGGTCGGGTGAACCGGTGATCCGGGCGATGAGATCGGCCGGAGCCATATCTTGACATGGGCATGCCTTTATGCCTCGAACGCAGCAGAGGAGAGCACCATGCTTACCCGAACCACCCGAATCGCAGGTCTGGTCCTCGCCGCAGCCGGTGTGGTCGGCGGCACCGCCGCGCCCGCCTCGGCGAACGCGAAGCCGGTGTGCCTCACCGCGGTGAACCAGCCGTGTGCCTGGCAACTCGCGACACCGGACGGCATCGTCGGCGGTGGCCTGATCGACGCCGCCGACCCGGGCCAACTCACGGTGCTTCGCGTGGAGGTGAAGATCGAGCGGGCCTGGGGCAGTCCCTGGGAGACCGTGGCGGCCGTCACCGGCGTGCAAACCGGATCCATCCGGCTGACCACGCCCGCGGTGGCGACCCGCTACCGCACCCTGGTGTGCGCCACCGGCGGGCCGGCCGACCAAGCCGATGCGCAGACCACCGTTTGCAGGCTCTGAGGGACCGGTTCGGCCGGAGAGCCGCCGGCGGTGGCGCCTGGGAAGCCACCGCCGGCACCCCTCGGCTTCGCGTCCGGTGACCCTTCCGGCAGCGCGAGCGGACGCGGTCCTGCGCCGGGCCGGATGGCGGCTCCGGTGCGGGACCGTCCGGTCCGGCGGAGGGCGACGGCCCGGGTCCGGCCACTCGGACGGCGGCCGTCGGCTCGCGCCGGCGGGCCACCCGCCGGTGGCCCGCCTAGGTTCGTAGCACAGAGACCGCCCGCGCGTGACCGAGCGGGTCGGCTGGCCCCGGTGTCGGGCTCGGCGAGAGAAGGACGGGTCATGACAGGTCGCCCCAACATTCTGCTGATCGTCACCGACGAGGAACGCGTCTCCCTCCCGCGTCCGGAAGGGTTCTCCCTGCCCGCGCGGGAACGGGTCGCCGCAAGGGGCACGACGTTCGACCGCTACTACGCAGCCTCGGCGATGTGCAGTTCCTCGCGGTCGGTGATCTACACCGGGCAGCATCTGCCCTTCACCGAGATCTACGACAACGACAACATGCCGTACATCCGGCCCCTCGACCCCGACCTGGGCACGCTCGGCACGATGCTCCGCTCCGCCGGCTACTACTGCACCTACCAGGGCAAGTGGCACCTGTCGAACGCCTACGTGACACCGGAGAACCCCGGGCCGACCACCGACGCCCTGGAGCCGTACGGATTCAGCGAGTTCAACGACTGGGGCGACATCGACGGCGGCGCCTGGGCCGGGCTCAAGCTGGACCCGGTCATCGCCGGCCAGGCCGCTCGCTGGCTGCGCGACCGGGCGCCCTCGGTCATCGAGGACAAGCCCTGGTTCATGGCCGTGAACTTCGTCAACCCGCACGACATCATGAGCTTCGACTACGGTGGCAAGCCGCTCGTCCGACTGCCGTTCGGCCTGGCACACGCCGTGGTCGCCCGGGCCGCCGCGAACATCCCCGTGTACCAGCGGCGGTGGGACTTCGACCTGCCGGCCAGCCTGCACGACGACCTCGCCGGCGCCGCGCCCGCCGTGGCGGAGTACGCCCGGATGCTGGACACGGTCTTCGGCCCCGTCGTCGATGACGAGCACTGGTACGCGGGCCTGAACTTCTACCTCAACGCCCTGCGCGACGTGGACCGCAGCGTGGAGGTGGTCCTCGACGCACTGGAGGCGTCCGGGCAGGCGGACCGCACCGTCGTCGTCCTCACCTCCGACCACGGGGAGATGGCGGGCTCGCACGGGCTGCGGCAGAAGGGGAACCTGGTCTACGACGAGAACTTCCACGTGCCGCTCGTCATCTCCCACCCCGGCGTCAAGGGAGGTGCCCGCACCGACGCGCTCGCGTCCGCGGTGGACCTCGCCCCCACGCTGCTCTCCTTCGCCGGCCTCGACCCGGCCGAGACGGCCACTCGCCACCCGGCGCTCAAGGGTCGTTCCCTGCTACCGGCCCTGCACGGGCAGTCCGTGCGAGAAGGGGTCCTGACGGCCGTCGAGTCGATCGTGACCCTGGACGCCTCCTTCTGGTTCGAGTTCGCCGACCCTGAGGCGCCCGAGCGCATCGCGGCCGGCGAGCTACGACCGGACTGGAACAACCGCGGCTTCCTGCGCGGCTACACCGACGGCCGCTACACGTTCGGCCGCTACTTCTCCCCGCTCCGGCCGAACCGCCCGACCGGCCTGGACGCCCTCTTCGACGACAACGACGTCGTGCTGTACGACCGTGAGCAGGACCCGGCCGAGCTGCGGAACCTGGCGGCCGACCCGGCCCACCGCGACCTCGTGGAGCACTACCGCGCGCTGCTGGAGAGCCTGATCGACGCCGAGATCGGTGGCGACGACCGCGCCTGGGTCACCGAACGTCCCCGCCTGCTCGGCTGGCCCACGTGGCACGGCGACACCGACCGACCCGCCACCCTCGCCGGAGCCGCCGGAACCGGACCCTGAGCGGCCGATACGAGCGCGGTCGGAACCGCCGGAGCGCACGGGGAGGGCGAGCGGGTCGTCCGGTGCCCGAGGCACGCCGCCAGGGTCGCGGACGCTTCCGTCAGGTCCCGAGGATGCGGGCCTTCGCGACGGCGAGTTCCTGGTCGGAGAGCACTCCCTGTTCGTGGAGACGGGCCAGGCGTTCGAGGTTGCTGATGTCGGCCTCGGTCAGATCCGCCGCGTCTCGTGCGGGAGGTGACGGAGTAGCAGCGGGAGCCGGGGCGGCCTGCTGGGCGGCTGTCTGCTCGGCCTGGTGCTTGGCAACGCGGCCCGATGCCGCGGTCGCCGTTCCCGCGACCACGGCGGAGCGCGCTGCCGGACCGATGATGCCGGGGCGGCCGGCGCGGGCGAGGGGACGACGACGCAACATGACGAACTTCCTCCCTGTCGGGATTCCCGGGATGCCGCGACTCGTCGCGGGGAGCGCACGGCGCGGGACTGCCCGCGATGTCACAGCTCGGCGGCTTCCAGCGCCTGCGCGACGACCGGGGCGGGTATCCGCTCGTGCTGAACCAGCAGTCCGCCCGCGCGCCGAATGGCGCCGACCATCGCGGCTGCCCAGGTGTTCTCCCAGACCAGCAGGGCGGCCGACGAGTCGGGGACGAGGTTCTCGGCGATCAGGGCGAGGTCCTCCTCGCTGAGCAGGCCACCGATCTCGCCCTCGACGGTGTCGAACGGCGAGGCCTCCTCGGGGTCGAGCGCATCCAGTTCGAAGTGACTGACGGTGCCGTCCGCGTCCTTCTTGATGAAGGTCAGGTCGATGATCCGGACGATGCCGCTCTCCACGAGTCGTCTCACCTCCGGGACGATCTCGCCGTTGAAGTGGTTTCCGGGGAAGGCGATGACGACGTACTCAACCGGGCCCACGTCCATGCCCGCGCTCCTTCCGGTGGTCCGGTCCTGCGGTGATCCGGCTCGGCATCTTCCGGTCAGGCCAGGATCCGGGCCTTGGCCGACTGGTACTCCTCGTCGCTGATGTCGCCGTGGTTCTTCAGCTCGGCGAGCTTGGCCAGCTCGTCGGTGCTGCTGGTCGGCCCGGCGGCGGTACGCACGTAACTGCGGAACGCCTCCTCGCTCTGCCGGGCCCGATACAGCTCGCGCTCGTGCATGCCCTTGCCCCGGGCGAGCAGGTAGACGAAGACGCCGAGGAAGGGCAGGACGACCACGAGGATCGTCCAGAGGGTCTTCCCGCCACCGCCGAGCTCGTGGTCGCGGAAGATGTCGCCGATCACGCGGAAGAGCAGCATGAACCACAGCAGCCACAGGAAGATCATGGCGATGGTCCAGAACAGATTGAGCAGCGGGTAGTCCGAAGCCAGGTACAACGCGTCGTTCATGGTCTCGCTCCTGTCGGTGCACATCGTCGGGGCGCCTGGTTCAACCGTGCGCGGGTCCCCGGCCGGCCGCCTCACCCGTGGAAGGTGACCCCGACTGGTGCCCGGCGGACGGAAGGGGTTCAGTGGAACGTGCCGACCCGTGCGGCACTCGCTCTCCCGACCCCCCTGTGGTTCCATGCAGCCCCTCGAAGCACCCGACCCTCCCGGCCCCCCGCAGTCGCGGCGGGTCGCGCCCTCCGGTGACCCGGTGCTCGCGGCCAGGTTCACCGTCCCGGGGGCCCCGAAGATCCTGGTCCGTCGCCCGGAGCTGCTGAACCGGCTGACCGCCGGGGTGCGCGCACCCCTCAGCCTGGTCAACGGCCCGGCCGGCGCGGGGAAGACCACGCTCGTCGCCGGATGGATCCACGACGGCCTCGCGCCCCACCCGACCGTGTGGCTCACCGTCGAACCGGGCGACGCACCCGGCACCTTCTGGGCCTACCTGCTGGAGGCCTTCCACCACCACGGCGAGCCGCTGGCGGCCGGGGTGGGCCGGCCCACCCGCGCCGAAGGCATCGACAGCTCCCTCCTCGTGCGCCTCGCCCACGAGCTGGCCGAACGGCCGGATCCGGTCGTCCTCGTCCTCGACCAGTTCGACCTCGCCGACGACCCGGAGATCACCGACGGCCTGCACTTCGTGCTCCGCCATGCCGCTCAGGGCCTGCGCCTCGTCCTGACCAGCCGGACCGACCCCCTGTTTCCCCTGCACCGCTACCGGGCCGCCGGCGACATCACCGAGATCCGCAACGCGGACCTCAAGCTCGGCCCCGCCGAGGCGGCGGTGCTGCTGCGCGAGCACGGGCTGGACCTCTCCGACGCGGGCATCCGCCTGCTGGCCGACCGTACCGACGGCTGGGCGGCCGGGCTGCGCCTCTGTGCCGTGGCCATGCAGCGCAGTGCGGACCCCGAGGCCTTCGTCCGCGACTTCGCCGCCCACCGCTCCACGATCGCCGACTACCTGCTCACCGAGGCCCTGGAGACGCAGCCGCCACCCGTCCAGGACCTGTTGCTCCGCGCCAGCATCAGCGACCACGTCCACCCCGCCCTCGCGGACACCCTGACCGGCCGCGATGACGGGGCCTGGACGCTCGCCCGGCTCGCCCGTGCCAACGCCTTCCTGGAACCGATCGACGAATCGGGCTGGTACCGCCTGCATCCGCTCTTCGCCGAGGTCCTGCGCGCACATCTCCGGCATCGCTGCCCAGGACTCGAACCCGAACTGCGCGCACGGGCCGCCCGCTGGCTCGCGGGCACCGGGCGGCTCACCGAGGCCGTCACGCAGGCCGCCACGTCCGGCGACTGGCACTTCGCCGCCGACCGGCTGATCGACGACCTCGCGATCGGCCGGCTCTTCACCGGCCTGGACACCGTGCGGCTGCGCCGCGCCCTGGCCCCCGTCCCACCGGACCTGACGGGTGCGGCTCCCGCCCTGGTGGACGCCGCCTGCCGACTGACCGACCAGGACCTCGCCGGATGCGCCGCGGCGCTGCGGCGCGCCGACGAGCACCTGGCCGTCGGGCGGGCGACCGACCAGCGCCCGACCGATGCCGCAGGTCCGGCGGCGCGGCTCACCCGTGCGTTCCTGGGCGTCCTGGCCGGGCGGCTGACCGGCGACCTCGCCGCCACCCGCCGGTCGGCGACGGACACCGAGCGGCTGTTCGGCGAGGTGCCGGCACCGTTGATCGCGAAGCACCCCGAGATCCGCGCGATGGTACTGGCGGCCCTGGGCGCGGCGGAGCTCGATGCCGGGAACCTCGACCGTGCCCGGAGCGGGCTCGCCGCCGCCATCGCCGCGAGCGGTCACCCGGGGACGGAGCACCCGCGCTGCGACGCCTTGGCATCGCTGGCCCTGGTCGACCTCTGGCAGGGCCGTCTGCGGTCGGCGGAGGAACACGCGCTCGCCTCGCTGGCCCTCGCCGAGCAGTCCGCCCTTCCGGCCCGGCACCGGTCGGGCCTCGATCACCTCGTCCTGGCGGACGTCGCGGTCGAACACGATGACCTCGCCGGTGCCCGCGCCCACCTCGAACTGGCGGATGTGAACGGTGAGGTGCGGGCCGAACCCCTCACCGTGGTGGAAGCCGCCGTCATCGGCGCCCGGCTGGCGACGGCCGCGGGCGACTGGGAGGGAGCACTCGCGACGATCCACGCGCTCCCCCCGATCGCGGGGCGACGGCACCTGCCTCCGTGGACGACGGACCGGCTGGCCATCGCCGAATCCCACGCGCACCTCGCCCACGGCGATGCCGGCGCGGCCCTCGCCGTCCTCGACGCCACTGCCTCCGACCGCCCGGAACGCACCGTCGCACGGGCCCGCGCACTGCTCGCCGCCGGCCAGCCCGACCGCGTGACGGAGCTGCTGGACGGCCTCCCGGCAGACGGCCGTGTCCCGGCCCCGAGCCGCACGCAGGCCTGCCTCCTGCTGGCCCAGGCCGCCACGGCGAAAGGATCGACCGAGGAGGCGCGCGCCTTACTGCGAACCGCCCTGCTCCTGGCCCGTCCGGACGAACTGCGCCGGGCCTTCGTCGAGTGCGGCTCCTGGGTCCACCGACTGCTGCGCCAGGACCCGCAACTGGCACGGGCACACGACTGGCTGCCCAGCCAGGTACGGGGATCCGGGCACGTACAGGGTGCACCCGGCCGGACGCCCGTCGTGGAACCGCTCTCCGAGCGCGAGATCACGGTACTGCGCCAGGCCGCGCGGATGCTCTCCACCGAGGAGATCGCGACCGAGCTCTACGTGTCGGCCAACACGGTCAAGACGCACTTGAGGAACATCTACCGCAAGCTCTGCGTCACGCGCCGTAGCGAAGCCGTCCACCGTGCCCAGGACCTCGGCATGCTGTGAACCCCCGCTCGGTTGTTCCCCCGAACCGGGCGATGACGCGACCGGTCACCGCGTCCGACAGTGGAGGGACAAGGCCGAAGCCATTCCAGGCTCCTAGGGAAGTCCCCGCATGCGCTACGAATTCCGCGTCGCCGACTCCGTGTCGCAAGCGCTCGCCGAAGCTTTCCCGGAACTCGACCGCATGCCGGTCGCCGAACAGACCGTGTTCGTGGGACCGGTGATCGACGAGGCACACCTGTTCGGGCTCCTCGCCCGCTTCCGGTCCCTGGGACTCAGCGTGCTCGAAATGCGGCAACTGCCGGGCGACTCGACCGACGCCCCCGGCGGATGAGTTCGCCGTGCGCCCATGACCAGTGCACCGGCTCATCCGCAAGGGCCGGGCCCGCGGAGCGGCAGGAGCTCTGCACGGCGAAGGCCACCGCCACGGTCGTCGGCACGGTCACGGTCGCCCTGTCGACCAACGGGGTCCTCCGGACACCCGGGTGGACCGAGTGGCGGTGCGGGGGATCGCCACCCCGTGCGGACGGCCTCGATCGGCGGACGGACCGACGACCTGCTCGACACCCTCGAAAGGGAGTTGCTCGGCGACTTCCCCCGGCCACGCCGGGCCGCGGCGCGTACGCGCCGTCACCAGCACCGGGTCGCCGGGCAGGAGGTCGGGCGGGGTGTCCCGACGCGGGACCACCGGCCCCGGCCGTTCGGCGGACTGTGGCCTGTTCGGCCCTGCGGCTGCGACGACCGCGAGGTGACGATGTAGGCCGGGCCGCCCGACGGCGGCCGGTGATGCCCACCGACTCCGAGGAGACCGCACCGATGTCCGTCACCCCCAGCCCGGCTCCCGGCGCACCGTCCGAGGAGGAGGTCCGCGCACTCGACGCCCACTGGCGGGCCGCCAACTACCTGGCGGTCGGCCAGATCTACCTGATGGCCAATCCGCTGCTCCGGGAGCCGCTGCGCCCCGAGCACATCAAGCCCCGCCTGCTCGGCCACTGGGGCACCTCGCCCGGGCTGAACCTGGTGCACACCCACCTCAACCGGGTGGTGAAGGCCCGGGACCTGGACGCGATCTGCGTGTGGGGACCGGGGCACGGCGGCCCGGCCGTGCTGGCGAACTCCTGGCTGGAGGGCAGCTACACCGACACCTACCCGAGCGTCACCCGCGACGAGGCCGGCATGACCCGGCTGTTCCGCCAGTTCTCGTTCCCCGGCGGCGTGCCCAGCCACGTCGCGCCGGAGACCCCGGGCTCGATCCACGAGGGCGGCGAACTCGGCTACGCGCTCTCGCACGCCTACGGCGCCGCCTTCGACAACCCGGGCCTGCTGGTGGCCTGCGTGATCGGCGACGGCGAGGCCGAGACCGGCCCGCTGGCGGCCTCCTGGCACGGCAACAAGTTCCTCGACCCCGTCCACGACGGTGCGGTGCTGCCGGTCCTCCACCTCAACGGCTACAAGATCGCCAACCCGACCGTGCTCGCCCGCCTCCCCGAGGCCGAGCTCGACGCCCTGCTGCGCGGGTACGGCCACCTCCCGCTGTACGTCGGCGGCGACGACCCGCTGACGGTCCACCGGGCCATGGCCGAGGCCATGGACACCGCCCTGGACCGGATCGCGGCCCTCCAGCACGAGGCCCGCACCGGGGGCGGCACCGGCCGGCCGCACTGGCCGCTGATCGTGCTGCGCACGCCCAAGGGCTGGACCGGCCCGGCCGAGGTCGACGGACTGCCCGTGGAGGGCACATGGCGCGCCCACCAGGTGCCGCTGGACCGCGTCCGCGACGACCCCGCGCACCTGCGGCAGCTGGAGGACTGGCTGCGGTCCTACCGGCCGGAGGAGCTCTTCGACGAGCACGGGCGCCCGGCGCCCCTGGTCCTCGGACACGTCCCCGAGGGCCCGCGCCGGCTCGGTGCGAACCCGCACGCCAACGGCGGCCTGCTCCTGCGCGACCTGCCGCTCCCCCCGCTGGAACGGTACGCCGTACCCGTGGACAAGCCCGGTGCGACGCTGCACGAGCCCACCAGGGTCCTGGGCGACCTGCTCGCCGACCTGACGGCCGCCACCGCCGAGCGCCGCGACTTCCGCCTGGTGGGCCCGGACGAGACCGCCTCCAACCGCCTCCAGGCCGTCTTCCGGGCGACCGGCAAGGCGTGGCAGGCCGGGACCCTGCCGGTCGACGAACACCTCGCCCACGACGGCCGGGTGATGGAGATCCTCTCCGAACACACCTGCCAGGGCTGGCTGGAGGGCTACCTGCTGACCGGTCGCCACGGCCTGTTCTCCTGCTACGAGGCCTTCGTCCACATCGTCGACTCGATGGTCAACCAGCACATCAAGTGGCTGCGCACCACCCGCGCGCTCCCCTGGCGCGCACCGATCGCCTCGCTCAACTACCTGCTCACGTCGCACGTCTGGCGCCAGGACCACAACGGCTTCTCGCACCAGGACCCCGGCTTCGTCGACCACGTCCTCAACAAGAGCCCGGAGGCCGTCCGCGTGTACTTCCCGCCGGACGCCAACACCCTGCTCGCCACCGCCGACCACGTGTTGCGCAGCCGCGACTACGTCAACGTCGTCGTGGCCGGCAAACAGCCCTGCTTCGACTGGCTCACCCTGGAGGAGGCCCGCGCCCACTGCGCCCGCGGCGCCGGGATCTGGGACTGGGCCGGTACCGAGGACGGCACCCGCGAGCCCGACGTCGTCCTCGCCTGTGCGGGCGACGTGCCGACGCAAGAGGTGCTGGCCGCCGCCGGGCTGCTGCGCCGGCACCTGCCGGACCTGCGCGTCCGGGTGGTCAACGTGGTGGACCTGGCCCGGCTGATGCCCGCCGAGGAGCACCCGCACGGCATGCCGGACGCCGAGTTCGACGCCCTGTTCACCCGCGACCGGCCGGTGATCTTCGCCTACCACGGCTACCCGTGGCTGATCCACCGGCTGGCCTACCGCCGGGCCGTCCACCCGAACGTGCACGTGCGCGGCTACAAGGAGTCCGGCACGACCACGACCCCGTTCGACATGGTGGTGCGCAACGACGTCGACCGCTACCGCCTGGTGATGGACGTCATCGACCGCGTCCCCGGCCTCGCGGTGCGTGCCGCGGCCGTCCGCCAGGAGATGGCCGACCGGCGCCTGCGCCACCACGACTGGATCCGCGAGCACGGCACCGACCTGCCCGAGGTCACCGACTGGACCTGGGGCGACTGACCGGCAGGCGGCGGCCCGTCGGTCGGACCGGTACGAGGCTCCCCACCCGGGGAGCCTCGTACCGCGTCGTCCCGACCGACCGGGGCCCGGCCGAAACGCCCGGCGGGGACCGGTGCTTCCGGTCCCCGCCGGGCGATCAGGCGGAGCGCGGGCAGGTCACCTACGGTGCATCGCGTGCAGCGCCTCGGCCAGGACGTGCGGGTCGTGGTGGCCCTTGTGGACGGCCGGGGGCTGCCGGTCGAGTCCGAGGAGCCGGGACACCGCGGTCCAGGCGGTGCGCACGGAGTACTCGACGGTGAAGACCACGTCCTCGGGGACCTCGGCGTACTGGCCGATGAAGGTGAGGTCGGCGGATCCCTTCGGGACCACCTCGGGCCGGTCGCCGTGGCGGCGCACCAGGAACTGGCCGGTGATGTACGGCATCAGGCAGGGGATGACGGTCGAGGCCGCGGTGAGCCGTTCGGCGGTCACGGGGGCGACGGCCAGGGAGCGGAGGACCTCGTCGAGGATCTCCGCCCCGTTGCACTCCCGCATCGGCTTCTCGACGAAGGCACCGGGCTGCGGCCGCGGGCGAGCCGGTGCCACAGGAGGAAGGCGTCGGGGCTGCGGGAGGTGTTCGGTTCCTCCGGCGGGGCGGTGTGTCGGCCGGGGACCTTCGGGCCCGAGGAGGGTCAGGGTGCGAGGTCCCGCCGGCGCAGGAGCGGAAGCGCGGCGCACACCCCGGCGACGCCGACGGCGGCCAGGACGGCCGACTGCCCCCAGCCGAGGGTGCCGTGGGCGAGGGCGTCGCCCGGCGTGTAGTAGTGGAAGGGACTCAGGTAGCGCAACGGTGCGGCCGGGTGCCAGGCCATCGCCACGAAGTTGGCGGCGAATCCGACGGCACCCAGCGCGATCGTGGCACCGACGACCGGGGCCCGGCGCCGCGCCGCGGCCGAGACGGCGAGTGCCGGCCCGGTGAGGCACAGCGTGAAGGCGCATCCCTGGAGCCCGGCCGCGAGGACGCCGTCGAGCGGCACCGCACGGTGCAGGGCGGGGGAGAGGGCCACGCCGGCCGTGAGCGTCAGGGTGGCGGCCGCGTTGAGCAGGAACGAGGCCGCGACGACGGCTCCGGCGCGTTCGGCCAGCAGACGCGTGCGCGAGACCGGACGGACCATCAGCAGCTCGACGGTGCCCGCCTCGACGTCGGCCGCGACGGCCGCCGCTGCCAGGGAGCCGATCGCCGTCAGCTGCATCGCGATCCAGAACGGGTGCACCAGACCGGCCCCGAGCAGGCCCGCGTAACTCGCGATGGACACGTCCCCGGTCGAGCCGGAGAACGCCCTGAACGTGTCCGGCACGCCGTGCCCGGCGCCGGAGAACAACTGCTCGGGCGGCACCGCGCGGACGACGGCGACCATCAGGACCTCGAAGAGGACCATGCCCGCGGCCAGGAACGCCAGCATCCTCCGCCGGCGGTGCAGGGCCAGCCGGAACAGCGGGAACCGCGCCCTCATGACCGCACCTCCACCGCTCCGGCATCCTGCCGGTACAGGTCCAGGAACGCCTCGTCCAGTCCGGCCTCCTCCACCGACAGGTCGGCCACCGGCAGGCCGGCCAGCAGCTCGCCGACGCCCGCGACCAACTCGTCCGGCGGGACGAGCAGTCTGACCTCGTTGCCGTGCCACTGCGGGGACCACCGCTGCGCCCGCCCCAGGTCACGGGCGCCCAGGCCGTCGGCCAGCACCAGCCGCACCCGCCGGGCGCGCTCCTCGCGCAGCGCCGACACGGCCCGCACGGAGACCAGTCGACCGGCCCGCACGAGCGCCACCCGGCCGCACGAGCGCTGCACCTCCGGCAGCACGTGGCTGGAGAGCAGGACCGTGCGGCCGGCCCGCGAGGCCTCGTCGAGCAGGTGGAAGAAGACCTCCTGGACCAGCGGGTCCAGACCCTCGGTGGGTTCGTCCAGGACCACCAGCTCGGGATCGTGCTGGAGCGCCTGGACCAGGCCCAGCTTCTGCTTCATCCCGCGCGAGTACTCGCGAACCGGCCGTGCCAGGTCGGCGGCCGTCAGCCCGAGCCGCTCGCACAACTCGCCGCGCCGGCGGGTCGGGGCGCCCTGGAGGTCCCCGAGCAGCCGCAGCGTCTGCGCGCCGGTGAGCTCCGGGTAGAGCCGCAGCTCGCCCGGCAGGTAGCCCAGTCGCGGGGCGAGCCGCCGGTGGTCGGCCACCGGGTCGAGGCCCAGCAGCCGGATCCGCCCGGCGCTCGGGCGCAACAGGCCCACCAGGCAGCGGATCGTGGTGGTCTTCCCGGCGCCGTTGGGGCCGAGGAACCCGAACACCTCACCCCGCTGGACGGTCAGGTCCAGGTGCTCGATGCCGGCCTTGCGGCCGTAGTACTTGCTCAGCGCGGCCAGCTCGATCGCCGGCCCGTCGCCGTCCCCGCCCGTACCGCCCATGTCCGCCTCCGTGATCGTGTGCCCGCGGTTCCCGCCGGCACCACGACTGCACCGCACCCCGGACCCGGGTTCCAGGGGCGTACGGCCCTGTCTGCCGGGCCGGTCGGGCCGGCCCGGCAGACAGGGCCGCGGTGGTCCCGCCCGCCGGGCTGAAGGTCCCGGACGGGCGGTCCCGTTCGGTCCTTCGCAACGGCTCCGGCGACGCGGATGGTTGGGGAAACGAGAACGCCAAGGAGGAACCCGTGAGTGAGCAGACCGGATCGAGGCAGCGGCGGATCGTGGTCGGCGTCGACGGATCACCGGCGTCGGTCGACGCACTGCGGTGGGCCGTCCGCCAGGCCCGCATGCAGGAGGCCGTCGTGGAGGCCCTGACGGTTTGGCAGCACCCGGTGGCCACCGGGTGGACGGTGCCGGTCACCGCCTACGAGCAACTGCCCGGCATCGCGCGCAAGATCCTCGACGACAGCGTCAGGGAGGCCGTCGTCGACGGCGGTCCCGTGGAGGTCCTGACGCGCGTGCAGGAGGGCGGCGCCGCGCAGTGCCTGCTCGACGCGGCCCGCGGCGCGGAACTCCTGGTCGTCGGCAGCCGCGGCCACGGCGGTTTCACCGGTGCGCTGCTCGGGTCGGTGAGCCAGCACTGCGTCCAGCACGCGCCCTGCCCGGTCGTCGTCATCCGCCACCCCGGAGCCTGACCCCGTACACCCGTCCCCGTACACCCGTCCCCGTACACCCGTCCCCGCCGCGCGGCCGTGCCGCCGACCGGAAAGGAACGAACCGACCATGCGACACCGGATCGTGGGAGAACTGATGACCCCGGCCGTCGTGCACGTACGGCCCGACACCGGATTCAAGGAGATCGCCCGGCTGCTCGCCGAGCACGACATCACCGCCGTCCCCGTCCTCGACGACGAGGACCGGCCGCTCGGCCTGGTCTCCGAGGCCGACCTGCTGACCAACGAGGCGGCGCAGGAGGACCCGGCCGGACTGATGCTCACCCCGGACCTCCCGCCCCGTGAGCGCGCCCGCAGCCGGGCGACCACCGCGGTGGGCCTGATGACCCGCCCGGCCGTGTGCGCCCGTCCGGAGTGGACGGTCGTCGAGGCGGCCCGGGTGATGCAGGGCGAACACGTCAAGCGGTTGCCCGTCGTCGACGAGGCCGGGCGCCTGGTGGGCATCGTCAGCCGGGGCGACCTGCTCCGCGTGTTCCTCCGCCACGACTCGGCCATCCGCGAGGAGATCCGGGCCGAGGTCCTGCGCCGCGTCCTGGGCATCGATCCGGACACCGTGGACGTCACGGTGCACGACGGCCGCGTGACCCTCGCCGGCACGCTCGACCGCGGAGGCCCGGCGGAGGTGGTCGAGCGCCTGTGCCGCAGCGTGGACGGCGTCGTCGACGTCACCTCCCACCTCGGCCACCACACCGTTCCGACCGCGGCCCGCCACCGCTCCGGCTGACCCGGAGCGGCTCCGTCGGCGTGCCGGCCGGCCCTGCCGGAAAGGCAGTTGCCGGCTCCTTCGAGAGGGCGGACCGGGCCCGCGGGGCCGTGTACGGAAAGGAGACCGCGGGCGCCCCGGCCGGTACCCGCAGCCCGTCCGCCTCCCTCTTCAGCCGTCCTGCGGGGCCCGCGACTTCTCGCGGGCCCCGCCTCCGCGTTCCAGCCGTCGGAACAGGTGCAACGCGGCGCGGTCGTCATCCTGACCGGCCACGGCCGTCCCGGTCACCTCCGGCGCGCCCTGGGCCTCGGCGTCCGGGGCTTCGCCACCAAGGACACCCCCGCCGCCCGGCTCGCCGAAGTGGTCCGTACCGTTCACGGCGGCGGGCGGTACATCGACCCGGACATCGCCGCCGACGCGCTCACCCTCGGGGCCAATCCCCCCACCGCCCGCGAGCGCCAAGTCCTCGCCCTGACCGGCGAAGGGCTGTCCAGCGCCGGCATCGCCGCCCGCATGCACCTCGCCGACGGTACCGTCCGCAACCACACGTCCTCGGCGCTCGCGAGACTCGGTGCCGACAACAGGCTCGCCGCCCACCGGCGGTCCATGGACACGGGATGGCTGTGACCCGGCCGCCGGCACCGTCGTACCCACCGGCCTCGTTCCCGCCTGCGGACACGACTCCCGCTCCGGCGGTGCCGCCCCCAGGGCGAGGAACGACCGGGATCAGACGGCGTACAGGCCGTGGGCCGTGAAGACCGCGCGAGCCTCGGCGGTCTGCTCGGGAGTGGGTACCGGAGTGCCGGCGAGGGGGAAGTCCAGGTCCAGGGCACGCCACTTAGGGGCGCCGAGCCTGTGGAAGGGGAGGACGTCGACGCGGGTGACGTTGCCGAGCGAGGCGGCGAAGGCGGCGACGCCCTCGACGTTCTCGGCGGGGTCGGTCAGGTGCGGGACGAGGACGAAGCGGACCCAGACCTCGGTTCCGAGGTCGGCCAGACGGCGGGCGAAGGCCAGGGTGGGAGCGAGCTCACGGCCGGTCAGGTGCCGGTAGAGGGTGCGGTCCCAGGACTTGACGTCGAGGAGCACGAGGTCGGCGTCGGCGAGCAGGGCGTCGGAGGCGCGGGCGCCGAGGTATCCGGAGGTGTCCAGGGCGGTGTGGAGGCCGAGCTCCTGCTTGAACCGATGCAGCAACTCACCGGTGAGGGCGGGCTGGAGGAGCGGTTCTCCGCCGCTGATGGTCGCGCCGCCGCCGGCGGCCCGGATGAACCCGGTGCACTTGCCGGCCTCCCGCACGATCTCGTCCGCCGAGCACGGCCGACCGTGGCGCATGGACCAGGTGTCGGGGTTGTGGCAGTAGAGGCACCGCAGCGGGCACCCGGCCAGGAAGGCGACGAAGCGGGTGCCGGGGCCGTCGACGCCGGTGGACAGGTCCCAGGAGTGCAGCATGCCGGTGGTGGTCATCGGGTGTCCCTCGGAGTGTGGCGCGGTGCCGGCGTCCTCGGTCGGGGAGACGCCGGCACCGCGAGCGGGGGCGGGGCTACAGCGCGTCGTGGAAGGTGCGGCCGATCACGTCGAGCTGCTGCTCGCGGGTCAGCCGGACGAAGTTGACGGCGTAGCCGCTGACCCGGATGGTCAGCTGCGGATACTTCTCCGGGTGGTCCATCGCGTCGAGCAGGGTGTCCCGGTCGAGGACGTTGACGTTCATGTGGAAGCCGCGGCACGCGGTGTAGCCGTCCAGAACGCCGACCAGGTTGCGCACGCGGTCACCGGGGGTGCGGCCGAGCGCGTCGGGGGTGACGGTGTTGGTGAGCGAGATGCCGTCCTCGGCGTGCTCGTAGGGCAGTTTGGCGACGGACAGCGCGCTGGCGACGTAGCCGTGGGCGTCGCGCCCGTTCATCGGGTTGGCGCCGGGGGAGAAGGGCGCACCCGCCCGGCGGCCGTCCGGGGTGTTGCCGGTCTTCTTGCCGTAGACGACGTTGGAGGTGATGGTGAGCACCGACTGGGTGTGCTCGGCTCCCCGGTAGGTGGGGTGCTTGCGCACCTTGTGCATGAACTCCTCGACGAGCCGTACGGCGATCCGGTCCGCCCGGTCGTCGTTGTTGCCGTACGCGGGGTACTCGCCCTCCACCAGGTAGTCGGTGACCAGCCCGGTCCCGTCGCGCACGGGCCTGACCCGCGCGTACTTGATCGCGGACAGGGAATCGGCGGCGACCGCCAGACCGGCGATGCCGCAGGCCATGGTGCGCCGGACGTCCCGGTCGTGCAGGGCCATTTCGAGGCGTTCGTAGGCGTACCTGTCGTGCATGTAGTGGATGACGTTCAGCGCGTGGACGTACGTCCCGGCGAGCCACTCCAACTGCTCGTCGAAGCGGGCGAGCACCTCCTCGTAGTCGAGCACGTCCCCGTGGACCGGGGCGGTGGCGGGGCCGACCTGCTCACCGGACAACTCGTCGCGGCCGCCGTTGACCGCGTAGAGCAGCGTCTTGGCGAGGTTGACCCGGGCGCCGAAGAACTGCATCTGCCGGCCGACCTCCATCGCGGACACGCAGCAGGCGATCGCGGTGTCGTCGCCGAAGCGCGGTCGCATCAGCTCGTCCGACTCGTACTGCACCGAGGACGTGTCGATGGAGACCCGGGCGCAGAACTCCTTGAACCCCTGCGGGAGCCGTGGCGACCAGAGGACGGTCATGTTCGGCTCGGGCGCCGGGCCGAGGTTGTAGAGGGTCTGCAGGTAGCGGAAGGAGGTGCGGGTGACGAGGGTGCGGCCGTCCACGCCCATGCCGCCGATCGACTCGGTGACCCAGGTCGGGTCGCCGGAGAACAGTTCGTCGTACTCGGGGGTGCGCAGGAAGCGGACGATCCGGAGCTTGACGACGAAGTCGTCCACCAGTTCCTGGGCCCGGGTCTCCGTCAGCGCTCCGGCGTCCAGGTCGCGCTGGAGGTAGACGTCCAGGAACGTCGAGGTGCGGCCGAGCGACATCGCGGCGCCGTTCTGCTCCTTGACGGCGGCCAGGTAGGCGAAGTACAGCCACTGGATCGCCTCCCGGGCGGTGCGGGCCGGCCCGGAGAGGTCGTACCCGTACGCCGCGGCCATCTCCTTGAGCTCGCCCAGGGCCCTGATCTGCTCGGCGAGCTCCTCGCGTTCGCGGATGGTCTCCTCGATCCGCGCGGGGTCGGTGGGCGCCGCGTCCAGGCCGGCCTTCTCGGCGAGCTTGGCCGTGACCAGCCGGTCCACGCCGTAGAGGGCGACGCGGCGGTAGTCGCCGATGATCCGGCCGCGCCCGTAGGCGTCCGGCAGGCCGGTGATGACGCCGGCCTTGCGGGCGGCCCGGATCTCGGGGGTGTAGGCGTCGAACACGCCGTCGTTGTGGGTCTTCCGGTACCGGGTGAAGATCTTCTCCAGCTCCGGGTCGACCGGGTAGCCGTAGGTCCGCAGTGCTCCGGCGACCATCCGCCAGCCGCCGTTGGGCATGATCGCGCGCTTCAGCGGGGCGTCGGTCTGCAGCCCGACGATCAACTCCCGCTCCCGGTCGATGTAGCCGGGCGCGTGCGCGGTGATGGTCGACGGGATGTCGAACGCGACGTCGTACACGCCCTTGGCCCGCTCCTCGGGGAAGCGGTCGGTGATCTGCCGCCACACGGCGAGGGTGCGGTCGGTGGGGCCTGCCAGGAAGGAGGCGTCGCCGTCGTAGGGGGTGTAGTTGTGCTGGACGAAGTCGCGGACGTCGATGGTGTCCCGCCAGAGCCCGCCCTTGAACCCGTCCCAGGCGCTCGTGGTGTGTTCCTGCTGCGAGGTGGTCATCTCGGTGTCCTCTCTCAGGCCTGGTCGCCGTAGTAGGCCTGGCGCATCAGCCGCTGCATGTCGGCGAGCATCGGCATCCGGGGGTTGGCGGGCGCGCACTGGTCCTCGTAGGCGTTCATCGCCTGCTGCGGCAGGGCCGCCAGGAACGCCGCCTCGTCCACGCCGGCCGCCTTGAAGGACCGCGGGATGCCGACCCGGTCCCGCAGGTCCTCGACGGCCGCCGCGAGGGACTCGACGCCCTGCTCCGGGGTCGCGGCCGGCAGGCCGAGCATCCGCGCCACGGCCTGGTAGCGCTCGGGGGCGACGTAGCTGCGGTACTTCGGCCAGCCGGTCACCTTGGCCGGGGCCGAGCCGTTCCAGCGGATGACGTGCGGGAGCAGGAGGGCGTTGGTGCGGCCGTGGGCGATGTGGAACGTCGCGCCGAGCGTGTGCGCCATGGCGTGCACGGCGCCGAGGAAGGCCGATCCGAAGGCCATGCCGGCGATCGTGCCCGCGTTGTGCATCTTCTCCCGGGCAACCGGGTCGTCCGGGCCGTTGGTCACGGCACGTTCCAGGTTCTCGAAGACGAGCCGGACGCCCTGGAGGGCGAGCCCGTCCGTGAAGTCGTTGGCGTAGACGGAGACGTAGGTCTCGATGCAGTGGGTGAGGGCGTCGAAGCCGGTGTCCGCGGTGACGTGCTTCGGCAGGCCGGTGGTCAGTGCCGGGTCCACGATGGCCACACTCGGGGTGAGCGCGTAGTCGGCGAGCGGGTACTTCTGGCCGGTGGCGGTGTCGGTGATGACCGCGAAGGGGGTGACCTCGCTGCCGGTGCCCGAGGTGGTCGGGATGCACACGAGCTTGGCCTTCTCGCCGAGGTCGGGGAAGGTGAAGGCGCGCTTGCGGATGTCGAAGAACTTCTCCTTCAGGTCCGCGAACTCGACCTCAGGGTGCTCGTACATCAGCCACATCACCTTGGCGGCGTCCATCGGCGAACCGCCGCCGAGCGCCACGATGGTGTCCGGCTCGAACTCCCGCATCAGGGCGGCGCCCTTGCGGACGGTGTCGATGCTCGGATTGGGCTCGACGTCGTCGACCACCCGCACTTCGACGGGATCGCGGCGGCGGCCGAGGACGTCCCGGATCCGCTCCAGGTGGCCGATCTCCACCATGGTCCGGTCCGTGACGACCACGATCCGGTGCGCGTTCGGCATGCTCGCCAGGTACTTGACGGAGTTGCGTTCGAAGTAGATCTTCGGCGGGACCTTGAACCACTGCATGTTGGTGTTGCGCCGCCCGATCCGCTTGATGTTGACGAGGTTCAGCGCCGAGACGTTCCCGGAGACCGAGTTGTGCCCGTAGCTGCCGCAGCCGAGGGTCAGCGAGGGCGTGAAGGCGTTGTAGACGTCGCCGATGCCGCCCTGCGAGCTGGGCGCGTTCCAGATGATCCGGCAGGCCTTGACCGCGTGCCCGAACTCCTCGGCGAACGCCGCGTCCTCGGTGTGGACGGCCGCCGAGTGCCCGAGCCCGTCGAACTCCACCATCGCGGCGGCCAGTTCGACGCCCTCGTGGCGCGAGTGCGCGGTGAGGACGGCGAGTACCGGGCAGAGCTTCTCCCGGGTCAGCGGCTCGGCCGGCCCGACCCGGTCGCAGTCGGCCAGGATCACCGAGGTGTCGGCCGGCACGTGGAACCCCGCCGCCTCGGCGACCTGCGCGGCCGAGCGGCCCACCACCGAGGCGTTCAGCCGGCCGCCCGCGCAGGCCGTCCCGTCGCCGGCCCCGAACAGGTGCCGTTCGAGCAGGGCCTTCTCCTCGGCGCTCGCGTGGTGCGCCTTGAGCTTGCGGAACTCGCCGAGCGCGGCGTCGCGGATCTCCGCGTCCAGCACGACGGCCTGCTCGGAGGCGCAGATCATGCCGTTGTCGAAGGACTTCGACAGGACGACGTCGTTGACCGCCCGTTCCAGGTCCGCGCTCTTCTCGATGTACGCGGGGACGTTGCCCGCGCCCACGCCCAGGGCGGGCTTGCCGCAGGAGTAGGCGGCCCGGACCATCGCGTTGCCGCCGGTGGCGAGGATCGTCGCGACGTCCGGGTGGTTCATCAGTGCGCCGGTGGCCGCCATCGACGGCTCCTCGATCCACTGGATGCAGTGCTCCGGGGCCCCGGCCGCCACGGCCGCGTCCCGGACGGTCCGGGCGGCCTCGGCGGAGCAGCGCTGGGCCGAGGGGTGGAAGGCGAAGACGACCGGGTTGCGGGTCTTGAGCGCCAGCAGGCACTTGAAGATCGTCGTCGACGTGGGGTTGGTCACCGGAGTGATGCCGGCGACGACGCCGACCGGCTCGGCGATCTCCACGATCCCGTCGATCTCGTCGCGGTGCACCACCCCGACGGTCCTGGTCCGGGCCATCACGTGGGTGACGTTCTCGCAGGCGAAGACGTTCTTCACCGCCTTGTCCTCGAAGACCCCGCGACCGGTCTCCTCGACGGCCAGCACCGCGAGGGAGGTGTGCCGCTCCAGGGCGGCCAGCGAGGCCTTCTTGACGATGTGGTCGACCTGTTCCTGGGTGAAGTCGGTGTACTCCTGAAGGGCGGTCAGGGCGGCGGTGACCAGGCGGTCGACGGTGGTCGGCTCCTCGTCGCGAGGGCCCTCGTTCTGCGGGTGGCGTGGCATAGCCGGTCTGCCTTTCCGGGGCATCGTCGTGGATCGGGGGCGTCGGCGGGTCTCGGATGCGCCGTCACCTCAAGGCTCCCTGCCGGGAGGAGCCCGGGGAGCGGCCCATCGGGGCACGTCCGGCGGTTCGAAGGTCCCGGGGAGGGGCGCGATTGGTCCCTGCCCCGGGACCGGGGACGACGGCGGTTCAGGAGTGCGGCACGATCGCGACCGGGCTGTGCGCGTGGTGGAGGACCGCGTGGGCCACCGGTCCGAGCCGGGGCACGGTGAGCGGGTGCCGGGGAGCGCGACGTCCGAGCACCACCAGCGACGCGCTGCGGGAGGCCTCCACCAGCGTCCGGCCCGCGTTCCAGGTGCACACGTCCACCCGGGTGGGGACCTCGGGGTACTTGTCCCGCCAGCGCGCCAGCGCGTCCCGGAGCCGTACCTCCGCTGCCGTCCGGAGCGATTCCGTGATCTCCCGGTCGTCCAGCGGGGCGTCCGTCACGTACGGGCCCTGGGACGGGCGGCGGCTCTCCACCGCCCGCAGCGCGGCGCCGCTGTCGGCCGCGTACCGGAAGGCGAAGCCGAGCACGGCGTCGCACGGCCGGTCGCCCTCCACACCCACGACCACGTCGCCGGGCGATCCGCCGCGTCCGTCCGCGCCGGCGCGGACCAGGACCACGGGGCATTCGGCGTGGGCGGCGGTGCGCAGTCCGACCGAGCCGACCAGCAGGCCGGCGAATCCGCCGAGTCCACGGGACCCGAGGACCAGCAGCGGGGCCCGCCGGCCGGCGGCGGTGAGTGCGGGCGCGGGGTGCCCGGGCAGGACCTCGCAGGTGACCTCCAGGCCCGGCAGCGCGGCGGCGATCCGGTCGCGGATCGCGGCCACGGGCTCCGGCACGCCGCCCACGCCGTCGAGCTCGCGGGCGAGGGCGTCGGCCTCGGTGCCCGCGACGTGGACCAACCGCAGCCCGTGGCCGCTGCGGCGGGCCTCGGCGGCGGCCCACTCGGCCGCCGCCGCGCTCGCCGTCGAGCCGTCGATCCCGACCACCACGTTGTGCGACATCTCCCTGACCTCCCTGGTCGTGGGCCGTCCGCGGCACCGTTGTGCGCGGTCCGGCCGGTGACCAGCGTCCCGCTGCGCTCCGGGCCCGCCACAGGGGTCGAGCAGCCCCGCTTCGGCACCGAAGGTCCCGGTGCGGCCGGGGCGGGATGCGGCGGAGGCCACCCGGTCGGTCGCCGTCGTCTGCGAGAATCTGGCCCGTTGGCCGAGGCGAGGAGGGTGTCGGTGGGTGGCGAAATGGGGAGGTCCCGCATGCCCCAGTTGCGTCTGGACGAGCTGTTGGAGGAGCTCCAGGCACGGATCGATGCCGCGCGGGGCACCCGGGACCGGGTGCACAGTCTGCTGGAGGCGGTGCTGTCGGTCGGCCGCGAGCTCGACCTGACCCAGGTGCTGCGGCGGATCGTCGAGGCCGCCGCCGTCCTGGTGGACGCGCGGTACGCGGCGCTCGGGGTGATCGGGCCGGACGGGGAGACGCTGTCTCAGTTCCTCACGGTGGGCCTGACGGAGGAGGACATCGCCCGGATCGGTCCGTACCCGACCGGGCGGGGCCTGCTGGGCGAGCTGATCCGCCATCCCGAGCCGCTGCGGCTGGAGGACCTGTCCGCGCACCCCTCGTCGTTCGGCTGCCCGGCGCACCACCCCGTGATGAGGAGCTTCCTGGGCGTTCCGGTGCGCGTGCGCGAAGAGGTCTTCGGGAACCTCTACCTGACCGACAAGCAGGGCGGCGAGGAGTTCGACGCGGACGACGAGGCGGTGATCTCCACGCTCGCGGTGGCCGCCGGGGTGGCGATCGACAACGCCCGGCTGTACGAGGAGGCCCAGCGCCAGCAGCGCTGGCTGAGCGCGAGCGGGGAGATCACCCGGACCCTGCTGTCCGGGGGCTCGCGCTCGGAGGTGCTGGAGCTGATCGCGCAGCGGGCGCGGGAGATCACCGGCGCCGATCTGGCCGACGTGTCCGTGCCGGTGGCCGGGACGGACACGGTGCGCGTGGAGCTGGCCCTGGGCGGGGACACGGCGGGCCGGGCGGGCCTGGCGGTGCCGCTGGACGGGTCCCTCCCGGGCGAGGCCTGCGCCTCGGGGGTGCCGGTGACGACGGCGGACCTGGCCGGCGATCCGCGCTCGTCCGCAGAAGCGAGTCGTTTCGACGGGCTCGGTCCTGCGGTGGCGGTACCGCTGGGCCGGGCCGAGGGGCAGATCGACGGTGTGCTGCTACTGGCCAGGAAGGCCGGCGGGTCCGAGTTCACCGACCGGGAGATCGGCCCGCTGCTGGGCTTCGCCGACCAGGCCGCGCTCGCGCTGGAGCTGGCGGAGCGGCGCCGCGACGCCGAGCAGCTGGCGATGCTGGAGGACCGCGACCGGATCGCCCGGGACCTGCACGACCTGGCCATCCAGCGGCTGTTCGCCACGGGGATGACGCTGCAGAGCGCGGCGCGGTTCATCGATCACACCGGCGCGTCGGACCGGGTCCTGCGCGCCGTGGGGGACCTGGACGAGACCATCAAGATCATCAGGTCGACGATCTTCGGCCTCCGGGCCCGGGAGGAGGCCACCGGCCGCGGGCTGCGGGCCCGGGCCGTCCGCGCGGTGGAGCAGGCGCAGGCGGTGCTCGGCTTCGCGCCGCGGCTGAGCATGGAGGGCCTGCTGGACACCGACGTCCCGGCGGAGGTGGCCGAGCACGTCCTCGCCGTGCTGGCCGAGGCGTTGAGCAACGCCGCCCGCCACGCGCGGGCGGGCCGGGTCGAGGTCGCGCTCCAGGCGGCCGGCGGGCGGGTGGCGCTGTCCGTGCAGGACGACGGGGTCGGCATTCCCGAACAGGGGAGGCGCAGCGGTCTGCGGAACCTGGCGGAGCGGGCCGAGACGCTGGGCGGGTCGTTCGAGGTCGAGAGCCTCGCGCAGGGAGGCACCCGGCTGGTGTGGTCCGCGCCGCTCGCCGTCTGACCGGGCCCGCGTCCGGTCAGGGCGGGGTGCCCGGCAGGAGCCGGCCGGTGACGAGTTCCGGTCGGATCCGGATCGCCACCCGGTGCGGTGGGCGGACGGCCCCGGTCTCCTCAGGGGCGGGGTCCTCCGACACGTCCGCCCGTCCGAGCACGGTCACGCTCCATCCGGTTCCGTCCGTCTCGTCGACCTGACCGGCCTCGAACGCCACCAGCGCGCCGGACACCGCTCGCACCAGTTCGGAGTGCGCGGCGGCGTGCAGCAGCACGCTGCCGTCCACTCCGAGCCGGTAGCGGATCGGGAGCACGGCCGGGAGGGCACCGACCGTGTAGACCACGCGGCCGACCGAGGCGCCCGCCAGGAGCCGGAGGCAGTGCCGCTCGTCCAGCGGGGCGGCGTTCGCGGTGGGGGTGTGGGCGGCTTCCATGGAATCGATTGTTCGCGTGGTCCCTGTCGAGGGCGAGGGCCGTTCGGTCCTCGTCCTCGCGCCGACCGGGCCCCGGCCGGGGCCCGGTCGGTCTACCGGGTGGTCGGGGTGAGGGTCCGGTTGGCGATGAGCGCGGCCTGGACGCGCCGCTCGACGCCGAGCTTGGCGAGCAGCCTGGAGATGTGGTTCTTGACCGTCTTCTCCGCGAGGTACAGCCGTTCGCCGATCTGCCGGTTCGTCAGCCCCTCGCCGACCAGGGCGAGGATCTCCCGCTCCCGCTCGGTGAGTTCGGGCAGTCCGGGTTCCTGTGGAGCGCGCTCGCAGCGCAGTCGGGCCATGACGCGGCTGGTGGCGCCGGGGTCGAGCATGGACTGGCCGGAGGCGACGGTCCGGATCGCGGCGATCAGGTCGGTGCCGCTGATCTGCTTCAGTGCGTAGCCGGCGGCACCGGCCATGATCGAGTCGAGGAGGGCGTCCTCGTCGTCGAAGGACGTGAGCATCAGGCAGGCCAACTCCGGCATACGCGAACGCAGTTCGCGGCAGACGGTGACACCGTCCCCGTCGGTCAGACGCATGTCGAGCACGGCGACGTCGGGGCGCAGCGCGGGCACCCGGGCCAGCGCCTGCTCGGCGGTCGCGGCCTCGCCGATCACCGTCAGGTCCGGTTCGGTCTCGATGAGCTCGAGCACGCCCCGGCGGACCACCTCGTGGTCGTCGAGCAGGAACACGCGAATGGGGAGGGCCGGCCGGGCCGTCGCGGTGTCCGTCATGACTTCTCCGGGGTCCTGGGTCCGCCGGGTCGGCGGGATGGATGGGCCGTAGGACAGCCTGCACCGCGGCACCGGCTTCCGATAGGGCCGAACGGCCCGGTGTCCCGGACGGGGGGTCAGCGGGAGGAGGCCAGGACCTCGGGCTGCCGGAGGAGGGCGGTCGTGAGGTGCCGAGGGGTGGGGAAGCCGGCCGGGCCGTATCCGATCCGCAGCAGCATGTGCGGGGCGCCGCGTTCGGGGCCGGGACCGGTCATGCGGTCGCGAAGGTCCGGCCATTCCAGTGCCTGGTGCAGGAACGACGCGCGCAGGCCGTGGAGGGTGAGCAGGAGGAGGACGTGCTGCAGGGCCTGGCCGGCGCGCAGCCGGTCGGCCGGTCCGTCGTGGCGCGTGGTGAGCAGGAGCAGCTGGGGGTCCGGTTCGAAGGCGACGCGCTCCCCGGGCACCCCGTCCGCGGGGCCGGCGAAGGCGCGCATCGGCAGGCGTCCGTTGCTGTCCTGCGCGCCGAGGGCGTAGACGGGCAGGCCCTCGGCTGCGCCGGGGGCGGCGAGGCAGGCGCTGCTCTCGGCCCGGCGCTCCGGGTCGGCGGCGGAGCGCTGCTCGGCCTCGGCGGTGAGGGCGAGCAGCCGGGCGCGTTCGGCCGCGTCCGGGTGGCGCAGCCGGGCGCCGTCCGACCGGGCGGCCTCGGCGAGTTCGGCGAGGACGGGGCCGGGCACCGGGTCGGGGAGGAACGGCAGCCGGCTGGAGCGGCGACGCCAGATGGCGCGGTAGAGGTCGGGGCGGCGCAGTAGCGCGGCGCGGGGGGCGCCGGCGAGCCGGACGGTGGCCAGCGGGCCGGGGAGGTCCGGTTGCGGCAGCAGGCGCACGACGGGTTCCCAGCCCAGGTGGACGGCCGCCGCCGCGAGGTTGCACAGGGCGGTGCCGATCGAGAGGTGGACGGCCCGGCCGTCCGGGTCGGTGTGCGGCAGGGGGTGCCGCCGCGAGGCGTGCACCTCGAAGGTCCGGCGGGCGGTGTCGAGGCGGAACCGCCAGGGCTGGGTGTTGTGGATGGACGGGGCGGCGGCGGCCGCGGCGACGAGGGCGTGCGCGGTGCCGTCGTCGAGGGGCTGACCCGGCATGGCGGGATCCTTCCGTGGGCTGGTCGGGGTGAGGGTGGCGGTGCTGCCCGGCCGGTGCGCGGTCACTGTGCGGTGCGGCCGCTCCAGACGGGTTCGAACCGGGCCCAGGAGAGCTGCCAGCGCCGGTCGGCCCGGTGATCGAGCCGGCGGAGCCGTATGCACAGACCCGTCCCGATCAGGACCGCCAGGGCGGCGAGCACGGCCAGCCCGAGGAACACGGAGTCCATGACGACGTCGGCGGCGGTCGGCGGGACGGGGGTCGGTCGGCCGTCGTCGTCCACCCAGACGCGGCTGACGGCGCCGGAGGGCATCGGGCGGTCGACGTCGACCTGCCCGGTCGCGGTTCGGCCGGACGGCGCGGCCCAGGTGGCGGCGGCCTGGAACCGGACCCGGCTGTAGCCCGACAGCCCGGCCACCTGCCGGGACGGGGAGAGCAGGGTGGCGTCCACCCGGTGCCGGTGGGCCGCCGTCAGGGCGGCGGTGTGCTGCCCGGAGGCGAGGCCGGCGAGCGAGACGCCGGCGCCCGCGACCGCGGCCAGCGCCAGGCCGAGGACGGCGAGCAGGAGCGCGCGGCTGCGCGCCCGGTCGAGCGGCCGGACCAGCGGGTTGTGTTCGGTGCCGACGGCGCGGTGGAGGTGGTGCCGAAGCGGCCGTGCGGTCGCGGTGGACCGTGCGGATGCGGTGGTGTCGGCCATGTCCGTGTGCTCCTTCGTCGGGTGCCGGGGGCGGGGGTGCTCCAGGTGTGACCCGGCGTCACTCTCCTGGCCGGACCTCACGACGGCCCAGGGACCGACGGGACCAGGGAGGGGGCCACTGGTCCTGGAGGATCGCGCCGCAGCGGTGGTGAGCGCGGAGCGGACGCAGCTCGCGCCGGGAGCGCACTACTGGTCGACGCGCCCCCGGGACCCTCGGGACGTCCACCCGGGACGAGCGGCGACCGGCGAGGGACCGTTGTCCCCTGCTGCGCGGGGCCCCGCCCTTCGAGGATCAACCTCAGCGAACGCGGCCACCGGCGCCGCGCCACCTCTCCCGGACCGTCACGAAGGAGCTCCCCCATGCCCACAGCCGACCAGGGAAGACCACCGGCCGACAGCGCAGGACCGTCGGCCGGTCCGCCCCCGGACCGGGGCCGGACCTTCGGACTGCCGGCCGCGACGGCGCTGGTCGTCGGCAGCATCATCGGTACCGGGGTGTTCGCCCTGCCCTCCGCCCTCGCGCCCTACGGGCCGATCTCGCTGGTGGCCTTCGCCCTGGTGACCCTGGGCGCCCTGGCACTCGCCGCCACGTTCGGACGCCTGGCCGAGCGCGTTCCCGGAAGCGGTGGCCCCTACGTCTACGCCCGGGAGGCCTTCGGCGAGTTCGCCGGCTTCCTGACCGCCTGGTCGTACTGGATCACCGCCTGGGCCGGCAACGCGGCCATCGCGGTGGCCTGGGTCGGCTACGTCGAGGTGTTCGTGAACAAGGGCCACCACACCTGGGGGTCGGTCGCCATCGCCCTGGCCGGGCTCTGGTTGCCCGCCGCCGTCAACCTCGTCGGCGTGCGCAGCATCGGGGCCTTCCAAGTGGTCACCACCGTCCTGAAGTTCCTTCCGCTGGCGTTCATGGCGACGGCCGGACTGCTGTTCGTCAGGTCCGGCAACTTCGGTGCGTTCAACGCCTCCGGCACCCCGGCGGTCGGTGCGGTCTCGGCGGCCGCGGCCATCGCCCTGTTCAGCTACATCGGGCTGGAGACGGCCTCGGTGGCGGCCGGACGGGTCCGGGACCCGCGGCGCAACGTGCCCCGCGCGACCCTCTACGGCACGCTGGCCTGCGCCGTGATCTACCTGCTCGGCACCCTCGCGGTGTTCGGGACCGTCCCGCACGCCCGGCTCGTCGGCTCCACCGCGCCGTTCACCGACGCCTTCAACGCCATCGCCGGCGGCACCTGGGCCGGGAACCTGGTCGCCGCCGCGGCGATCGTCTCGGGCCTCGGCGCGCTCAACGGCTGGACGCTCATCTGCGCCGAGATGCCCATGGCCGCGGCCCGCGACGGCCTCTTCCCGGCCGCGTTCGGCCGCAGCCGCGGCGAGGTGCCCGCCTTCGGCATCGTCTCCGCGACCGTCCTCGCATCGGTGCTCACCGTCGTCAGCTACACCCGGTTCACCCGGGTCTTCACCGAGATCGTGCTGCTCAGCGTGCTCACCGCCGTCATCCCGTACCTGGTGTCGGCCGCCGCCCAGCTGTACTGGCTGGCCGTGCGGGGCCGGGCGGAGCTGGACGGCCGGAGGTTCGCCCGCGACGTCACCGTCGCGGCCCTCGCCCTGGCCTTCTCCTACTGGTCGATCCAGGGCAGCGGCTACCAGACCGTCTACTACGGCCTGTTCACCGTCCTGCTCGGCATCCCCGGCTACATCTGGCTCAAGCGGCCCCACCCCGTCCGGGCCGGCCAGGACCCGGCCGCCCAGAACTGAACGCGGGTTCCACCAGCACCCCGTACGAAGGAGTACCGCCCATGTCCGCTCTTCGAGTCGATTCCGAGGCCGGGCGCCTGCGCCAGGTCATCCTGCATCGCCCCGGCCTGGAACTGTCCCGGCTCACCCCGCGCAACGTCGACGAGCTGCTGTTCGACGACATCCTGTGGGCCAAGCGCGCCCGTGAGGAGCACGACGCGTTCGCCCAGGTGCTGCGCGACCACGGCGTCCGCGTCCACCACTACGCCGAACTGCTCGGCGAGACGCTCGAACTGCCGCCGGCCCGGGCGTGGCTGCTGGGCCGGGTGGTCACCCCGGCCACCGTGGGCCCGGCCCTGGTCGACCCGGTCCGGGAGCTGTTCGGCGAACTGGACGGCCGGACGCTGGCCGAGTACCTCATCGGCGGCGTCCTGAAGGACGACCTGCCGCTGCGCGACCCGCACAGCCTGCTCTGGCACACCCTCGGCACGCAGGACTTCGCCCTCCCGCCGCTGCCCAACCACCTCTTCCCGCGCGACAACTCCTGCTGGATCGGCGCCCGCTACAGCCTCAACCCGATGGCCCGCCCGGCCCGGCGGCGCGAGACCCTGCACACCGCCGCGATCTACCGCTTCCACCCGCTGTTCGCCGAGACCGCCCCGCCCCTGCTCGACGGCACCGATCCCGAGCCGGGCACCACCATCGAGGGCGGCGACGTCCACGTCGTCGGCGAGGGCGTGGTCATGGTCGGCATGGGCGAGCGGACCACCCCGCAAGCCGTCGAACAGCTCGCCCGGACCCTCTTCCAGTACGGCACCGCCCGGCGGGTCATCGCCGTCCGGCTGCCCGAGAGCAGGGCCTTCATGCACCTCGACACCGTGCTGACGATGATCGACCGGGACACCTTCGTCCGCTACCCCGGGCTGGCCGATCCGCTGCGCTCGTGGACCCTCGTGCCCGCCCCCGACCGGCCCACCGGCCTCGACGTCCGTCCCGATCCCGACCTCGCCCGCTCCCTCGCCGAGGCGCTCGGCCTGGAGGAGGTCCGCTTCCTCGCCGCCGACCAGGACGTCCGCGCCGCCGAGCGCGAGCAGTGGGACGACGGCAGCAACTTCCTCGCCCTGGAACCCGGCGTCGTCGTGGGCTACGAGCGCAACACCACCACCAACACCCACCTGCGCAAGCAGGGCGTCGAGATCGTCACCATCGCCGGGTCCGAGCTCGGCCGCGGCCGGGGCGGCCCGCGCTGCATGAGCTGCCCGATCCAGCGCGACGCCGTCCACTGACCCCACCCGAGGAGCCACAGCCATGACCATCGACCTGCGCGGCCGCCACTACCTCGGCGAACTCCACTTCACCGCCGCCGAGATCCACCACCTCCTCGACCTCGCCGCCGAGCTGAAGGCCGCCCGCCGAGCGGGCACCGAGACGCCCCGGCTCACCGGCCGGAGGATCGCCCTGATCTTCGAGAAGAACTCCACCCGGACCCGCTGCGCCTTCGAGGTCGCGGCGGCCGACCAGGGCGCGACCACCACCTACCTAGGTCCGGACGGCTCGCACATAGGCCACAAGGAGAGCATCGCCGACACCGCGCGCGTCCTCGGCCGGATGTACGACGCCATCGAGTACCGGGGCTTCGAGCACGACGCCGTCACCGAACTCGCGAACCACGCCGGCGTGCCCGTCTACAACGGCCTGACCGACGCCTGTCACCCGACCCAGAGCCTGTGCGACGTCTTCACCATGCGCGAGCACAGCCGCCGGCCGCTCACCGACATCTCCTTCTGCTACCTCGGCGACGCCCGCAACAACACCGCCAACTCCCTGCTGACGATGGGAGCCCTGCTCGGCATGGACGTGCGGATCGCCGCGCCGCGCGCGCTGTGGCCGGAGCCGCAGGTGGTCGCGGCGAGCCGGCAGCTGGCCCTCGGCAGCGGCGCCCGGATCACCCTCGTCGAGGACGTGGAGGAGGCGGTCGGCGGCGCCGACTACCTCTACACCGACGTGTGGGTCTCGATGGGGGAGGCGCCGGAGAGGTGGCGGGAGCGGATCGAACTGCTCCTTCCCTACCAGGTGAACGCCAAGACCCTCGCCGCCACCGGCAACCCGGACACGGCGTTCCTGCACTGCCTGCCCGCCCTGCACGACCGCCGCACCGACCTCGGCGCGCAACTCGCCGAGGAGCACGGCCTGGACGGACTGGAGGTCACCGACGAGGTCTTCCGTTCGCCGGCGAGCCTGGTCTTCGAACAGGCCGAGAACCGGATGCACACCATCAAGGCGATCCTGGTCGCCACGCTCGGGAGGAACTGATCATGCGCATCGTCGCCGCACTGGGCGGGAACGCCCTGCTCCGCAGGGGCGAACACCCCGACGCCGACGTTCAGTTGCGCCACGTGCGGGAGGCCGCGCGGTCGCTCGCCGAACTCGTCGAGGCCGGGCACGAGGTCGTCGTCACCCACGGCAACGGCCCCCAGATCGGCCTGCTCGCGGTCGAGAGCGAGACCGACCCGGCGCTCACCGCGCCCTACCCGCTGGACGTCCTCGGTGCCCAGACCCAGGGCATGATCGGCACCCTCCTCGCCCGGGAGCTCCTCGCCCGCCTGCCGGGACGGCCGGTGGCCGTGCTGGTCACCCACACCGAGGTCGACCCGGACGACCCGGCGTTCGAGCACCCCGCGAAGTTCATCGGGCAGCCGCTGACCGACCGACAGGCCGTCCGGCTGGGACGCGAACTCGGCTGGGCCACCGCGCAGGACGGGCCGGTGCGCCGTCGCGTCGTGCCCTCGCCCGAGCCGAGGGACGTCCTCGAAGCGCCCGTCGTGCGACAGCTCCTCGGCAGCGGCACGGTCGTGATCTGTGCGGGCGGCGGCGGCGTGCCGGTGGTCCGCGACCTCGACACCGGCCGCACGACCGGCGTCGAGGCGGTCGTCGACAAGGACCGCACGGCCGCCCTGCTGGCCGAACAGCTCGACGCGGACGCGCTGTTGATCCTCACCGACGTCACCCACGTGTTCACCGGCTTCGGCACCTCCCGCCCCCGCCCCCTGCTCACCGCCACCCCGGTGCAGCTGCGCGGGCTGGAGCTGCCCGAGGGTTCGATGCGGCCCAAGGCCGAGGCCGCCGCCTCCTTCGTCGAACGGACCGGCGGCCTCGCCGCCATCGGCCCGCTCGACAACGCCCTCGGCATCCTCCTGGGCACCACGGGGACCACCGTCCAGCCCTCCTCGACCGCCGTCCCGACAGGAGCACGCGCATGAACCCGCCGCAGAGCCGACCCGCCGTCGATGTCGAGGTGACGACGCGAGGAGCCGTGTCCCAGGCCGCGCCCGGCTACGCCCGGGCCAAGGTGGGGGCCGTGCTCGGACGGATCCACGAGCCCGTGCTCGGGGTCCGCGTGAAGCTGACCCAGGAGGCCCACCACGCGATCGTCCGTCCGTCCGTCGCCCAGGTCGTCGTGGACCTCGACGGACGTCCGGTCCGGGCGCAGGTGGCGGCCGCCACCATGCAGGAGGCCGTCGACCTGTTCGTCTTCTTCACCGACGCGGCCACCGGACGGGGCAACGTCCTCTACCACCGGTACGACGGCCACTACGGCCTCGTCACCCCCACGGCGGCGTGAGCGCCGGGCCGGGACGGGGGCCCCTGGTGGAGGGGCCGCTGGTCCCGGCCCGGCCGGGCCTGTCCGGTCCTGTCGCCGGCGCGCGGCCGGCGGGACGATGAGTGCGGCCGTTCGTCGAACCGGAAGGAGATGGCCGTCATGGAACTGCCCGTCATGGAACTGCCCGTCACGGTCGGGGTCGACGGCTCGTCCGCGAGTCTGCGGGCGGCCTGTCTCGCCGCCGAGGAAGCGCTGTCGAGGGGGCGCGCGCTACGCGTCCTGCACGCGTTGCCGCTCATGCCGCACCTGCTGTCGGGGAGGGACACGCGCCCCCGGTGCGGCGAGCGGGGCGCACTGGCGGAGGTGCGGCACGTGCTGGCCGTCCGCCACCCGGAGCTGCGCGTGCGGGCGGAGGAGGTGCACGACGTCGCCACGGCGGCGCTGGTGGCCGCGGGGGAGGAGGCCGAACTGCTCGTCGTGGCCGCGCGCGGGGACGGAGGCTTCCCCGGGCTGCGCGTCGGTTCGACCGCCCTCCACGTCGCGGCCCGCGCCGGGTGCCCGGTCATCGTGGCACCCGTCACCGAGGACCCGGTGTCCCGGGAGCACGTCCTCGCCGCGGTGGACGCCCGTCGCCCGGCCGAGGCCGTCCTCGACTTCGCCTTCGACCTGGCGCGCCGCCACGGTCTGGCGCTGCGCGTGCTCCACGCGTGGCCACCCGGGGGGCCGGGCCGGTCGGAGCGCGAACTGCTCTCGACGGCTCTCGAACCCTGGCGGGCCGCGTACCCGGACGTGCCGCTGACCGAGGACTGCGAACCGGGCGGTGCCGGGCGGGTGCTCGTCGAGGCGTCGGCGAAGGCGCGGTTCCTGGTCCTGGGCCGACGGCGGTGCGCACCGGTGGGCCGGCTCGGCCCGGTGGCCCACGCGGTGCTGCACCACGCCGAGTGCGCCGTCGCCGTCGTGCCCGAGGCATGACCCGGCCGGCGTGCCGACGGACGAACAGGAGACGGATCATGTCCTTCGAAGTCGTGGCGGGCGTCGACGGCTCCGCGCCGAGCGAGGCCGCCGCCCGCTGGGCCGCGTACGACGCGTACCGCCGGGGCGTCCGGCTGCGGCTGGTCGCCGTCACCCGGGACACACGTGCCTTCGGCGACGACGTGCCGCTGGGAGTGCCCGCGTTCGTGCCGGTGCTCCGGGACCGCCTCACCGACCTCCTCCCGGAACTGGCGATCACCTGCGAGGCGGTCCCGGGAACGCCGTGGAGCGTGCTGGCCTCCGCCGGCCGGCGGAGGGGCCTGCTGGTGCTCGGCTCGCGCGGTCCGGGCGGTCTGGCCGGGCCGCTCGCCGGCTCGGTCGCGCTCCGGACGGCGGCTGAGGCGCACTGCCCCGTCGTCCTGGTCCGCCCCGGAGCGGAGGACGCGGAGGCCGGGCGGGGCCCGATCGTCGTGGGCGCCGAGGCGGACCGGCCGTGCGGTGCCGTGCTCGACTTCGCCTTCGCGGAGGCGGCCCGGTGCGGGGCCGGGCTGAGGGTCCTGGCGGCCCGGGGCGGGGGCGCCCCCGCACAGGAGTCGCGGCTCGCGGACGTCGTGGCCCGCCGTAGGGACAGGTACCCGGACGTCCTCACCACGATCGAGGTGTCCGGCCGGCCGGCCGTCAGCCAACTGGTCGAGGCCTCGCACAGGGCGGCCCTGGTCGTCCTCGGCCGCCGCTCACCCGAACCTTCGCTTGCAGCACTGAGGTTGGGCCCGGTGGCACACGGCGTGATCCACCACGCGCACGGCCCGGTGGCGATCGTCCCGGGCCCGTGAGCCCGGGCCCGTGAGCCCGGGCCCGTGAGCCCGGGCCCGTCGGCCTGGTGGCACGGCGTCGGCCGGTCAGCCCGGGTCAGCGCCGCGTGCGGTAGTGGTCTCGCCAGACCAGGCGGTAGACCCTGGTCCAGCGGGGGACGGAACGGACTCCGGGGATGAACGGCACGAGGACCAGGGCGAGGCTGAGCACCGCCATGATCGCCCAGACTTCGGCATCGGCGTTCTTCGAGCTCTTGAACGGGTCGATCTGGTACCAGAACGTGTACAGCCAGAGCCAGGCCTGCCCGGGGTAGTTCCCGGTCTCGTTCATCATTCCCCACTGGGAGCCGGTGAGGTGCTGCGCGGTCGCGCGGTCCGACAGGTAGGAGCCGTCGGCGAGGAGCAGCATCGGCTTGGTGTAGTCGGTCTGGTAGAAGCGTCCCCGGGTCAGCAGCTGGCCGTCCAACGAGCCCGCCTGGGCGAGCGTCAGCAGGCCGGCGGCCAGGGCCGGCACCGGGCCGTAGTCGGCGGGGGCGACCTTCGCCGGGTCGCCGTCCGGCGCCTTGCCCAGGGCGTCGGCGTAGGCCGAGCTCCAGGCCTGGCGCTGGTCGGGCGTCGCCGCGTTCCACTGTGCGAGCGCCGTGGTCACCTCCGGCGGCTCGGGGGACTCCCGGAGCGGCCGCAGCACGAAGTCCTCGGCGGGATCGACGGGGATGCGGACCCCGGCGGCACGCTGCAGACCGACCGGGCCGATCTTCTGGCCCGCTCCGGGAGTGTCGTTGTAGGGCGGGCCGTACTGCGCGGAGGTGCTGGAGCCGGCGAGCTCGGCGACGGCCGTCGCGGTGAAGTCGTTCGGGGCCGCCGAGGACCAGGACGCCAGGGTGACCGGCGTCTCGTCCGGGGAGGAGAAGAGCCCGGCCAGCCCCGCGCTGAGCACGGCCACGACCACCAACGCGATCGTGAACTCCTTGAGGAGGTCGTACGGGCGGGTGGGGAAGGCCTCCGGCGCGGGCACCCGGGCGCCCTTCACCGCTCGTCCCCGGGCGCCCTTCACCGCTCGTCACCGGGCGCCGTGGCGCCGATCGGCGGCACGATCCCGCGCATCCGGACCAGCAGGACGTGCCAGACGGTCAGCAGCCCGATCACGAGCGGGAGCAGGACGATGTGCCACATCAGCATCTGGCCGAAGTCGAGCACGTTGAACCAGGCGCCGACGCCGACCGCGTTGAGCGCGTCCTTGGCCTGTCCGGAGATCCACTGGGAGTCGAAGTTCTGCTGCACCACGTACCCGGTGAACGCGGTGCCGATCGAGGCCAGGAAGGTGACGGCGCCGGTCATCCAGGTCAGGGCCCGGCGGCCGCGCCAGGCGGCCATGAAGAACTTGCCCCACAGGTGGATCACCATGACGGCCATGAACAGTTCCACGCTCCACAGGTGGACGCTGTTGACGTACTTGCCCACGCTCGACACGTGCCACCACGCGGGGCCGAACAGCGCGAGCACCCCGCCGGAGACCAGCACCACCACGAGGGCGGCCACGGTGAGCACGCCGAAGACGTAGATCCACGACGCCATGTACGCCGGCTGGCTCTCCGGGAGGAGCTTCTCCGGCGGCAGCTTCCGCAGGGCGTACCGCCGGAGCGCCCCGGTCCAGCTACTCGTCATCACGCTTCCCGCGGGGGAAGGGCAGCAGCAGCGCGGCCACGAAGACCACCACCATCAGGCCGATGACGACGAGGTTCGCCACCGAGATCTGGATGACGCCCCAGTGCACGTAGTGACCGGGGCGGTCGAGGTCGACGGGCGCCGTGAGGACGCGCGTCGCCGTTGCCGCTGCCATCGCGGCTCCCTTCCGACTGCGGGACGAGTTCTGGCGCCAGTCTCGTCCGGTGGGCGCGCGTCGGCACCCGCAGGTGGGCCGAACGCGGAGATCGCGGACCGCGCGAGGGGGTGCGCCGTCCCGCCGACCCGGCCGACCGAGCAGCTCCGCCGGCCCGGACCGTCCGGGGGGGGGGTGGGTTGTGCCCCGTGATCCAGGGAGGGACGGTGGAGGTGTGGTCGATGGCTCGGGCGGTGGGAGCGTGCCGCCCGTCCGGGAAGGAGCGGGTGCTGATGGCCGGCATGGCGGACCGCATCGCGGAGTTGTTCCGGATCAAGGCCGGCAAGGTCCTGGACCGGGCCGAGGACCCGCGTGAGGTATTGGACTTCGCGTACGTGCAGCAGGTGGAGCTGCTGCAGCAGGTACGGCGTGGTCTGGCGGACGTGGCGACGAGCCGGAGACGGGTGGAGCTGCAGATCGTCGGCCTGCGGAAGTCGGCGGGGAAGCTGGAGCAGCAGGCCCAGCAGGCTCTTGCCGCAGGCCGGGAGGATCTGGCGCGGGACGCGTTGGCCCTCCGGGCGGCCGTGCAGCGTCAGCTCGGTCGGATGGAAGAGGAGGAGCCCCTGCTGCGCGAGGAGGAGGACAAGCTCACGGCCGCGGCGCAGCGGCTGGAGGCGAAGGTGGAGTCGTTCCGCTCGCGCAAGGAGAGGCTCAAGGCCGAGTACACGAGGGCCGAGGCCGAGACCCGCATCGGCGAGACCCTCTCCGGCGTCGGGGAGGAGATGGGGGACGTCGGTGCGGCGGTGCAGCGGGCCCAGGACCGTACCGAGCAGTTCCGCGCCCGCTCGGCCGCGTTGGACGAACTGATGGCCTCCGGCGCTCTGGAGGATGCCACCGCGCCGAAGGGGCCGGAGGACGTCCGCTTCGAGTTGGAGCGGATCACCGCCGACCAGGAGGTGGAGGAGGAGCTGAGCCGGCTGAAGGCGAAGCTGCCTGCGGTCCCCGGCCCGGCGGACGAGGGACCGGCCACCGAGCGGCAGGCGGAGTCGGGCGGGGAGTCGTCGGTGTGACCGAGCGCGCGGCGAGCGACCCGACGGCAACGAGCGCCGTCTCGCGGAGGTCCGGGCGCCGCCGGAGGATGGATGGGGACGGGCCGCACGGACGCCCGGGGTTCGGAAGGAGCCGCAGTGAACGGCGACGCGGTCCAGGAGCGCGCACGGGGGGCGGGAGCCGACACCGGAGCAGCTGGGGATCCCGTCTGGGCGTGGGCCCGGGCGCAGCTCGACGGGCTGCCCGGCGGGCGTGGGCTGAACATCGCCCACGAGGCCGTCGACCGGCACGTGGCGGCGGGGCGCGGAGGCAGGACCGCTCTGCGCTGCATCGCGGAGGACCGTACGGTCACCGAGGTCACCTACACCGAACTCGGCCGGCGCAGCAACCGCTTCGCCAATGCGCTGCGGACCCTGGAGGTGCGCAAGGGGGATCGGGTCGCGTCACTGCTCGGTCGTTGCCCGGAGCTGTACGCGTCCGTGCTGGGCACGTTGAAGAACTCCTCGGTGTTCTGCCCGTTGTTCCCGGCCTTCGGGCCGGAGCCGGTGTCCCAGCGACTGCGTCTCGGGGAGGTGCGGGTCCTGGTCACGACCGCGGAGCTGTACCGCCGCAAGGTGGCCGACGGGCGCGGGCGGCTCCCGGAACTGGCCCACGTGCTGATCGTCGGCCCGGGATCCGAGGACCTTCCAGGGACCGTCGCCTTCGACAGCCTGACGGCCGGGGCGTCCGAGGACTTCACGATCCCCGCCACCGACCCCGAGGACATGGCGCTGCTGCACTTCACCAGCGGGACGACCGGGACCCCGAAGGGAGCGGTCCACGTGCACGGGGCCGTGGTCGCCCACCACGCGACCGCCGCCCTCGCCCTCGACCTCCGGCCGGACGACGTGTTCTGGTGCACCGCGGACCCGGGATGGGTGACCGGCACGTCCTACGGGATCATCGCCCCGCTCACGCACGGGGTCACCATGGTCGTCGACGCGGGCGAGTACGAGGCCCGGCGCTGGTACGGCATCCTGGCCGAGCAGCGGGTGAGCGTCTGGTACACCGCACCGACCGCGATCCGGATGCTGATGCGGATGAGCCCGAGGGGCGGCCCACCGGACCTGCCGCGCTCCTTCGACCTGTCGGCGCTGCGGTTCGTGGCCAGCGTCGGCGAGCCGCTCAATCCGGAGGCGGTGCGCTGGGGGCCCGAGATCCTGGGCCGGCCGATCCACGACAACTGGTGGCAGACCGAGACCGGCTGCATCATGATCGCCAACACCGCCGGCACCGAGATCAGACCCGGATCGATGGGACGGCCACTGCCGGGGGTCACGGCCGGCGTCCTCGCGCGCGGGCCGAACGGACGCGCCGCGGTCACCGGCGGCCGGGTCCGGGTGCTCGAGGAGGCCGGCGCGGAGGGCGAGTTGGCGCTGCGGCCGGGCTGGCCGTCGATGTTCCGGGGATACCTTGGCGCCGAGGCGCGCTACCGGGCCTGCTTCGCGGACGGCTGGTACCTCACGGGGGACGTGGTCCGGCGCGACGCCGACGGATACTTCTGGTTCGTCGGGCGGGCGGACGACGTGATCAAGTCGGCAGGCCATCTGATCGGCCCGTTCGAGGTCGAGAGCACGCTGATGGAGCACCCCGCGGTCGCCGAGGCCGGAGTGATCGGCCGCCCCGACCCGGTGGTGGGGGAGATCGTCAAGGCCTTCGTCTCGCTGAAACCCGGGTTCGAGGCGGGCGACCGACTGGCCCGGGACCTCACCGCGTTCGCCCGGCGGCGGCTGGGCCCGGCCATCGCCCCGCGCGAGATCGCCTTCGACCAGCACCTGCCGAAGACCCGCAGCGGCAAGGTCATGCGACGGCTGCTGCGTGCCCGCGAGCTGGGTCTGCCGGAGGGCGACCTGTCGACCCTGGAGGACTCGTCATGACCCGCCGAACCGCGGCGAACGCCCGCCGGGGCAGGACACGAGCGGCCGACGGGACCGACCCCCGCCTCGACCTCCTGCGCGGGATGCTGCGCATCCGCCGCTTCGAGGAGCGCTGCGTCGAGCTCTACAGCTCCGGTGAGATCCGCGGCTTCGTCCACCTGTGCATCGGGGAGGAGGCCGTCTCGGTCGGCGTGAACCGGGCACTCACCCCCGACGACGACGTCGTCACCACGTACCGCGAGCACGGCCACGCACTGGCCCGCGGCATCCCGGCGGAGGCGGTGTTCGCCGAGATGCTCGGCCGGGTCACCGGGTGCAGCAGGGGACGGGGCGGCTCGATGCACCTGTTCGACGTCGGCCGCCGGTTCTACGGCGGTCACGGCATCGTCGCCGGCGGCCTGCCGGTCGCGGCCGGGCTGGCCCTGGCCGGCCGCATGCGCGGTGAACCCCGGCTGACCTGCTGCTTCTTCGGTGACGGTGCGCTCGCCGAGGGCGAGTTCCACGAGACCGCGAACCTCGCGGCGCTGTGGGACCTGCCCCTGCTGCTGATCTGCGAGAACAACCTCTACGCCATGGGCACCCCGATCGCCCGCGAGCACGCCCAGATCGACCTGGCGGCGCGCGCGGCCTCCTACGGCATGGTCGCCTGGGCCGTGGACGGCATGGACGTGCTCGCCGTCGAGCGTGCCGCGCGCCGTGCGGCGCAGGCCGTCCGGGAGGGCGGCGGTCCGTACTTCCTCGAACTGCGCACCTACCGCTTCCGAGCCCACTCGATGTACGACCCCGATCTCTACCGCGACAAGGCCGAGATCGAGCGCTGGAAGGAACGCGACCCGATCACGTTCCTCTGCGACCGGATGCGGGCCGACGGCGGTCTCGACGAGGACGGACTGCGGGGCGTGGAGAAGGAGGTGGCCGAGGAACTCGACCGGGCGGTCGAGGAAGCCCGTAAGGGCGGGCTGGAACCCGTCGAGGAGCTGCTGCGCTTCGTCCGCACCCCCGCCGGAGAGCCGTCGTGACCGGGGTGAAGGCCGAGCCGAAGCCGGTCACCTACCGCGAAGCCCTCCGGGAGGCCATGCGCGAGGCGCTGGCGGACGACGAGCGGGTCTTCCTGATGGGCGAGGACGTCGGTCGTTACGGCGGTGCCTTCGGCGTGAGCCTCGGGCTGCTGGACGAGTTCGGACCGGACCGGATCCGCGACACGCCGCTGTCCGAGTCCGCGTTCGTCGGCGCCGGCATCGGCGCGGCCATCGCGGGCCTGCGACCGATCGTCGAGGTGATGACCGTCAACTTCAGCCTGCTCGCCCTGGACCAGATCCTCAACAACGCCGCAACGCTGCTGCACATGTCCGGTGGGCAGGTCGCGGTGCCCCTGGTGATCCGGATGACCACCGGCGCGGGCCGACAGCTCGCCGCCCAGCACTCGCACAGCCTGGAGGGCTGGTACGCGCACATCCCAGGCATCCGGGTGCTGGCACCGGCCACGCTGGAGGACGCCCGGCACATGCTGGCGCCGGCCCTGGCCGACCCCGACCCGGTGGTGATCTTCGAACACGGATCGCTCTACAACGTGTCGGGCACACTGCCACCCGGAGCCGGGCCGGTGGACCTGGACAGCGCGGCGGTGCGTCGCCCCGGCAGCGATGTCAGCCTGATCACCTACGGCGGCTCGCTCGGCAAGGCCCTGGACGCCGCGGACCGGCTCGCCGCCGACGGCGTCGACGCGGAGGTGATCGACCTGCGGACCCTCCGTCCACTGGACGACGCGACGATCCTGGGATCCGTCGCACGGACCCACCGGGCGGTGGTGGTCGACGAGGGCTGGCGGACCGCCGGCCTGTCGGCGGAGCTCGCGGCGCGGATCACCGAGCAGGGCTTCTACGACCTCGACGCCCCGGTGGAGCGGGTCTGCGCCGCCGAGGTGCCGGTGCCGTACGCCCGGCAGCTGGAGGAGGCCGCGCTCCCGCAGGCCGACGGCATCGTGGCGGCGGCCCGGCGGGCGGTCGGCTGAGATGGCCGAGTTCACCATGCCCGCACTCGGTGCCGACATGACCGAGGGAACGCTCCTGGAATGGCTGGTCCACCCCGGGGACCGGGTGGCACGCGGCGACATCGTGGCCGTCGTGGACACGGCCAAGGCCGCGATCGAGGTCGAGTGCTTCCAAGCCGGCACGGTCGAACGGCTGCTGGTGGACCCCGGGACGACGGTACCGGTGGGTGCGGCCCTGGCCGTCATCACCACCGGGGCGCCCGAACGCGCGCCCGCACCGGCGCAGGGGACGGCCCCCTCGGTACCGGCCGCCGAGCCGGTGGTCACACCGCTCGTGCGTCACCTGGCCGAGGAGCGCGGCGTGGACCTCGCCACCGTGCACGGCAGCGGCCCCGGCGGGCGGATCACCCGGTCGGACGTCATGGCCGAGGTGTCGACCGGGGCGAGCGCAGCGGGCGGGCGGCCGGCACCCGCGCCGGCACCCGTGGCGCGGGCGCCGCGGACCGGGGCCAGGGTCCGGGCGACGCCGCTGGCCCGCCGTGTCGCGGCGGAGTCCGGGCTCGACCTCGCCACGGTGACCGGCACGGGAACGGGTGGAGCCGTCCGGGTGTCCGATGTGCGTGCCGCCCTGAGCGGCACGGTCCCTCCCGGGCGCCCGGCGCCGGCCCCCGGCGCCGTCGTGGCACGGGCGCCGGTCGGCCGCCAGGAGGCGATGCGTCGGGCCGTCGGCGACCTGATGGCCAGGTCCAAGCGGGAGATCCCGCACTACTACCTCTCCACCACCGTCGACCTCGGCGCCGCGGTCGGCTGGCTGCGCGAACTGAACCGCCAACTCCCGGTGTCCGAACGCCTGGTGCCCGCAGCCCTGCTGCTCAAGGCGGCCGCGCTGGCAGCCCGTGAGGTGCCACAGCTGAACGGCTCCTGGACGGACCGCGGATTCGTCCCCGCAGAGGCGGTCCACCTCGGCGTGGCGGTCTCCCTGCGCGGCGGCGGACTGGTTGCGCCGGCCCTCCACGACGCCGCCGACCTGACACCCGCTGAGCTGATGGCACGGCTGCGGGACCTCGTCGCCCGGGCCAGGGCCGGGCGGCTGCGGGGTTCGGAGACCTCCGACCCGACGATCACCGTCACGAGCCTGGGAGACCAGGGAGTGGAGGCGGTCTTCGGCGTCATCTACCCTCCGCAGGTCGCGCTGGTGGGCCTCGGAAAGGTCGTCGAACGGCCGTGGGCCGTCAAGGGCATGCTCGGTGTTCACCCGGTGGTCACCGCGACCCTCTCGGCGGACCACCGCGCCAGCGACGGCGCGACCGGCGCCCGCTACCTGGCGGCCCTCGACAGACTGCTGCAGAAACCGGAGGAGTTGTGAACCGCGATCAGGCCCTTGCCCTCCTGCAGGAGGTGCTCACCGGCATCGTCCCGGACGCCGACTTCGGTCGGATCGGACCGGACACCGATCTCCGGGACGCCCTCGAACTCGACTCCATCGACTTTCTCACCCTCGTCGAGCGGCTGTCCGAACGGGCCGGCTGCCGGATCGACGAGGACGACTACCCACGCCTCACCACCCTCGCGGCCGGAGCGGACCTCCTGGCCGAGCGCGCCTGACCGGCCGACCGCCGACGCCCCCGTCGGCCCCGGTTCAGCCGAGGTGGGCGCGGAAGCCGTGGCGGGGACGCGATTTCGCCGGTTCGACCACCACGTACCGCTCCGCCCACCGCGGTTCCGAATCGACGTCGTCGATTCCTTCGGGGCGCTCGCGTTCCAGCCGTACCGGCCGGGGGTGCAGGGTCTGACGCCTGGACCGCACGTCCTGGAACTCCTCCACGAGCTCCTGAAGGCGTTTCGTGTCAAGGACTTGGCCGCCGGTGACGGCTCGGTCGGCGTCGAGGAGCCGACCGTACAGCCTGCCGTAGTCGGCGGTCAGCTGGGCTGCCTCCGCCGCGCCCCGCGAGTAGTTGCGGGCCTTGGGGTACGCCGTGACGAACGCCGTGAGCAGGGCCATCACCGTGACGAGTATCTCCGCCCACAGGGCGGTCGACGAGGAGACCACCGCCCACAGCGTCCCGGCCGTCAAAGCGGCGAGCAGCGTTGCCGCTGTCTGGAATGCGTCCGACTTGGCCTGGAGCTTCGCGCTGAACTCTCCGAGGTGCTGCGCCCAGTACCTGGCGTCGCGCAGGCACACCCCCAGCCGATCGGTGGACACGGGGATGTCGTTCTCCAGCGACGTGCAGATGACGTGAGTAGTCATGATCATCTACCCTCTACTGCTGCTCGGTGCACGGATCGATCAGTTCGGGAGCCGCTTGGACCAGCGGGGTTCGACCTGGTTCCACTCCGCCTCCCACTGGGCGTAACGGTGGTGGTTCAGCGCACGGACCGTTCCCTTCCACGCGGTCAGGCACAGGAGCGAGACGGATCCGGCCGCCGCGGCGGCTGCCGTCCAGCCTGCGGTGGCGGCCTGGCTGCGGGTGATCGGCGCGGAGACGACGGTGCCGTGGTCGTCGACCCACAGCGGGACCTGGGTCCCGGCGGGTTCCCCGGGCCAGACCTGGACGGTCGCCGTGCGGCCGGTGCCGTCGGGGGCCGTCCAGGCGGCGGTCGCCGGGACCTTGGTGTAGTCGCGGTTCACGGCGGCGTCGGTCGTCAGACGAGCCGTGACGGTGTGGCGGGCCGCGGACTGGAGCTGCGCGGTGCGCACTTGCGCGTGATAGGTCAGCAGGCCGACGCTGACGGCGGCGGCCGGGAGTCCGGCGACCACGACTGCGAGCAGGATCCGGGCGAGCCACCACTGGACGCGGTCCGAGGTCCGTCGCACCGGATTGCGCCGGTTCGTGTGCGTGATCATGGCGTCGGCCTCCCAGGGTCCCCGAGGCATCGGCTGGTGTCCTCTTCCAGCCTCGGTGACGCACCCGTGATGGTCATGGTCCGATCGGCCCACTCCGGCGCGGTGACCGGCCCCGGCCGGCCAGGGCCGGAGGCCGCGCGGCCGGGCCACCTGTTCGACACTGCCGGCGCTCCCGGCCCGGGCGCTGGGGCGCCGGGCCGGAGACGAGGTCCGTCAGGTCCCGGCCGCCGACGTGGCGGCGGGTGCCGTCGGCGGCGACCAAGCGGGCGCGCAGGCCCTCGGGTGCGGAGGAGAGGCAGCTGAGGGCGACGGATCCGCCGTCGCTCCGGCCGAGGGTCTCCCAAGGCTCGTCGTCGCAGAGCCGGCGGCGGATCAGTGAGTCGGCCCGGTGCAGCGCGTCAGTCCGCGTCGGCAGGGGCGTTGGCGGCGGAGTCGTTGAGCCCGGCACGCAGGAGCTGGTGGCCGAGGTCGATGAGGGCGCGCGCCGCGGCGAACTCGTCGCCGATCTCGGGCACCGGCGGGTCGTGCGGGCTGCGGCGCGCGGTGGTGCGGGTCTCCAGCACGTTGTCGCCGGTGTCGAGGACGGCGTGGACCTTGGTCTCGTCGCCCTCCTCGAAGAGGTCGATGCGCAGCTTCCACTGCTTGGTGCGCATCGTGGAGTTCGTGGTCATGTCGGGCCTCCCGGGTCGGGTCGGGACCGGGGCGGTGGTCCCCGGACCCGTGGCCAGGGTCAACCGCCCTGGGTGATCTGGATCTTGCGGGCGGGCTTCTTCTCCTCGCCGACCGGTGCGCGGACGGTCAGGACGCCCTGGTCGTACGCGGCGGTGACGTCCTCCTCGCGGACGCCGGCCGGGAGCCGGACGCTGCGGGTGAACGAGCCGTAGCGGAACTCGGAGCGCTGCCTGCCCTTCTTCTCCTCGCTGCGCTCGGCCTGGACGGTCAGCACGCCGTCGTCGACGCTGATCGTGATGTCCTTGTCCGGGTCGACGCCGGGGAGTTCGGCCTTGAGCTGGTAGACGCCGTCCGTTTCGGACTCCTCGATGCGGATCACGTGCTCGGCCGCGGGCGTGCCGAAGTCGGCGGGAAAGTCCTCGAAGAGGTCCGGCGGTGACGGCCATCCGTAGCCGAAGGGGAATCTTCTGAGCAGGTCGCCGGCCATGATGGCCTCCAATGCAGAGTGTTCGATGAGGGGCTCAGGCCGCGGTCTCGGGCAGCGCACTGCGGGAGACCGGGACGAGGAGGTCGAAGAGCCGCTGGACGACGTCGCGCAGCAGGTCGTCGACGGTGAGCATGCCGACCGGGCGGCCGTCGTCGAGCACCGGGATCCGGCGGACGTCGGAGCCGCGGAAGGTGCGGTACGCGGTGTCGAGGTCGTCGTCGGCGTCGACGGTGGTGACCGGCGTCGTCATGAGGTCCGCGACCGGCTGCCCGGGACCGTACCCGCGGGCGAGCCCGCGCAGGGTCAGGTCGCGGTCGGTGAGGATGCCGCAGAGCCGGCCGTCGAGGGTGACGAGGACGCAGCCGACGGCCTCCTGCGCCATCCGCCGGGCGGCGTCGAAGGCGGTCGCGCCGAGGTCGACGGTGACGGGCGGGGCGGTCATGAGGTCGGCGGTCCTCATGACGCGTGTCCTTCACCGGTGCGGTTCAGCGAGACCGTGACGGTGGGCGGGTGGTCGAGCGTGTTCTTCACCGTGCAGTGGCGGACGACCGCGAGCAGCCCGGCCGTCAGTTCGGGCGGCAGGGCGGGGGCGGTGACCTCGATCGCCACCGAGGCGATCCGGGCGGGGCGGTCCTCGGCCATCGTGTAGTCGGCCGTGACGTGCAGTCCGGCGCGGCTGAGCCCGTGCCGGTCGAGGTAGCCGCCGGCGTAGTGGGCGGTGCACGAGGCCAGGGCGGAGGCACAGAGCTCGACCGGGGTCGGCGCGGCGTCGCCGCCACCGGCCTGGACGGGCTGGTCGACGGCCAGGGCGTGCGAGCGCAGGTCGATGGCGTAGAGGTCACCGGCCACCGGATCCACCTCGATCCGTCCCGGTCGCAGCGCCCCCGGACGCTCGACGGCCGCGGCCTGGCGCATGAGCATCCCGGCCAGTTGCCGGGCCTCCGCAGGGGTGAGCGAGGCCCAGACCTCGTCCGTGTCGTACGGTTCGCAGGGCGTGTCGAGGATGACGCGGCCGGTGCCCGGAAGCACCTCCGGGGCGAAGCGGGACACCGCGATGGTCCGCCCGCAGGCGGTGCGCATCAGCTGCTGGGTCGTGGTGCGGGTGTCGTCGGTCAGCACGGCCGTGCCTCCGGGGCTCAGGGCCCGGCACGGGGAACCGGGCCTCCGGTGTCCATCACACCGCCATCGGGCGCCGCGCAGCAGGGCCGTTCGGCCCGCCGCTCGGCCCCATCGGCGGGGGCCGGAACGGACCACCGGGGCCCACCCCACGAGGCCGGACGCACCAGGAGACCAGGGCACGGGACCCGGACGGGCCCGGCGGCCTTCGCCGCCGTCACTCCGGGCTGTCGGCCAGGGTGCGTGCCATGCCGTTGAGTGCCAGTTCCATGGCCTGCCAGGGCCGTCCGCTGTGGAACGGGCGGCCGGCGCGGAACCGGACGGGGAGGTACAGGCCGAGGGCCTTCTTGCCGAGCCGCCAGGCCGGAGAGGTGCCGACGCGGTAGCGGTCCCCGGCGTCGGGTGCGACGCGGACGGGGACGGCGGGGTCGCCGGTCGCCTCCAGCGGCACCTGGGCGAAGGTCGCCTTGTCGAGCATGTCCATCACGCACATGCTGATCGGCTCGAACGGCCTCGGGCGGCCGAGCAGTTCCGGCTCGATGACGGTGCAGATGTGCTCGGCGACCGCGTGCGCCTGGAGGAAGGCCAGGAAGGCCTGCTTCACCGGGAAGTCCCCGGCGTCGCCCGGCGCGTAGACCTGCGGGTGCCCGGTCACCTGGCGGGTGCCCGGGTGGGTGTGCAGGAAGCCGCGGTCGTCGTGCGGCAGCGCGGGGAAGTCCACGGCCGACACGTACGGCGGGAACGCGACGAGCAGGTCGAAGGGACGGATCCTGCCGTCGGTGTACCGCACCTCGTCGTCGCCGACCTTCTCGACCACCGCCGAGGTGTGGCCGTCGATGTCCCGCGCCGCGAACTCCTGCTCCACCACCCGGTGCAGCTGCGGGCCGAAGGCCTGGACGTAGCCGCTCTCGTAGGTGGTCCAGGTCAGGTGGACGGGGGAGCGGGCGTTCGCCCGCCGGAGCCAGGTGTCGAGCATCAGCGCGATCTCGTACAGCGGTCCCGCGCACTTGTTGCCCGGCGGGACGAGGAACAGCACCTGCCGGTGCCGCCCGGCCAGCGCGTCCTCCCTGAGGTCCTGGAACTTCCGTCCCAGCGCCCGCATCTGCCCCGGTGTCCACACGGTCTCGGCGTGCTCGACGAGGCCGGGCACCTCCTGCGGGAGCATCGCGGCGCCGGTGGCGAGGACGAGGAAGTCGCCGCGCAGACGGGTGCCGTCGGTGAGCTCGATCCCGAGGGCGTCGGGGTCGGCGCCGGCCACCGTGCCCTGGTGGAAGGCGATGTGGCGGCGGAACAGCGGGCCGGGCAGTGGGATGTGGAGCCGGTCCCCGGCGCCGCCGAACGGCAGGTAGATCGTGTTGGGTTTGAAGAGGAACTCCTCCCGGTCGGCGACGAGCGAGATGCGGACGCGGTCGCCGAGGAGGAGCCGGAGGCCGAACGCGGTCTCCAGGCCGGCGAAGCCCCCGCCGGCCACGAGGACGTGCGGTTTCGCTGCCATGGCAGGCCTTTCCTATGCAGGCCCGACGATCGGCGGGCCCTCGGGGCGGATGATCCGGCCGCTGATGCCGGTGGGGCGGATCCGCATCCACGTGTCCCTGGTGCCGCCCGCCCAGGGGCTGGGGTCGGCGTGCTGCCGGAACCAGCGCACCGCCTCCTCGTCGGAGACGACCGCGAGGGTGCCGTTCACGAGCACGCTCCAGCCGGTGGCGAACACGTCGTCGAGCTGGTCGGCCTCGAAGGCGACCTCGGTGTCGGCCGCGGTCGCGAGAGTGCCGTTCTCGGTCGTCCGGAAGAGGATGGTCGCGTCCAGCACGCGGTAGTTCACGGGCAGCGCCACGAGGCCTCGCGGCGCCGTCAGCACCACCCGGCCGACACCGCCGGGGGAGAGCCTGGCCCAGCAGGCCGCCGGGTCGAGCTCCTCCAGACGCACGCGCGCGTTGGCGCGCGCCCGCCCGTGCGGCGTGTCGTGCCCGCCGCCCAGCAGGTCGGAGATCGTGGTGTCGAGCGCGTCGGCGAGCCGGGTGAGGGTGCCGACACCGACCGGGGTGGGATGCGTCTCCAGGTACTCCAGGAACCCCGGGTCGAGGCCGCCCCGCTCCGCCACCAGCTCACGGCTGAGCCCGAGTTCGGTGCGGCGGTGGGCGACCCGGCGCCCGAGGTCGCCGGCGTCGGTCGGTCGGGCGGGCACCCGGCCCCCGTGTGTGTCCTCGGTGTTCGGCATGACGGCCTCCGGATTCAGGTGTGGGTGCCGTTCGGCACGATGACCAGCGGCACCGTGCAGCGGTGCACCAGGGCGCGGCCCGTGGACCCGAACAGCAGGCCGCGGAAGCCGCCGAGGCCCCGGCTGCCGATGACCAGGCAGCGGGCGCGCGTCGCGACGGCCGCGAGCATCGGCGCGGGCGCGCCGGTGAGGACCTCGCGCCGCACCCGGACCTGCGGGTACTTCTCCTGCCAGCCGGCCAGCGACTCCGAGAGGTCCACCAGGGACTCCTCGATCAGGCCGGGCCGGTCGACCTCGGAGGTGCGCCGGACCTCCACGGCCTGGACGTCGGCCCCGGCGAGCGAGGCCTCCTCGAAGGCGAAGCCGATCGCGGCTCGGGAGGCCTCGGAGCCGTCCACGCCGACCACGACCGGCGCGGGACCGGAGAGGCCCTCGGCAGGTTCGGGAACGAGTGCGATCGGGCAGTCCAGGTGGCCGACCAGCGACGCGCCCTTGGAGCCGATCGGCAGCGCGGAACGCGCCTCGGTGAGCCGGCGGACGCCGAGCACGAGCTGCCCGGCCTCGTCGGCCGCCTCGCGCAGCACCCGCACGGGCCGACCCTCGACCAGCCTGGGCGTGATCCCCAGATCCGGGTGCCGCTCGGCGGCCAGCAGCCGGGCGGTGTCCAGCAGGGCGTCGCCCGCGGCCCGGAAACCGATCGCCCAGCGGTGGCCCTCCTCGCCCTCCGGCTGTCCGGTCGGCCACTCCTGCGCGTGCACGAGGTGCAGCGGCAGATGACGCCCGGCGGCCTCGTCCGCCGCCCAGCGCACGGCCCAGCGGCTCGCCTCCGAGTGGTCGACCCCGACGATCACGGGGCGGCGGGTGTCGAAGTCGTTCATCGCTGACTCCTTCTCGGCCCCGGCCGGCGTCGTCACCGACTCTGTGCAGGGCCTCGACCACCCTCATCGTCGGCCGGTGGCGCACGCGCACGGGAGGGCCGGTCGGTCCGAGGCGCTGGGCCGGTCGGCCGGGCGGGTCACGGTCGGAACCCCGGGCCGGGGTACCCGGGCCGTCGGCGCCGGGTGTGCGGTCGTGTACGACCGGTGATGACGGACATCGGCCCACCTTTCGAATCCCCACCACTTCGCGCGGGGGGCCGTGCGCGCCCGCACATCCCAAGAACGGTTCAACCCAATGGAGGACACGCCGGGGCATGCCCGCGCTGCCGGGCGGACACGGGAAAAGGGCTGGGCGGACACCGGCGGAGGGCCGGACGGCCCGTGCGGGACCGGCGGAACCGGCGGACAGTGGGGGTACGGAACCGCTTGCACCGCCACCGGCGGCGACCCGAGGACGGCGCCATGGACACCACCGCACCGCTCGTCGAACTGGACGAACAAGGCCTCGCCGCGCTCGTCGACGCCCTCCGGCAGCGCGGGTACACCGTGATCGGGCCCACCGTCCGGGACGGTGCGATCGTCCTCGCCGAGCTCGCCTCGGCCGAGGACCTGCCGCACGGCTGGGGCGTCGAGACCGAGGCCGGCACCTACCGACTGCGCCGTCGCGAGGACCGGGCGGCCTTCGCGCACTCCGCCGGGCCGCAGTCCTGGAAGACCTTCCTCCACCCGCCCCGCGCCCGGCTCTGGCAGGCCGATCGCTCCGAGGACGGCACCGTCGCCGTCCGGGAGGACGACGAACCGCCGCCCCGCTACGCCTTCCTCGGCGTGCGACCCTGCGACCTGCGCGCGATCGCCGTCCAGGACCGCGTGCTCACCGGCGGCGCGTACACGGATCCCGTGTACGGTCCCAGGCGGGCCGGCGCCTTCCTCGTCGTTGCCGAGTGCACGGAGCCCGGCGGAGTCTGCTTCTGCGCCTCCATGGGCACCGGACCCGGCCTGCCGGACGGCTCGGCCCACGACCTCGCGCTCACCGAGACCGTCGAACCCGACGGCCTGCACTACCTGGCCCGCGCCGGCAGCCCCGAGGGCGCGGACATCCTCGCGGAGCTCCCCACCCGCACCACCGACGGTGCCCGCGCCCGTGCCGCCGTCGCCGACGCCGCCGGACGGATGGGCCGGAGCATGGACGCGACCGACCTGCGCTCGCTGATGGCCGGGACCATGACCGCCGAACGCTGGGACCAGGTCGCCGGGCGCTGCCTGACCTGCGGCAACTGCACCATGGTCTGCCCCACCTGCTTCTGCACCACCACCGAGGAGGTCACCGACCTCACCGGCGACCACGCCGAGCGCTGGCGCCGCTGGGACTCCTGCTTCGACCTCGACTTCTCCCACGTGCACGGCACCGGCCCGGTCCGCTCCTCCGCCCGCAGCCGCTACCGCCAGTGGCTCACCCACAAACTCGGCACCTGGCACGACCAGTTCGGCTCCTCCGGCTGCGTCGGCTGCGGCCGCTGCATCGCGTGGTGCCCGGTCGGCATCGACATCACCGAGGAGGTCGACGCCCTGCGGGCCGAGGCCGCCGCCCCGGAAGGATGAGCGCCGTGCACGCGACGACCCCCGTCCCCTACCGGGTCCTGGCCCGCCGCCGGGAGACCGCCGACAGCGTCACCCTCGACCTCGTCCCGGCCGCCGTCCCGCTGAGGGCGTTCCGGCCGGGACAGTACGCCATGCTGTACCCCTTCGGCACCGGGGAGATCCCGGTCTCCACCAGCGGCATCAGCGGCCACACGCTCGGCCACACCGTCCGTGCGGTCGGCAAGGTCAGCGAGGCGCTGTGCCGCGCCGAGCGCGGTGACTGGATCGGGGTCCGGGGCCCGTACGGCACGGCCTGGGGGACCCCGCCGGCCGGCTCCGACGTGCTCGTCGTCGCCGGTGGCATCGGGCTCGCCCCGCTGCGCCCGCTGATCGTCGAGACCCTCGACCGGGTCGGCGAGTTCGGGACGGTCTCGGTGCTCACCGGCTACCGGGACCCCGGCGGACAGCTGTTCCTCGACGACCTCCCGGGCTGGCGCTCCCGCGCGGACGTCCTGGTCACCGTCGACCGCCCCGAACCCGGCTGGCGCGGCGCCACCGGGCTCGTCACCGGCCTGCTGGACACCGTCGGCTTCCGCCCCGGCCACTGCGCCGCCTACCTGTGCGGCCCCGAGGTGATGATGCGCGCAGCCGCCCGGGAACTGCGGCGGCGCGGCGTCCCGGCCGAGCGGATCCAGGTATCGCTGGAGCGCAACATGCGCTGCGCCACCGGCTGGTGCGGCCACTGCCAGCTCGGCCCGGTGCTCGTCTGCCGGGACGGCCCGGTCTTCGGCTGGGACCGCGCCGAGCACCTGCTCTCCACCCCGGAGCTCTGAGCACCATGGGCACACCGCGCCTGGCCGTCTGGAAGTTCTCCTCCTGCGACGGCTGCCAGCTCACCATCCTCGACTGCGAGGACGAACTCCTCGCCCTCGCCGGGAAGATCGAGATCGGCTACTTCCTCGAAGCCTCCCGCCGGGAACTCCCGCCACCCTACGACCTCTCACTCGTCGAGGGTTCCATCGCCACCGCCGCCGACCTGGAACGCATCCGGCGGGTCCGCGAGCAGTCCCGCCACCTCGTGACCATCGGCGCCTGCGCCACCGCGGGCGGCGTCCAGGCGCTGCGCAACCTCGCGAGTCTGCCCGAGTACCAGGCCGTCGTCTACGCCCGGCCCGACTACCTCGACAGCCTCGACGGCTCCACCCCGATCTCCGCCCACGTCAAGGTCGACCTGGAACTGCGCGGCTGTCCGATCGACAAGCGCCAGCTGCTGGAGGTCATCACCGCCTACCTCGCCGACCGCAAGCCCGACGTCCCCACCCACAGCGTCTGCTTCGAGTGCAAGCTGCGCGGCACCACCTGCGTCACCGTCGCCCACGGCACCCCGTGCCTCGGTCCCGTCACCCAGGCCGGCTGCGGCGCGCTGTGCCCGGCGTACGGGCGCGGCTGCTACGGCTGCTTCGGCCCGGCGGAAGGCGCCGAGGGGGCAGGGCCGAACACCCGCGCGCTCCTCCCGCTGCTGCACCGCGACGGCGTGGCGGGGCCGGACATCGCCCGCCTCTACCGTACGTTCAACGCCGAGGCCCCCGCTTTCGCGGAGGCGGCCCGACAGGCCACGGAGGACGACGGATGACCCACCGCACCCAACGGACGCTCACCGTGGGGGCGCTGGCCCGGGTCGAGGGCGAGGGCGCGCTGCACGTCGCGGTGCGCGGCGACGAGGTCGAGGCCGTCCGGCTGGAGATCTACGAGCCTCCCCGCTACTTCGAGGCGTTGCTGCGCGGGCGCGGACACACCGAGCCCCCCGACCTCACCGCCCGCATCTGCGGGATCTGCCCGGTCGCCTACCAGATGAGCGCCTGCCGCGCCGTCGAGGACGCCTGCGGGGTCGTCGTGGACGGCCAACTCGCCCTGCTGCGCCGACTCATGTACTGCGGGGAGTGGATCGAGAGCCACACCCTGCACGTCTACCTGCTGCACGCCCCCGACTTCCTGCGCCTGCCCGACGCGCTGACGCTCGCCCGCACCGACCCGGACCTGCTCAGGCGCGGCCTGCGGCTGAAGAAGGCCGGCAACGAGATCGTCGAGGTCCTCGGCGGGCGGGCGATCCACCCGGTCAACGTCCGGGTCGGCGGCTTCCACCGGCTGCCCACCCGGCCCGAACTCGACCGCCTGGCCACGGTGTTGCGCCAGGCCCGGACGGACGCCGAGGACACGCTCGGCTGGGTGTCCGGGTTCGAGTTCCCGCCGCTGACGGTCCGGCACGAACTGCTCGCCCTCACCGAACCCGGGGGCTACGCCATCGACTCCGGCACCCCCACCGCCGTCCTCGCCGGCCCCTTCGCGCTGCGGGAGTTCGAGGACCGGGTCCGGGAACACCAGGTGCCGCACTCCACCGCCCTGCACGGCGCCCTCGACGGTCGGCCCCACCTCACCGGCCCGCTCGCCCGCTGGAACCTCGGCAGTGAGCGCCTGCCCGCCCCGATCCGGGCACTGGCCGCCGCGGCCGGGCTCGGTCCGACCTGTGACAACCCGTTCCGCAGCATCGTGATCCGGGCGGCCGAGGTGCTGTGGGCCGTCACCGAGGCGCAGCGCATCATCGAGCGGTACGAGCCGCCGCCCGCCCCCGCTGTCCCCGTCCCGCCGAGGGCCGGCACCGGGTACGGCGCCACCGAGGCCCCGCGGGGCCTGCTCTACCACCGGTACGACATCGACGAGGCCGGGCTCGTCCGGCGGGCGGTGATCGTTCCGCCGACCGCGCAGAACCAGACCGCGATCGAGGCCGACCTGAGGGCCTTCGTCCAGCCCCGGCTGCACCTGGACGACGCGGAGCTGACCCGCCAGTGCGAGCAGGCGATCCGCAACTACGACCCGTGCATCTCCTGCGCGGCGCACTTCCTCACTCTCACCGTGGACCGGAGGTGACCGGCGTGGACGGCCGACGCATCGTGGTCATCGGCGTCGGCAACGAGTACCGCCGCGACGACGGCGCCGCCGTGGCCGTCCTGGCGGACCTCGCCGCCGGGGGCCTGGGCGCCGACCGGATCACCCTGTGCGACGGCGAGCCCACCCGGCTGATGGAACTGTGGGAGGGCGCGGACCTCGCCGTCGTCGTCGACGCCGTGCACGGCCACCCGGGTGAGCCGGGCCGGATCCACCGGGTCACCGTCGATGCCGACCACCTGCTCGCCGACCCCCTGGTGGACGACGAGGCGGCGGCCGGGACCCACGGCCTGGGCCTCGGCCACGCCGTCGCCCTGGCCGCCGCCCTGGCCAAGCTGCCGCGCGAACTGCTGATCGTCGCGATCGAGGGCGCGGACTTCTCGATCGGCGAGGGCCTGACCCCGGCCGTCACCGCCGCCGTCCCGCGCGCCGCCGCCGAGGTCCGCCGCGCGGTGGCCGACCACCGGTCGGCGGCGTCGGGGGAGGACTGAGGCAACACCGGTCGAGTGCCGCGGAAGTCGGCGGAGTACCTCACCGGCCGCCGTGCGTGGGGCACTCCAGCGGTCATGCGGTGGTACGCCCGCAGGAGCGTCGGCGTGCCTGGCGTGCCAAGCCCGACGCCGGTCCGGGGCCTTCACGTACGGCCGCCGGACGGCTCCGGTGCGCTTCGCGCTTCTCAGATCCATTCCTCCGCGGCAAGGGCCGCGAGGAGCCCGACACAGGTGACCATCAACGACAAGGGGTACCAATGCGGGTAGGAATCGACTCGCCGCTTTGTGATGGCCGCGACCACCGCCAGCGTGATCTGTGCGGACGAGATCAGGATGATTGCGGCCCTCATGCGTTCCCCTGCGAGTCATGTGCGGGCCTTTCCCGCCGTTCCGTGGCGGAGGGTCGCGGTGAAGTGCGTTCCTTTCGCCGCCTCATCGGCAGCGAGCGCCGGTGAATGAATCTATCCGTACCCGAATTCGATCGGCCCGTTGTTCCTGCGGCATTTCCTGCGAGGAACCGTCCGGTCCCTTGCAGGTTCGTGCAGGGGATCAGATCCAACGCCGGTCGCGGGCCGCCAGGGCCGCCTGGAACCGGTTGGGTGCGTCCAGGCGGCGCAGCAGGGACGCGACGTGGCCGCGGTAGGTGCGCAGTGACATGCCCAGTTCCCGCGCGCCGGCCTCGTCCTTGTCGACCCGCGCCATGACCTGGAGGACCTGTCGCTCGGCGGTGGAGGGCAGTTCGTCCGCGACCGCGCACGACTGTGACCAGCGGCGTTCGAACAGGCTCAGGAGGTGGGCCAGCAGTCCGGGCTGGCGGACGATCAGGGCGCCGCGGGTGATGTCGTCCGGGTCGGTCGCCACCAGGGCGGTCCGCCGGTCGAAGATCACCATCCGCTCCAGCGGCCCGGTGGTGCCGCGCACCTGGGCGCCCTGCTCCGCGAGCTCCGACGCGAAGCGGTCGACCTGCCGGCAGTCGAGAGCGCTGGTGTGCAGGATGGTCCGCATCCGCAGCCCTCGACGAAGGTACTTCAGGTCCGAGCTCCTCACGGCGTCGAGGGCTGCGGTGAGGATCGGCCCCGGGTGCGTGGTGAGTCGTTCCTCCCGGGCGAAGAAGGACAGCTCGTCGACGCAGGCGATCACCTGGTCCAGGCCCTCGACCTGTTGCAACTCGTTGACCGCCGCGCGTTGCCCCGCCTGTTGGTCCTCGGTCAGGGCGTCGATCAGATGTCGGGAGGAGGCGACCTGCCGGATCTCGCCCTGCAGTCCGTGGATGCGCAGCCGCGCCAGCCGGTCGACCGCGGTCGCGGGGTCGACACCGCTGAAGGCACTCCGGTCGGTGGCCCCCCGCACCACGCCCAGGTCCCGCAGCCGGTCCACGGCGGCGGCCGCCCCGTCCTCGTCCGCCCCGCAGGCGTGGGCGATCACTGCGAGTCCGATTCCGGGGGAGCGCAGGAGCAGGCGGTAGACCGCCTCCTCCTGCGCGCTCAGACCGAGCACCGCGAGTGCGTTGCCTTCCATGGGACCCCCGGGTGCGGCGTGGACGAGGTGAGGTGCGGCGGCCCGGGACGGGCCTGCCATCCGGAAGATCGTGCCCCGGCGCGCCGAGCGGCCCCAGGGGCCTCCGCCTCGTGTTGGTCAGGACCAATGTCCCGGATGTTGCAGGAGCCTGCAGTCCGGTTCTGCAGGAAGTGGCGCGGAATCCAGCACCGTATTCCCGTGCGTGTGCGGATAGGTTTGACGGGCCTTCGTGGATGGAGGTGAGAAATTCCCCGCCGGTACGACACCAGAACGTCATCCTTCGTACATCACGCCTTTCGCCGGACGATTCCAGGTCTCACCGCTCTCGCCGTGGCGGCGGGCACCCCGTTCCTCTCACTCGGCACCGCGCACGCCGAGACCGCGGGCGACTGCTCCGTGGCCAAGGTCGAATACTCCGTGGACGGTGGCCACACCTGGAGCGCGGCCCGCCGGACGAGCGAGCCGCACGGCGTCCTCGACGTCCGGCTCGCGGCGGAGCCAGGGGCCGGCTGCGCCTGCAAAGTCTCGCTGGCCTCGTACGACACCGAGGGCCCGACGTGGTCTACGGCGTCGGCGGTGCGGCCCTGCTCGCCGCCGGCACGGGCGCCCTGGTGGCCGCCCGCCGCCGGGCCGCACGCCGCTGACGCTCCCGCCCCTGCGGCCTCCCGGGCCGAACGGCTCAGTCCGCCGCCTCGGCGGCGGCCACCGCCCGCTTCACGGCGGCGAAGCTGTCCGGGGTGACGGAGATCGAGTCGATCCCGGCCTGCACCAGGAAGCGGGTGAAGTCCGGGTCGTTGCTCGGCCGTTGGCCGCACAGGCCGACGTGGCGACCGGCCGCGTGGGCGGTCGCGATCAGCGATTCGATGCTGCGCGTGACGGCCGGGTTCCGCTCGTCGAAGAGGTGGGCGAGCAGGCCGGAGTCCCGGTCCACGCCGAGGGTGAGCTGGGTGAGGTCGTTGCTGCCGATCGAGAAGCCGTCGAAGCGCTCGGCGAACTGCTCGGCGAGCAGGATGTTCGACGGGATCTCCGCCATCACGTACACCCGCAGGCCGTTCGCGCCGCGCGTCAGCCCGTTGTCGGCCATCACCGCGAGGACTTCGTCGGCCTCCTGCGGGGTGCGGCAGAACGGGATCATCACGACCACGTTGGTCAGCCCGAGTTCGTCCCGCGCCCGGCGGAGCGCCCGGCACTCCAGGGCGAAGCCCTCGCGGTACCCGGGGTCGTAGTAGCGGCTCGCGCCGCGCCAGCCGATCATCGGGTTGGCCTCGGCGGGTTCGAAGGGCGTGCCGCCGATCAGCCGGGCGTACTCGTTGGTCTTGAAGTCGCTGGTGCGCACGACGACGGGGTCCGGCCAACGGGAGGCGGCGATGCGGGCCACGCCGTGGGCGAAGCGGTCGACGAAGTAGTCGGTGCGGTCGGGGTAGCCGTAGGTCAGCTCGTCGACCAGCCGCCGGTCCTCGACCGACAGCCGCTCGGGGTGGACGAGGGCCATCGGGTGGATCCGCACCTGGTGGGCGACCACGAACTCGGTGCGGGCCAGCCCGACGCCGTCCGCGGGCAGCCGCCACCATCGGAACGCGGCGCCCGGGTCGGCCAGGTTGAGCATGACCTTGGTCCGGGTGGCCGGCAGGGAGCCGAGGTCGGTCTCGGTCGACTCGTACGCGACCCGGCCCGCGTAGACGTGGCCCTCCGCGCCCTCGGCGCAGGAGACCGTCACCTCCCGGCCGTCCGTCAGCACGGCCGTGGCCGAACCCGTGCCGACCACCGCCGGCACACCCAGCTCGCGGCTGACGATGGCCGCGTGCGACGTGCGCCCGCCGTGGTCGGTGACGATCGCGGCGGCGCGCTTCATCAGCGGCTCCCAGTCCGGGTCGGTGATCGACGTGACCAGGACGGCCCCCTGCGGGAAGCGCTCCAGCCCGACCGGCTCGGCCAGCGCGCACACGGGACCGGCGCCGATCGCCTCGCCCACCGCGATGCCGTCCACCAGCGGGTCCCCGGTGCCGGTCAGCCGGAAGCGGCGCAGCACCTCGCCACGGCGCCGGGACTGGACGGTCTCCGGCCGGGCCTGGACGAGGAAGAGCTGCCCGCTGATGCCGTCCTTGGCCCACTCCAGGTCCATGGGGCAGCCGTAGTGCTCCTCGACGGCCACCGCCCACTCGGCCAGCGTGCGGATGTCGCCCTGGCCGAGCACCGGGCGCATCCGCTCCGGCGGGTCGGTGTCGACGGTCGTCGTGGAGCCGTTCTCGGCGTACACGGCCTTGCGGCGCTTGGCTCCGAGCTGCACGTTGACCACCGGGTCGAGGTGGTGGTCCTTGAGCGTCGGTTTGAACACCGTGTACTCGTCCGGGTCCACCTGGCCGCTGACCACCGTCTCGCCCAACCCCCATGCGGCGCTGACGACCACGACGCCGGGGAAGCCGGTCTCGGTGTCGAGCGTGAACGCCACGCCCGCGCCCGCGAGGTCGGAGCGGACCATGAGCTGGACGCCGACCGACAGGGCGATCGAGAGGTGGTCGAAGCCCATCCGCTCCCGGTAGTCGATCGCCCGGTCGGTGAACAGCGAGGCGAAGCAGCGGCGGCAGGCGTCCAGCAGCGCCTCGGCGCCGCGCACGTTGAGGAACGTCTCCTGCTGGCCTGCGAAGCTCGCCTCCGGCAGGTCCTCGGCGGTGGCGCTGCTGCGCACGGCGACGTCCGGGTCCTCCCGTCCGGCCTCGTGGGCGAGCTGCTCGTACGCCGCCACGACGTCCTGTCCGAACGCGAGCGGCAGGGGAGAGGCCAGGACGGCGGTGCGGATCGCGGTGCCCACCTCGGCCAGCGGGGCGCCGCCGTGCAGCCGGTCGACCTGCTCGGTGATCAGCTCGCGCAGTCCGCCGGTGCCGAGGAGTTCGCGGTAGGCGTCGGCGGTGGTGGCGAAGCCGTCCGGCACCCGGACCCCGGCGGGGCCCAGGCCGTTGATCAGCTCGCCGAGCGAGGCGTTCTTGCCGCCGACCAGGCCGACGTCCTCCCGGCCCAGGTCGCGGAAGCGGATGACACGGCGCATGGCGTCCTCCAGACGCGCTGGCAGGGTGCCCCCGCGCCCGTCGGACGCGTCGAGGGCTCCGTCCCTGCCACTGTCCGCCCGGCACGGCGGCGCAGGGCAGGGCCGCAGGCCCCCGGCCGCGGGCCCGGTCGGTCGTTCCACCGGGGCCGTTCGGCCCAACCGGCCCGCCGGGCGGCGTCCAGCCGCGGGTGAGCACCTCGCGGGCGCCGTGGGCGCCGGCGACGAGCACCGTCACCAGCCCGATCACCACGGCGGCGGACACGCCCGGGCGACCCGGGCTTCACGGCGCCCGGTGCCCGTGCTGGGCGGAGACACGGTGGGCGTGCGCGACGATCTCGGCGGCCGCGCGCTCCCCGACGCCGAGCGCGTGGGTGAGCCGGTGGGCGCTCCAGCCGTGCCGGGCGAGCAGGACGGGCAGTGGGTGGTGCGGGGTCTGCTCGACGGGAACCGGTACGGGCTCGGGCGGCACGGCGGGCGCCGGTGCGGCCGTCCGGTGCCGGACGACCGCGCGGCGCAGTTCGTCCGCGCCCCAGACCAGGAACGGGAACGGCGCCACGGTGAGCAGTTGGGCGGGGGAGAGGGCCGCCGTGCCGAACACGCCGTGCAGCGCGGGCAGATAGACGATCGCGGCGGCGAACGTGAGCGAGAAGCCGATGCCGCCGAGCAGCTGGCGGTTGGTGAACACGCCGACGGCCCGCAGCGGGGCCCGGTCGGTGCGGGCGGCGAAGGCGGTGCCGATCTGGCAGGTGACGATGCCCAGCCACGCGACGGTGGTCGCCTGTTGGTAGGGCAGGTGGAGCGCGGTGCCGGGGCCGGTCGGGTCGCCGGGGTGCCAGCCGCCGAGGCGGAGGGTGAGGAAGTAGCCGCCCATGACGAGCGCGGCGGAGATCAGGCCCAGGAAGCCCCATGCCCGGGCGAGCATGGCGGGCCGGATCACCCGCTCCGAGCGGGGCCGGGGCGGCCGGTCCATCAGCCCGGGTTCGGCGTGCTCGCGGGCGAGGGCGAGGGCCGGCAGGGTGTCGGTGCCGAGGTCGATGGCGAGGATCTGCATCACCGTCAACGGGAGCGGCACGGCGCCGCCGGCGAGCGCGAAGACCAGGAACGGGACGACCTCGGGGACGGCGTGGGTGAAGATGTACACGATGAACTTGCGGATGTTGTCGTAGGTGCGCCGACCCTCCTCGACGGCCGCCACGATGGTCGCGAAGTTGTCGTCGGTGAGCACCATGGTGGCGGCCTCGCGGGCGACTTCGGTGCCGGAGCGGCCCATGGCGACGCCGATGTCCGCGCGGCGCAGTGCGGGCGCGTCGTTGACGCCGTCCCCCGTCATGGCGACGGTGTGTCCCTCGGCCCGCAGCGCGTCGGCGATCCGCAGCTTCGCCTCGGGCGAGGTCCGGGCGAAGACCACCTCCTCGCCCTGGGCCAGCAGCGCGTCCAGGCGGTCGTCGCCCAGCGCGTCGAGCTCGGTGCCGGTGACGATGCGCATGCCGCGCCGACCGATGCCGACCTGCTCGGCGACGGCGGCGGCGGTGAGCCCGTTGTCGCCGGTGACCACGTGCACGGTGATCCCGGCCCGGTGGGCCCGGCGGATGGCGTCCGCCACCTCGGGCCTGGGCCGGTCGGCCATGGCGACCAGGCCGATCAGGCACAGGTCGTGCTCGGCGTCCTCGCGCCGGGCCGGAGGTGGTTGACCGGGTGCGAGCGGCCGGCGTGCCACGGCGAGGACGCGCAGTCCCCGGGCCGCCAGCCGGCCGACGGCGTGGACCACCTCGGTGCGGTCGGCGGGGGTGAGCGGCCGCGCGGTGCCGCGGTCGAGCAGGCGGGTGGCGTGGGTGAGCACCTCCTCCGGGGCGCCCTTGGTGTGCAGGACGATCACGCCGTCGCGGGCGTCGGCGGTGGTCATCAGCTTGACGTGCGGGTCGAACCGGAACAGCGCGCGGCGCTCGTGCTCCCGGCGCTCCGGCGGGAGGCCGGCGCCGAGGCGGGCGGCCAGGTCGAGGAGGGCGAGTTCGGTGGGGTCGCCGCGGCCGGCCGCCGGATCGGCGGTCGTACAGGTGGCGGCGGCGTCGGCGAGTGCCAGGGTGCCCTCGTCCGGCGCGGGTGCCGTCCCGCCCGGGTCCGTACCGGGGGTCCACACCGCGGTGACCCGCATCCGGTTCTCGGTCAGCGTGCCCGTCTTGTCGGTGCAGATCGCCGTGGTCGACCCGAGGGTCTCCACGGCGGACAGCCGCTTGACCACCGCGCCGCGCCGGGCGAGGTCGCGCACACCGGAGGCGAGCGCGAGGGTGATCGTCGGCAGGAGGCCCTCGGGCACGTTGGCGACGAGCAGGCCGATGGCGAAGGCCACCGCCGCGCCGAGCGGGAGACCCGCGGCCAGGCCCATCGGGAGGAACGCCAGGCCGACCCCGATCGCGATCACGGCGATCAGCCGGGCGACCCGCTTGACCTGCTGTTCCAGCGGGCTCTCCTCGCGACGGGTGCGCTGGCTGAGCGCGGCGATCCGGCCGAGCTCGGTGTGCATGCCGGTCGCCGTGACGACCGCCCGAGCCTGACCGCCGGTGCACGCGGAGCCGGAGAACAGGAGGTCCCGGGCGTCCAGGAGCGGACCGGAGTCGTCCGAGAACTCGGCGGAGCGGAACACCGGCACGGACTCGCCGGTCAGCGTCGAGAGGTCGACCTCCACCCCGCCCGACAGCAGCCGCGCGTCGGCCGAGACCCGGTCGCCCTCCTCCACCACCAGCACGTCGCCCGGTACGAGGTCGGTCGCGGGCACCGGCCGTGAGAGGCCGCCCCGGATCACCGTCGCCTCTTCGGGTAGGAAGCCGGCCAGGGCCTCCACCGCGCGCTCGGCCTGCCGCTCCTGCGCGAAGGCGAGGGCGGCGTTCAGGACGATCACCGCCACGATCGCGGCCGCCAGGTTCGGAGCCCCGCTCACGCCCGCCAGTACGGCGGCGAAGGCGAGCAGCAGCGCCAGGGGGTGGGTGAACTGGCGGGCGAGCTCGCGCGGCCAGCGACGGGCCTCGCGCCGTGCGAGCGCGTTGGGCCCGTACACGGTCCGACGCCTCGCGGCCTCGCGCTCGGTGAGTCCGCCGGGCGAGGTCCGCAGGGCGCGGAAGAGGAGACCGAGGGGCTCGCGCGGGTCGGGGGCGCCCTCACCCGGACCCGGCGGGGCGGCCTGGAGGGCGGTCCGGCCCTCGCCGGTCACGGTCGGCCCCGGTCCTGCACGGTGGATCCGGGCGCCGGCGCGGGGCGTTCGCCGATCGTCATCTCGTCCTCCACCGGGTGGTGCGGTTCCCCCTCGGCACCACCGTAGGAACGGGCTCCGCCCCGGCATCAGGGCCGACCGGCCCCCTCGGCCGGGGGCCGTCCGCACCCGCCGCAAGCACCCGGTCGGGCCTGCGCGGCGCGCCCGAGGACCCCTGCCCGCCTGCCGCGGCGGCGACCAGAGTGGGAGACGAGCCCGATTCCCGAGGAGGTGGCGGAGATGATCCGCATCAAGGTCGTCACCCGGCCCCGCCCGCAGCAGCCCCCGGCCCTGGACCTGCGCACGCCGTCCGGCAGGCCGCTGCGCTACTGACACCGGGAACCGCCGTGAACACCCGAAGGCCGCTGCTGGCCGCGACCGGCGTCCGCAAGGTCTACCGCACCGGGACGGTCGAGGTGACCGCCCTGCGCGACCTCGACCTGACCGTCGGGCACGGGGAGCTGGTCGGCGTCATGGGTCCGTCCGGTTCGGGCAAGACCACCCTGCTCAACTGCCTCTCCGGCCTCGACGACATCGACGCCGGCCGGGTCGAGGTGGACGGCCGCGACCTGTTCGCCATGTCGGACGCCGAACGCACCGAGCACCGGGCACGGGCCATGGGCTTCGTCTTCCAGGCCTTCAACCTGATCCCCGTCTTCACGGCGGCCGAGAACGTCGAACTCCCGCTGCTCCTCACGGGCACCGCACCCCGCGAGGCCCGCGCCCGAGCGATCGGCATGCTGGAGCGGATCGGGCTCGCGGACCGGGTGGCGCACCGCCCGAGCGAGCTGTCCGGCGGAGAGCAGCAGCGCGTCACCATCGCCCGGGCCCTGGTCGCGCGCCCGGCCGTGGTCTGGGCTGACGAGCCCACCGGGAACCTGGACAGCGCCATGGCGGCACAGGTGATGGACCTGTTGACGTCGCTCAACCGGGACGAGGGCCAGACCATCGTGCTGGTCACCCACGACGAGGCGATCGGGCGCCGCCTCCCCCGCCTGGTGCGGATGCGTGACGGCCGTCTGGTCTCCGACCACCGGAGGGCCGTACTGCAGGACGCGGGCTGAACCGTGTACCCGAACCTCTTGGTGCCGGTGGTGGGTTCGGTCGCCGTTGCCCTGCTCGCCCTCGCGCTGATCGCCGTGCGCCAGCCCGTGGTCCGCCGCCTGGCGCTGCGTCAGGTCGCCCGGCGCCGCACCGAGGCGGCCCTGGTCGTCACCGGCTCCGTGCTCGGCACCGCGATCATCGTCGGCGCGCTCGTCGTCGGCGACACCCTGAACTTCTCGGTCCGTCAGCAGGCGTACCGGACGCTCGGCCCGGTCGACGAACGGATCGTCGCCACCGGTGCCGCCGGACGGGCCGTGGCGGACCGGCTGCACCCGCTCGCCACCGATCCCGAGGTCGACGGCGTGCTCACGGCCCGGGTGGCCCAGGCGTCCGCCGCGAACCCGGGCGGCCCCGGGCCGGTCGCCGAACCCCGGGTGCTCGCCTGGCAGATGGACCTCGGCGCGGCCGGCCGCTTCGGCGCGGCCGGCGGAGGTTCCGGCCTGAACGGACCGACACCGGGTCCCGGCCAGGTGGTGCTCAACGAACCCCTCGCCCGCTCGCTCCGGGTGGACAGCGGGCAGACGATCACGCTCTACCTCTACGGACGACCGGTCGACTACCGCGTCGAGCGGGTGGTGCCGCAGCAGGGCCTGGCCGGGACCGGCCTCGGTGGCCGCGCGAACCGCGACGCGTTCCTGCCGCCGGGTGCCCTGGACGCCGCGGCCGCCGCCGCTGGCGCGGAGCCCCTGTCGGTGACGGTGGTCTCCAACCGCGGCGGTGTGGAGGGCGGCGAGAAGCTCACCGATCCCGTCACCGCGAAGATCCGCACCGCCCTCGGCCCCGATGCGGCCCGCACGGCGGTCGACGCCCCCAAACACGCCGTGCTCCAGGAGGCCCGGCGGACCGGGGACACCCTCGGGGCCCTGTTCCTCATGATCGGGAGCTTCAGCATCATCGCCGGCGCACTGCTGCTGGTGAACATCTTCGTGATGCTCGCCGAGGAGCGGAAGCCGCAGCTGGGCATGCTCCGGGCGGTCGGCCTCAAGCGCTCGCGGCTGGTCGGCTCCTTCACCCTGGAAGGCGCTGTGTACGCCCTCGCCGCCGTGGTTCCCGGAGTGGCCGTGGGAGTCGGTGTGGGCCGGGGCGTCGCGCTGATCGCCGCCCGGGTCTTCCGCGGCTGGTCGGCGGACGGTGGCGGGCTCTCCATCGCCTTCGCGGTCACGCCCACCAGCGTGCTCAACGGCGCCGCGATGGGGCTGGCGATCGCGCTGGCCGCGATCGCCGTCACCAGCGCCCGGATCAGCCGCTTCAACGTCATCGCCGCCATCCGCGAGCAGCCCGCGGGAACGGGCCGCGGGCCCCGCCGCCGGATCCTGGTGCTCTCCGGCGCGCTGGCCGCGCTGTGCGCGGTGGCCGCCGTTCCGGCCATCGCCCGCAGCCAGGCGGAGCAGACCTACCTGTTGCCCGCACTGGCCGTCGCGTTCGCGGTGCCGGTGGCTCTCCGCAGATGGCCGCGCCGCGCGGTCGCCAGCATCGCCGCGGGTCTCGTCCTCGTCTGGTCCCTGACCGCCAGCGTGGTGCGCCCGCGCGTGTTCGACACGCCGTCGATGGCCGTGTACGTGATCCTCGGCAGCCTCGCCGCCTTCTCCGCGGTGGTCCTGGTCAGCGAGAACCAGCAGGTCCTGCTGCGACCGTTGCGCCGGGTCATGGCGCGTCCCACCCAGCAGGGCCTCGCCCTGCGGCTGGCCGCCGCCTACCCGCTGGCAAAGCGCTTCCGCACCGGCTCGACCCTCGTGATGTACACGCTCATCGCGCTCGTCCTGGTGCTGCTCACGGAGATATCCGGCCTGGTGAACGCCAGCGTCGGCCAGGCCACCAGGGACGCGACCGCCGGCTACACCCTGCGGGTCGACTACAACCCGCAGGCGGCAGGCGGCGATCCGCTCACCGCCCTGCGCACCGGGCCGCTCGCGAGCCAGGTCACCGCGTTCACGCCGCTGCTCGGCGCGCGCGGGCAGGCGACCGATCCCGGGCACCGCACCACGCGGCCACTGGACACGGCGGTCGTCGGCGTGCCGGACGGCGCGCTCACGGACATCACGTTCCGGGACCGCCTGCCCGGGCTCCCGGACGACCGGGCGGTGTGGCAGGCGCTCGCCACCCACTCCGAGTACGTGGTGGTGGACGGCGTCTTCGGCTCCACCGGCGGCCCGCCGGGGAAGTTCTTCGCCCCCGGTGACACGCTCACGCTCACCGACCCCGGTACGGGGCGGTCCGAGCAGAAGGTGATCGCCGGCGTCCTGAAGAGCGGGCTCGCGTTCTACCCCGCCGACGGGAACAGCGCCACCAGCTACCCGTTGATCGCCGGCGAGCGGGCCGTGGCCCAGCAGTTCGGCGCCGACGCGCGGACCGCCAGTGCCCTGGTCCGCACGGCCCCCGGGGTCTCCCCGGAGGCGACGGCCGGCCGCCTCCAGGGCGAGCACCTCTCGGCCGGGCTGGTGGCCAGCCCGATCGCGGCCGACGTGCACCGCCTGTTCGCCGCCAACACCGCCTTCTTCCAGCTGATGCAGGGATTCCTCGCCCTCGGCCTGCTGATCGGGATCACCGGCCTCGGCGTCGTCATGGTCCGGGCGGTCCGGGAGCGCCGGCGCACCATCGGCGTGCTGCGCGCCCTGGGCTGCCAGGCGCGGACGGTCGAACGCTCGTTCCTGTGGGAGAGCGGCTTCGTCGCCCTGGAGGGCGTCGTGCTGGGCAGCGTCCTGGGCGTGCTCACCACCTGGCTGATGTACCAGCGGAGTTCCGCGTTCGCGGGCCTCGAAGGCGGCTTCCCGATCGAGTGGTGGTCCATCCTCGCCCTGGTCGGCGCCACTCTGCTGGCCTCCCTGGTGGCCGCACTCGGCCCGGCCCGGCACGCGGCCCGGATCAGGCCGGCACTCGCGGTGCGGGTGTCCGACTGAGCTCCACACCGCGACGGTGGCCTTACCCGGCTCGCTGCACGCGCGGCGGGGCCGGCGGAGGTCCTGCGCCTGCGTGGACACCGTATCCGGCCGTCCACGGCGCTCGCTTCACTGCAGGATGTTGATCGCACGGGCGATCACCAGGGCGGCCACGACGAGGGAGGTCGCGGCCTCCGCCATCATCAGCAGCTTGGCCCACCTCCTGATAGCGGAGACGTCGGTGGGGCTGAACGCGGTGGCGGTCCAGAAGGCCAGCGACAGGTAGTCGGCGAAGTGCGGCACCCAGTCGGCCGGTGCGTGGGCGCCGTGCTGCATTTCGGGGAAGACGAACGCCGGTTTCGCGGAGGGCTGGTGGGCGCGGGCGGCGGCGCCGCCGCGGTCCAGGTCCCAGTACCAGAGCGCGAAGGCGATCACGTTCGTCGCCCAGGCCACTCCGCCGGTGGCCAGCAGGCCGGTGGCGTTGTCGGCGAACAGCTTGTTGTTGCTCAGGATGTCCGCCACCAGGCGGACACCCACGTACAGGTTCGACACGGTGACGAAGGCGATCAGGGCCTCGGTGACCACCCGCAGCCAGGTCCTCTGACGGTCGATCCGTCCCGGGTCACCGGCGATCAGTACCGCCAGCAGCGTGAACATGACCGCCGGGGCCACCCATGCGGGGTCCAGCCGGTATGCCGCGGGCAGTGCCACGTGGAGCACGGCGGCCGTTGCGATCGCCGTCGCGACCGGCCACCAGTGCTCGCCGCGCGCGGCGGCCGGACCGGCTGTCGCCGGCGGCTGATCGGCCGGGCCGGGGCTTGGTCGCATGCCTCATTGTGACCTCCCGGGCCCTGGTGTGCCGCTCGCGGGGCCCGCCGGCCCCGCGAGCAGGGGACCCGGGCGACCGCACGGCCCGACCGAACAGGTTGCGGCCGCTCACCGCAGGGCGCAGCAGGTGCGGTGTCCCCGGCGACCGTGACGCCCGCCGACCGGGGACGGCCAACCGGCCGGTTGGCTGCTTCGTATCCTGGGCGCATGGCATGGGATACCACGAAGACCAAGCGGCTGCTGCTGGAGGCGGCCGTGGAGGAGTTCGCCGCGCACGGGCCCGAGGGCGGGCGGATCGACCGGATCGCGGCTGCGGCAGGGGTCAACAAGGAGCGGATCTACCCGTACTTCGGCGGCAAGCGGCAGTTGTTCGACGCCGTGGTCCAGCGTGAACTGGAGCAGCTCGCCGCCGCCGTGCCGATGGAGGAGGACGGGCGGCCGGTGGAGCTTCCGGAGTACGCGGGCCGCGTGTTCGACTACCACCTCGCCCACCCCCATCTGCTGCGCCTGCTGCAGTGGGAGGCGCTGTACGGGGAGGTGGCCGCTCCGGTCGCGGGCGAGGAACTGCGGGCCGCCTACTACGCCGAGAAGGTGAGCGCCCTCGCTCGCGCGCGCGGGGAGGGGGCGGACGCGGTGCGGGGCGGCGTGCCGCTGTCGCCGGGGGACCTGCTCTATGCCGTCGTGGCGCTGGCCGGCTGGCAGTTCGCCGTGCCGCAGCTGGCCCGGATGATCCTCGGCGGGACGGCCGACGAGGATCCGGCCGCGAGGCGGGCGGCCGTTGTGGAGCTGGTGCGCAGGCTCGGGGTCTGAAGCGTTCCGGGGTTCAATTCCAACCAGCTGGTTGGAATAACTGGCGCCGATCATTGGGCCTCCCCGCCGAGCGGCACCCCGACACCTTCGACACCTGCGGCAACCTCTTCGGCGCCGCC